>JACPCG010000106.1 GCA_016179925.1 Candidatus Rokuibacteriota bacterium | reverse complement strand
ACGCGGGGATCTTTTATGGCCCTGGCGCCACCAGGGCCGAACGGCCCCGGCAGGCGTCGTTTCGCGGACTTCCCAGGTGCGCGCCCACAACGAGAAGCGCCCGCTCAAGAACGTCGACACGCCCGTCCGCCTCTTTCGCCTGCTGTAGCTCGATCCGCGCGCGCAGAGGAACAGCCCGCACGCGAAGTTTGACTCCGCGGCGCGTGTTAGGGGATGATCAAGTGATGCGCGTTCTCGTCGTCGACGACTCCCTGCCCCGCCGACGTCTGCTGACAGCCCTGCTCGGCAGGGCCGGGCACGAGGTCCTCACGGCGCCCAACGGGGCGGCCGCCCTCGAGCTCCTGGAGGGCCAATCGGCGGAGGCCGTCGTGTCGGACGTCAAGATGCCGAGGATGGACGGCTTCCAGCTGTGTCGCGCTCTCCGCCGCGACGGGCGCTGGGCGCGCCTGCCGTTCATCTTCTACAGCAGCGTCTTCATCGGAGACCGGGCTCAGGAGCTGGGCATGGACCTGGGGGCCACGGCCTACCTCGACGCCAAGCACGTGCCGCCCGACCAGGTGGCGAAGGAGATCGACGCGCTCGTCAATCGCGTCGTCAGCGCCGAGTACCGGGAGACCCTCGTGCGGCTGCGCGACGATCTGGAGTTCGCGCGCCGCTACCACCAGGTCGTCCTTTCGTCGCTCGACCGGCACGCGGGCGTACGCGACACCATCTCGTCCAACGTGAACGCGCTCGACGAGATCCTCACGCGGCTCGACGCCGAACGGCGCGCGCTCGCCGAGCGCACCGACGTCACGGTGCCGGTGGCGGAGCTGAATCGGTTGAAGGAGCTGAGCGATTATCTCGGCGACAAGATCAACGACCCGCTCGGGGTGATCCTCGGAGGCGCCGATCGCCCGGCGACGGCCGCGCCCGGTGGCGCGACCACCGAAGCCGCCGCCAGCGTTCGAGCCGCCGTCCGCCGCATCAACGAGCTCGTGCGCAAGATGACCGGGCGCGACCGGCCGGGGACGGAGGGAACGCGACATGGATAAGAACAGCGTCACACAGAGGATCTGCGAGCGGCTCGCCGCCGGCATCCTGCCTCGCGCGATCCCACCGCTCACGACGGAAGCAGGCCGGCGGACTTCGCCGACGGGGCACATGAACGCGGACACCGCCATCGGCGTCGCCAGGTGCGCGGCGTGCGATGACCTGGGCGCGCAGGTCGCATACCGGTTCCCGGACGGCCGGGTCCTCAGGTTCCACGGCCGATGCCACCGCATCTGGGAAGAGGAGTGTCAGCGAGGTCCCCGGAGCGGGGACACGTCTCGCCAGCCCTCTTGATCAGAACCTGAAGGTCGCGCCCACGAACGGGCCGGAGAGTCTGAGCCTCGCGAAGCTGGAGCCCTCCTCGCCCCGGACCTCGAAGAAGCGATAGCCGCCGGTGATGGTGAGGAACTTGATCAGGGTGATCCTCACCCCCGCCTCGGCGTCGACGACGTGTCCCACGTCGCCCAGGGTCAGGCCGGAGACCTCGGCAAACAGATCAACCACCTTGTGCGGGCTGAGGTCGAGCGCCAGGCCGGCGCTCGGGATCACGACGGCGTGCGTCTCGGTTTCCCGCAGCGGAGGCGTGGTCGCCGGGGCCCTCAGCGTGGCCTCGACCACGAACGCCTTCGCCTCTACGACCGGACCGACCTTGAGCTTGCCGGGGATCAGCGGGAGCTGCCAGATCCATCCGAGCCGGGCATAGTGCATGTCGAGCTCGGAGACGACGCGGGTCGCGGCCCGAAAGACGGAGCCGTTGAACTGGATGGTCCGACCGAGGATCGTGTCGCCCTCGTAGTCCCCCCGCGTGTGGGCCAGGCGCAGCTTGCTGTTCGGACCCGTGAAGACGCTGAGCCGGAGATCGGCCAGAGGCTCCCGGCTGATTCCAAGATCTCGCTCGAAGTCAAACGTGGTGCCGGGGAGCGCCCCGCCTTCGATCTTCGCCTCGGCGCTGACATCCGGGATCCAGTACCGCCCGTCCAGCTCGATGCGCTGGGCCGCTGCCGCACCGGGCAGGGCGACGACCAGCCCCACGCTCACCACCAGTAGCCGCGTCCGAATGTGCCGGCTCCTCGCCCTCGCGCACCCATTTCAACAGTCCGGCCGGGCGGGTGTCAATTTCTGCGCTGGCCGGCGCGGCGTCGGGACGGGCGGCATAGGTGCTCGAGCTGCTCTCTGGCGTGAGCGGGCAGGGCGACGTTGGCGTGGAGCGAAAACCCCTCCAGGCTGGCCGAGAGCCAGCCGAACACCACGCGCATGAACACCGCGAGCACATCGCGGCACAAGCCGGCGTCGAAGGCCAGCTGGTAGCGCAGCGACCAGGGCAGCGACAGCACCCACTGCCGCACGGGAACGTGGGGGATCACTCGATCGACGAGCTGGGCCGCAAGCTCGCTCATGCGTCGGCCCCCACACGAGGGGCAGAAGCCCCCCCTTGCACGAGAACCACGAGCGCGTGCTCGAAGCGGGAACGGGCCGGTGAGTGTCTTCAGCCGATGGCCCCCACTACCGGCGATTCGTCGGGGAGCACGAGGCAGAGGGCGCCGCGTCAGTCGCGCGGCGCCTGCCGGCGCGCGAAGAAGGCGGCGGCCTGGGCGCGGCGGGAGAGGGAGAGCTTCTCGAAGACGTGGGAGAGGTAGTTCTTGACGGTCTTGTCGGAGAGCCCGAGCTCGCCGGCGATCTCCTTGTTCGTCTTCCCCTGCGCCACGAGGGCGAGGACCTTCTGCTCCTGGGGCGAGAGCGCGGCCATCCCGTCGAGCTGCTCGCCGGCGACCAGATGCTTCATCCGGTCGAGGACCTTCTGCGTCACCCCGGGATCGAGCAGCGACTGGCCGCCGGCGACGGTCTCGATGGCGCGCGCCAGCTCCTGGCCGCGGACCTGCTTGAGGAGATAGCCCGAGGCGCCCGCCATGATGGACGCGAGCACCGCGTCGTCGTCGGCGTAGGAGGTCAGCATGACGACGTGCGTGCCGGGCGCCTCGGCACGGATCTCGCGGCAGGCCTCGACGCCGCTCCGGCTCGATCGTCCGCTCGCGGCCCAGCAGCGTGCGGAGCCCGAGGCGCACGACCTCGTGGTCGTCCACCAGGAGCACCGCGATCTTCCGCGCGCTCACGCCGGCTCCGCCGCCGGCACTGCGGGTTCTTCGGTGGGGACCGCGACGGTGATCCGGGTGCCGCGGCCGGGGGCGCTCTCGATCGCGAGCTCCCCGCGCAGGCGCCGGGTCCGCTCGCGCATGTTGCGGAGGCCCTGCCCGGCGCCGCGGACGTGCCCGGCGTCGAAGCCGACGCCGTCGTCCTGCACCGTCACGCGCACCGTACCGTCCTCACGCCGCGCGTCCAGCGTGACCCGCGAGGCCCGCGCGTGCTTGACGGCGTTGGTCAGCGCCTCGCGACAGATGTGGTAGAGCTGCCCCGCGCGCTCGGGGGGCAGGGCGCCTTCGATCCGCGGGTCGAGGGAGAGGTCGAGATCGAGGAGGCCGTTGAGGGCGAGCCCGTGCGCGAGCTCCGCGAGCGAGTGCCCAAGGTCGCTCTCCCGGAGGTGCTCGGGGCCGAGGCCGACGACGTAGTTCCGCACGTCGCGGATCACGACGTTGAGCGCGTCGATCAGCTCTGCGAGCCGCGCCTTCGCCTCCCCGGGCGCCTCGCCGGCGAGCCGCACGCACTCCTCGAGCCCGAGCCCGGCGGCGTAGATCGACTGGATGATCCCGTCGTGGAGGTCCTGGGCGATCCGCTCGCGCTCCTCGAGCCGCGCCAGGGTCGCGACCTCCCGGTGCAGGCGCGACTTCTCGATCGCGATCGTCGCCAGGTTCGCGAGGCCCGACAGGAACTCCTGGTCCTCGGCGCCCATCGGCCGGGGCTCGGCGAAGGCCACGCAGAGATTGCCGACCTCGCGCGCGCCGCTCCGGAGCGCGACGGCCACGTGGGTCGGAAACGAGGGGAACGCGGTCGCGGGGCAGACGGCCTCCGGGCAGGAGACCTTCGCGCACGCGGCGGCCGGGAGGAGATCGCCGGGACCGAGCCGGAGCGCGTCGGTCGCGCCGCTCACCGCGCCGATCGAGAGCCCGTCGCCGGCGGCGCCGAGGCAGAGGATCGCGACGTCGGCCCGGAGGAGCTCCCGGGCCTTGTCCGCGACGGTCTGCAAGATCTCGGGCAGGGACAGGAGCGCCAGGATCTCCGTGCCGATCCGGTAGAGCGCCTGCGCCTCTCGGGCCTTGCGCTCGGCCCGCTCGCGGGCCTCGCGGAGCTCGCGCTCGCGCCGGTCCAGGCGCTCCGCCATGCGCGTGAAATGGCCGCCGAGGTCCTCCAGCTCGTCGTTCGTCTCGACGCGGACGCGGTGGTCGAAGTCGCCGCGCGCGACCGCCTCGGCGCCCTGGATCAGCGCGGTGATCGGGCGGGTGAAATGTCGCGCGGCGATGACGCCGAGGACGAGCGCCAGGGCGAGAACGCCCGAGCCCAGCGCGAACACCAGGAGCTGGAGCGAGCGGATGGAGGAGAGCACCTCCGTCTTGGAAAACGTGTGAGCGAGCACCCAGAACTCCGTCCGGTCCTCGCGGGCGAAGATCGGGGCGAAGGCGACGATCCGGCCGCGGAGGCCGGGCTCGACGATCGTTCCGGCGCGCCCCGAGAGCACCGCGGCCGCGAGCTCCCGCGGGAAATCGGTCAGCACCGACGCCCCGGCGCCCCCACCCTCCGACGGTGCCGGCGTCAGATAGTCGCCGGCAGCCGTCGCGAGCGCGACGCTCCCGATCTGCTGGCCGAGCGCCAGCACCTGGCCGAGGATGCGCGCGGCGTAGAGGTTCACGATGACGATGCCGCGGGCCTCGCCCCCGGTGTTCCGGAACGTCACGGCGTAGCGGATCACCGGCTTGTGCGGGCGCTCGATTTCCCCCCACTCGATGTTGAGGTCCATCGGGGAGACGTACACCCTGTCCGGCGGCGTCGCCATGGCCTCGACGAAGTAGTACCGGTCGCGCTTGTCCTGGAGCGCCTCCCGGGCGACGAGGTAGTGGCGCTGCCCGTCGAAGTCGGCGCGGACGATTTCCCGCCCGCGCTCGTCGATGTACCGGATCTGGTAGTAGGCCGGACGGGAGCGGGAGAAGGAAAGGAACGCCTCGCCGACGAGGGCGGCGCGCCGGCGCTGCTCGCCGGCCGCGTCCGCGGGCGTGTCCGCCAGCGCGCGGAGGGTCGGCAGGCGGGAGAGGAAGCGGACGTCCTCGCGCACGCTCTGGAGGTACCGCTGGATCTCCTCCGCCTTCATGACGACGCCCGCCTTGAGGCGGTCGCGGACCGCGTCGCTCATGAGGACGTAGGCGTGCAGCGCGCCGAAGCCGCCCACGACCGCGAGCGGGGCGGATCCGAAGAGGCAGAAGGCCACGACGAGCTTCGCCCGGATCGAGAGCCGCCGGAACAGCTTGTTGACGTTCGGCATCGCCGGGCTCAGCCGCGCGTCTCGTCGTAGAGCGCGCGGTCCACGATCTCGAGCCCGCGCGTGCGCGCCGCCGCCTCGACGCGCCGGATCACCATCCGGCGCACCGCCGGGATCGGGATGCGGCGCAGCCGCTCCTCGGCCTCCGCCGTCCAGAGCATCGTCACGCCCTCGAGCGGGGCATCCGCGCGCGGGCCCGCGCGCTCGGCGTCCTCCGTGGCCGGCGGTCGGAACGCCGCGCCGACGTGCTCGACCACGTCGGGCGTGACGACCGTGGCGCCGCGCCGCCGCGCCTCGGCCTCGATCGCCTCGCGGGCGAGCGCGCGGACGAAGGCCGGCGCCCGCTGCAGGCGCGCGAGCGCCTCCTCGGTCCAGGGGAGCCCCCGCTCCGGGATCATCTCGAGGTAGCGCTGGAACTTCGCCAGCACCATGTCGTTCTTCTCCGTGCGCGCGCCGAGGAAGGCCTTGATCTGCTCGATCACCTCGAGCTTCCGGGGGAGCTTCTTCATCTTCGCCTTCGCGACCTCGAAGGCGTCCATCGACAACTCCTCGAACCCGAAGCCCCGGATGGACTTCGCCACCCGCAGCATGGACTCGTTGCGGATCTCGGTGAGGAACTCCGAGGTGACGACCGTGCGCCCGCGCTCCCGCGCCCGCCGCTCCATGAGTTTCAGGATGCCGGGGCGGACGAACGGCGGCGCGTTCTCGACGCGCCGGCGGGCCTCGTCGGTCCAGACGACCGGGCTGTCCACGCCACCACTCTACCCCGGGAGCCGGGCGTGCGCTTCCTGGTCGAATTGGCGATGTCCTGTGGCCCGTCAGGCCGACCACGACAGGCCCGACAAGCGTGAGGGCGCGGGGGAAATCCCTACAGCGGCTGTGCTCGTCGGGCCCGCACGGTTCCGCGCTTGCGTCGCCCTTGACACTGGTACCGGTGTATTACATGATGTCTTACACCAAGAGGAAGGAGTGGTGGCAATGGGAATCCGGACCGTGAGATTAGACGAGGAAACCGAGAAGGTTTTGGAGCAAATCGTGACGGTGACCGGCCTGTCCGTCTCCGGGGCCATGAAGAAGGGTCTCCTCGTCTTGCGAAACGAGGTCGCTCGGGAGGCTCAGCGCGTCCCCTACGATATCTACAAGGAACTTGACCTCGGGCCGGGCGGCTACGCCGTAGCGCCCGCAACCCGGACACGCCGTGGAGTTCGGGCGGCCATTCGCCGGAAACTCCGGCGGTGATCCTGGTCGACACCGGGCCATTGGTCGCGCTCTTCGATCCGAAAGACCCTTCCCACAGACGTTGTCGAGAGACTCTCAAGACCCTCCGGGAGCCGCTCCTCACGACTGTTCCTGTCCTCACCGAGGCATTCCACATGCTCTCGCCCGGCAGCACTGGGGCAGATCGCCTCCGTGACTTCATCTTGCGCGGAGGCGCGACGGTCTGGTCTTTCGATGCAACAAGTCTACAACGAGCATTCGAGCTGATGGAACAGTACGCCGATCACCCGATGGACTTGGCTGATGCCTCGCTGCTGGTAGCCGCGGAAGTGTTTGCCACGACAAGAGTCTTCACGATCGATCGGCGAGACTTTCAAACGTACCGCATACGCCGCGGGCACCGTTCCGTGAAGGTGGAGATCATCGGATAGACGGCGCCCGCGCGGCGGTCAGTCCTCGATGGCGGAGGACCCGACGCGGGCGACACCGGCCGCGGCCATATCCCGCCACGCCTTCGCGAGGGAGCCCCCGGTGTCGATCGCGCGGCAGGCGTCCTCGATGACCGTGGCGCGAAAGCCGCGCTTGCGCGCGTCGAGCGCCGACCACGCCACGCAGAAGTCGGTCGCGAGCCCGGCGAGGAACACGTGCTCGAGGCCGCGGTCGCGGAGATAGCCCGCGAGTCCCGTGGACGTCTTGCCGTCGACCTCGCAGAAGGCCGAATACGAATCGACGTGGCGGCGGTAGCCCTTGCGGATGATCAGCTCCGCGTGCGGGACGTCGAGGCCCCGGTGGAAGTCGGCGCCGGGCGTGCCCTGGACACAGTGGTCCGGCCAGAGCACCTGGGTGCCGTACGGCAGCTCCATCGTCTCGAAGGGCTTCTTGCCGGCGTGGCTCGACGCGAACGAAATGTGGCCCGGCGTGTGCCAGTCCTGGGTGAGGATCACGTGCTGAAAGGCGCGCGCGAGCCGGTTGACCAGCGGGACCACCTCGTCGCCCGCCGGGACGGCGAGCGCGCCGCTGGGAATGAAATCGTTCTGGATGTCCACGATGAGCAGGACGTCGCGGTCGCCCGGTGTCATGGCCGGTCCTCCGTCATTGGCGGGCGTGGGGCGCGCCCGGGAGCATCGTCTCCAGCAGCGCGCGCATCGGCTCGCTGTGCCACTCGCGCGCGCCGACCGCGAATCCGGCAACCTCGCCGCCCGGCCGCACGAGGAACGTCGCGGGCAAGCCGGTGACACGCCACGCGTTCGCCGTCTTGAGCTCGGGGTCGAGGAGAATCGGGAAGGTGAGCTTGAGGCCTTGCACGTAGGGCCTGATCAGGTCCAGCGGCGCGCCACGGTCCACCGAGACGCCGAGGATGACGAGGCCGCGGTCCTTGTACTGCTGCCAGAGCGCCTCGAGCGTCGGCATCTCGAGCGTGCAGGGCTGACACCACGTGGCCCAGAAGTTCAGGACGACGAGCTTGTCGCGATAGTCGGCGAGCGACGCGCGCTCGCCGTCGAGCGTGAGAAGGGCGAACGGGGGGCCGTGCTGGCCTTCCTTGAGCTCGGTGACGCCGGCCTTCTCGAAGGGATCGAGCGCCGGTGCCACGCGCGCGGCGGAATGGCCGCCCTCCTCGCCCGGCCGCCGGAGCGGCAGAAGCCACACGAGTGCCCCGACGAGCACGACGGCGAGCGCGGCGCGGACGACGGACCCGCGGCGGCGCGCGCCGGTGAGGCTAGACGCCCAGCTTTTCACGTGTCACCGGGCTCTCTCTGAGCTCCCTCGAGGAGGCCTCGAACACGATGAGCCCCTTCTCCATGATATAGCCGCGATCGCAGACCGAGAGCGCTACTCGCGCGTTCTGCTCGACCAGGAGCACGGTCACGCCGAGCCGCTTCAGCTCGCCGACCATGTCGCGGATGTGGCGGGTGAAGGCGGGCGCGAGCCCCTGGGTCGGCTCGTCCATCAGGATGAGCCGCGCGCCGGCCATCATGACGCGGGCGATCGCGAGCATCTGCTGCTCGCCGCCCGAGAGCGTCTTGCCCGGCTGGTCGATGCGCTCGGCGAGGCGCGGGAAGTGCTGGAACACCTCGTCGAACCGCCGCTTCCGGAGCGCCGTCCCGCGGTCCGCCGACGCCGAGAGGCCGAGATCGAGGTTCTCGCGCACCGTGAGGCCGGGAAAGATGCGGCGGTTCTCGGGCACGAAGCCCACGCCGAGCCGGGCGATCTCGTGCGGCGTGAGGCGCGTCAGGTCCGCGCCGTCGAACTCGATCGTCCCGCGCCAGGGCTTGAGGAATCCCATCGCGGTCTTCATGAGCGTCGTTTTACCCATGCCGTTCTTGCCGAGGAGCGCGACAGCCTCGCCCGCGCGCACCTCGAGCGAGACGCCGAAGAGGATCGGCGTCGCGCCGTACCCGGCGTGGACGTCTCTGATGCGAAGCATCACGTCAATCGCGCAGCATCACGTCAATCGCGCAGCATCACGCGCATCCACGCGGGCCCGGGGCCGGCGGGTGCGTGCGCCAGGGGTCGCGGGACCACGCGGCCCACCTCCGCTGCCCCGTTGCGGCTGGGCTCCATCCGGGCGCGCCCGGTCCGCTCCCAGCGGGGCGGGAACGGGTTCCCGCGACCCCTGGCGCACGCGCCCGCCGACCCCGCCGCGCGATGGTTCACAGGATGTCCCAAACGCGACAAGAGCCTGGGTTATTCATGATCGCCGCACGCGCGGGTCGGAGGGTGGCGCACGGAGCGCAGCTTCGGGAGGGGTCGACGAGACCCGTTCCCGCCGCGTGGCCCCGGACCCCGCGCGCAGGATGGAGCCCAGCCGCACACGGGCAGCGGACGCGTGCCGCGTGGTCGAGCGACCCCTCCCGAGGCTGCGCTCCGTGTGCCACCGTCCGTCTCCACGGGGACCGTTCATGAATCATCCGACTAGGCCTCCGGCGGCCCGAGGTACGCCTCGATCACCCTGGGGTCGTTCCGGATCTGCTCCGGCGGGCCCTCGGCGATCTTCTCACCGAAGTGGAGCACCGCGATCCGGTCGGAGATCCCCATGACGACCGACATGTCGTGCTCGATCAGCAGCAGCGTGAGCCCGCGCGCGAGCGCGATCTTCTTGATGAGCGCGGTCGCGCCCCTGGTCTCGCCCGGCGTCATCCCCGCCGTGGGTTCGTCGAGCAGGAGGAGCGTCGGCTCGGTCGCGAGCGCCAGGCAGATCTCGAGGTAGCGCTGCTCGCCGTGCGAGAGGTTCTCCGCCAGCTCGTCGCGCTTCGCCGTGAGCCCGAACGCCTCCAGGAGCTCGGTCACACGCGCCTCGACGTCGGCCCGTCGCCAGAGGGACGCCAGGCGCCCCGACACAGCGGCGCGACTCTGGGAGGCGACGCTTACGTTCTCGCCGACCGAGATCTCGGGGAAGATGTTCGTGATCTGGAAGGTCTTCGCCACGCCGAGGCGGTTGATCGTCTCCGGCGCGAGCCCCGTGATCTCGCGGCCGAGGAAGCTCACGCGCCCCGCCGTGGGCGCGTAGAGGCCGGAGACCACGTTGAAGAGCGTGGACTTGCCGGCGCCGTTCGGCCCGATCACCGAGAAGACCTCGCCCTGGCGCACGCTGAGGCTCACGTCCGTCAGCGCGGCGAGGGCGCCGAAGCTCTTGGAGACGCCCTCCACCGCGAGGACTACGCCGTCGCGCGCCATCGTCCGAAGCCGAGCGCCCGGCGGAGGCCGAGGAGCCCCTTGGGGAGGAAGAGGACGATCACCACGAGCACCACGCCGATCACGATGAAGTACCAGTCCACGTACGAGGAGACCTTGTCGCGCAGGAGCGTGAAGAAGACGCCGCCGATGATCGGGCCAACGAGCGTGCCGAGGCCGCCGATCATGACCGAGATGATGAACTCGCCCGACTCGGTCCAGAGCATCAGGTCCGGCGTCGCGAAGGCCGCGCGGATCGGGTAGATCGCGCCGCCGAGGCCCGTGAGCAGGGCGGAGATCATGCAGGCGAGCATCTTGTACTTCTGCACGTTGTAGCCGAGGAAGCGCGCCCGGTCCTCGTTCTCGCGGATCGCGACGAGCACCCGGCCGAAGTGCGAGGTGACGAGCACGCGGCAGACGGCGTACGCGAGGAGCAGATAGACCCACACGAGATAGTACTTTCGCGCGGGCGTGTCGATCGCGACCCCGGGGAACACGAGCGCATCGGGGAGGCCCTGGATGCCGTCGGAGCCGCCGAAGGTCTGCGTGTAGCGGAAGAAGGTGAACACGACCTCCGCGAAGATCAACGTGAGCAGGGCGAAGTAGATCCCCCGGCGCGCCGTGGCGAAGTAGCTGACGACCGCCGCGTAGAGCCCGACGACCACGATCGCGAAGCCGAGGCACGCCCAGAGCGAGAGGATCCCGCGCTCGAGCAGGATCGCCGTCGCGTACGCCCCGAGCCCGTAGAAGGCGGCGTGGCCGAACGAGACCAGCCCCGTGTAGCCGATCAGGAGATCGAGGCTCATCGCGATCGCGCCGAAGAGGAGCGCGTCGAAGGCGAGCAGCAGGTAGTACTTCGGAACTCCGGGCAGCCAGGGCAGCGCCGCCAGCGCGGCGAACGCGACGGCCGAGCGCCAGCCGAAGACCCTACTCAAGGACGCCCTCCCGGCCGAAGAAGCCGCGGGGACGGACGATCAGCACGACGATCATGATGCCGAAGATCGCGATCGCGACCCGCTGCGGGTTCATCCAGAGCGAGAACAGGGACTGGGCGAGGCCGATCACGAAGGCGGCGACGACGGAGCCGCCCATGGACCCCATGCCCCCGAGGATGACGACGATGAAGGCCAGGAGGATCATCTCCACGCCCATCTGGGGGTAGACGGTGAAGACCGGCGCGAGCAGCAGCCCGGCGAGGGAGGCGAGCGCCGCCGAGCCGGCGAACGTGAGCGTGAAGACGCGCGGGACGTTCACGCCGAGCCCGTCGAGCATCTCGGCGTCCTGGACGGCGGCCCGCACGATGATGCCGGCGCGCGTTTTGGTGAAGAAGAGCCAGATCGCGAGCAGGAGCACGGAGGAGGCGCCGAGGAGGAACAGCCGGTAGTCCGGGTACGTCATGCCGAGCAGCGGGGTCGAGCCGGTGAACGGGGGCAGGATGCGCCGCATGTCGCCGCCCCAGATCTGGCGCACGCCCTCGCGGAACACCAGCGCGAGGCCGAAGGTGAGGATGAGGCCGTAGAGGGGCTCGCGGCGGTAGAGCGGGCGGAGGGTCGCGGCCTCGGTGATCGCCCCGAGCACGCCGACGATCACGGGGGCCGCGACCAGCGCCAGCCAGAAGGACCCGGTCACCCCGATCACCACGATCCCGGCGTACGCGCCCATCATGTACAGCTCGCCGTGGGCGAAGTTCATCACGCCCAGCAGGCCGAAGATCACGGTGAGGCCCAGCGCCAGCAGCCCCAGCGCGGCCCCGAAGACGAGGCCGTGCAGGAGCTGCGGCAGCAGGACCGCGACGAGATAGTCCAAGTCTCGCGGTTACTTCTTCTTCTTGATCTCCCACGTGAACCCCTCGACGGGGTCCTTGCCGACCATGGGCTCGCCGATCGCGTCCTTGCCGTCGATCCGCGCGATCGGGAGGTTCTGGCCGGCCTTCACCTGGTAGAGGTGCATGTCCATCACGACCTGGTGGTCTTCCTTCCGGATGCACTGGCGGCCGATGTGCGTGTTGTCCCGGCACATGCCCTCGTGCGCCGCGGCGACCTTGTCGGGGTCGAAGGACTTGGCCTTTTCGACCGCCGCCGCCCAGAAGAGGACGGCGTCGTATGAGCCGGCGGCGATATTCGCGTCGACGCCGAACTTCTTCTTGAACCTGGCGTTGTAGGCCTGCATGTTCGGGTCGGGGTTATAGGGCGAGAAGTGGTTGAGCTGCACGAACCCTTCCATCGGATCCGCGATCGCCGCGAGGTCCTGCTGGAGCAGGAAGCAGTCGATCCCCGCCAGCTTGTACTTCTTCGTCATCCCGAACGAGTGGAGCTGCGTCATGAGGCGCAGGGAATCCGTGCCCGCGAACGCGAGGAACAGCACGTCGGCGCCCGAGGCGTTGATGGCGCCGAACCAGGGGCTGAAGTCCTTGGTGTCGAGCGGGGCGCCGGCCACCCCGACGACCTCGCCGCCGAGCTTCTCGAACGCCGTCTTGAACTGGCGCCCGTCCGACTGGCCCATCGCGTAGTCCGTGTAGAAGAGGTAGACCTTCTTGCCCATCTTGTCGAGGATGTACTTGGCCAGGCCGTTCGCCTGCTGGCGCGAGTCGGGCTGGTTCGAGAAGTAGTACTTGTGGAACTTCGTCGTCCGCATGAACTCGGCGCACGAGACCGAGTTCCAGTGGATCGTCTTGTGCTTCTTGGTGACGTCCATGACCGCCATGGTCGAGCCCGAGGAGACGGCACCCACGAGCAGCTTCACGTCGTCCTGGAGGATCAGCTTCTCCGCCTTGCGGACGGCCGGCCCGGGCTTCGTCTCGTCGTCCTCGGAGATGATCTCGATCCTGTGGCCGAGGACGCCGCCCTTGGCGTTCAGCTCCTCCACCGCCATCTGGACGCCCATCGTCTGGTACTTGCCGTAGCCCTCGAAGACGCCGATCTTGGAGCCGAGGTCGCCGATCTTCACGACCTTCGACTGGGACATGGCGGGCGCCGCCACCCACACGGCGCTGACGACGACCGCCAGGAACAGGGCGAGCCACGTGAGACGCTTCATGAGTTCCTCCTTGCTGATGGTGACGATGTCTGGATCAGGTCCGCGAGGACCTGCGCGATCCGCCGGAGCGGCTCGCGCAGCTTCGACGGGTCGGGCGGTACCTGCGCGCGCCCGGCCGCGGTTTTGCTGCCGGCGCAGGGGTTGACGGCCGCCGGGGCGGCCGCGCTCCGCGCGTAGCCCTCGGCCTCGTCGAAGGCCAGGCGCACGGCCACGGAGGTCTTGCTGTCGCGCGAGGACACGGCGAAGTCCACGAGGTTGTAGTAGCGCCAGATCGCCTCGAGGAAGCGCTGTCCCGTGGCCGTGCGGGCCTCGAGCGAGAGCTTCGGGTCGGCGAGCTGGCGGTCGGCCTCGAGCGCCAGCTCGCGTGCAAGGGCGGCGAAGAAGAGCATGAGCTGGCGCTCCACCTCGAGGGCGTCGCCCGCCTGGAGGGCCGCGCGCGTCGCCGCCTCGAGACCGGGCGGGAGATTCGGTGCCTTGGCGCGCATCTCGGCCTTGAGGGCGCCCCGCTCGAAGAGCCGGAGCGCGACGTCGAACTTCTTCGCCTGGACCGAGAACTTGACCTGCTTGAAGTTGGTCGTGATCTCGTTGTCCTTCGGCGTGTAGGTGCCGACGTGGTGCGCGGCAGCGGGCGCGACTATTGTAGCGAGGACCGCGAGGATTACTGGAGCGGGGACCGCGAGCACGGCACGGACCGCAGGTGGCCTGAGAAAGGCGCGCGCGGCTCCGACATGCCCGATCAACCCCTTCCCCTCCGTGTCATTCGCCAGGCGACGAGGCCGGCGAGCCACCAGAGCGCCACGATCGTCGCCCCGCCGAACGGGATCCACACCAGCCATTCCGCGATCGCCTTTCCCTTCTCGGGCCCGTGATACGGGATGAGCCCGGCCCAGACCAGGTAGCCGAGAGGATAGCCCGCTCCGCCCGCCGTGAGAAGAGCGATGATGGCCGCCCGGGCGGGGGTCGAGCGGGCCAGGGTGGCGGCGACCGTGGTCCCCGCGATGATGACCAGGCCCATCCCCTCGGCGTGCATGTGGAAGAGGCGGAGCCCCGCGTCGAACTTCACGAGCGCCTCGTCGAGGATCCGCTCGTCCACGTCGCGCACGCCGACGAGGCCGTGGACGGCCGGCCGGGCGAGCATTGCGCTCCGCGCCCAGCGCGTCAGCTCCACCTTGAAGCGCGCCATCGAGGCGCCGCCCACCTCGGCGCAGACGATGAGGACCACGGCGACCAGGAGGACCGAGCCGGGCGGCAGGCGCCAGGTGGCGCCGGGGGCCTCGGTCACGCACGGCTCCGCGCGGCGGCGAGCGCGGCGGCGAGGCCGAGGAGCCCCAGGATGGCCGCGCTGCCGAGCGGCGTCAGGACCCAGCGCTCGGCCAGCTCGATGCCGGCCTCGCGTCCGAGCTCGAGCACCGCCACGCCGTAGACCGCGTAGCCGAGCGGGAAGAGGCCGCCCGCCGTGAGCAGGACGTAGAGCGCGGCACGGATGCGGCGCGCGGGGACCACGCTCGCCACCAGCGTGCTCGCGAAGAAGAGGACGAGGCCGAGCCCTTCCGCGTGCGTGTGGAAGAACGACAGGCCCGACTCGGCGGTGAACACCGCGCGCTCGCGCACCTCGTCGTCGTACTCGGCGGAGCCGGAGAAGCCGTGGGCCTGCGCGTTCGCGTCGACGCGCGCCGCGGCCTGGCGCTGGAGCGCCGGCCGCAGCTGGGACATGAGGGCGCCGCCGGTCTCGCCGAGGGCGAGGATCAGCAGGGCGACGAGCACGACGACGAGCGGCGGCCGCTTCAGCGCGATCTGGACCCCTCCGGGCCTGAAGTTGCGAGACAGTAGCACCGCTCCGCGCGTTTGTCATGACGCGCCGCCTGTGGCAAGGTTGCCGCGGCTCTCCTGCGTGGTGATCGATGAACGCGTGAAGCGTGGGCCGGAGCCGCAACACGCCGCCGGCCAAGCGCCTGGCGGCGTTCTTCCTGAAAGCCAACGCCCATCGCCGGAGGAAGTTCGCTGCGACTTGTCGCTCAGGTCCCCCGGAGCGTCTGGCAGCCCCGGCCGGGGGGACGGGGCGACGCAGGCGGCGACGGGCCTCGCGGTATAATCGGCCGGGGAGGGACGCGGATGCAGATTCGTCTCTCGGACGGACTCGGGGACAAGGTCCGATCGCCAGGCGGTCCGATGACCGTCGACGAGTTCCTCGCGCGCTTCCCCGAGGTGCCCCGGGACCTTCGCGACGAGCCGAGCCTCGCCGAGTACGTCGGCACCTTCGGCTCACTGCTCCGGATCGCGCAGAAGCCGGCGCCCTGCATGATGAAGGACGGGGGCGGCGACGCCCCGCACCACTTTTACACGACGCTCGTCAACGATCTGGCGATCTACGGCGTGGGGCTCGCGCGGCGTGACCGGACGCTCGCGCGGCTCCAGGCGACGCTCGCCGAGTACCGAAAGCGCCCCGCCACCTTCGGCTGCATGCTGGTTCCACGGCGCGCGCCCGACGCGCCGCGCCCGGGCTGCGCCGCCTAGCCTCGGTCTAGAACGGCGGGTTGTCGAGCCCGCGCTCGGAGAAGCTGTCCGCGTAGCGGAACGACACCGGGTTGTAGACCGGTGAGGCCACGTCCATGCTCACGTCGACGACGACGGGGCCGGGATGGCGGAGCGCCTCGGTCACCACCCGGTACACGTCGCTGCGCCGCTCGAGCCGCATCCCGCGGGCGCCCATCGACTCCGCCAGCTTGACGAGGTCGGGGTTCCACAGCTCGCCCGTCTTCTCGATGCGGTAGTCGCAGAAGACGTGCTGGCCGTAGAACTTCTCCATCCGCCGCTCGAAGAGCATCGAGCGGTTGTTGAGGACGAGCCACACCATCGGCAGGCCGTACTCGACGGCGGTGGCGACGGCCGTGCCCGTCATCATGAACGAGCCGTCACCGGTGAAGGCGAGCGCCGGGTGGTCGGCGTGGGCGAGCTTCGCGCCGATGAGGCCGGGCACGCTCCAGCCCATCCGGATGAAGTGCCCGTTGTTGGTATGGATGTGGCGCGAGGCGGCGCGGAAGAAGCTCGGCCCGTAGCAGAGGATCTGCCCGGTGTCGAAGAGCACGGAAGTCTCGGGGTCCACGTCGCGGACGGCCCGCGCCGCCTCGTCGAGGAGCGGTGCGTAGTCGAGCGGCGGTCCCTCCTTCTCGCGCGCCGGCGCCATCTTCGCCCGCCACCGGCGGCGCCAGGCGTCGATCTCGGCGCGCCACGCCGCGTTGCCGCTGCCCGTATAGCCGCGCGCGCGGAGCGCCTGGGTGAGCGCGAGGAGCGCCAGGCGCGCGTCGGCGACCATGCCGACGTCCACCGGGTAGACGCGGGCGATCTCGCCGAGGTCGATGTCCACCTGGATGAGGCGCGTCGTGTGCGGGATGTCGTAGATCGTCCACCCGGCGGTCGTGAGATCGGTGAAGCGGTTGCCGAGCGAGAGCAGCACGTCCGCGCGGCGGGCCGCCTCGGTGCCGTACTCGTCACCGAAGCGCCCGGGGATGCCGGCGTAGCAGGCGTGCTCTTCGGGGAACGCGCCCTTGCCGGCGAACGTCGTGCAGACGGGGATCCCGAACGCGTCGGCGAAGGCGCGGAGGGCGTCCCAGGCGCGCGCGTTGTGGATCCCGGTGCTCGCGATGACGAGCGGACGCGCGGCGCGGGCGAGCAGCGCGGCAGCCTCCTCGACGGCGTCCGGCGCGGGCGCGGGCGGGTGGACGTGGGCCCAGGCCCGCGGGTCGGGGATGGCGCGCACGTCGATCGGCGTCGCCTGGATGTCGAAGGGGATCTGCACCACCACCGGGCCCGGGCGCCCGGTGACGGCCTCCTTGTAGGCGCGGACGAACATCTCCAGCGTCGTGTCGGGACGGTTGACCATGAGCGCGCGTTTGGCCACGGGGCGGGCGAGACTCACCCACGACTCCGGCGCCGTGCGGTACGCCTCCTGGATGCCGCCGCGATCGAACCACTGGCTCGGCCCCGCGCCCACCAAGGCCACGAGCGCCACCGAGGAGTAGTAGGCCTCGGCCAGAGCGGGGATGAGGTTGGTCGCGCCGGGGCCGCCGCTGGCGACGACGACGGCCGGAGGCGGCTGGCGCCGCGAGCGCCAGTAGCCGTCGGCCATGTGGACGGCGTGGTCCTCGCACCGGGCACGGACGCCGCGGATCCGCGTGCTGGTGAGCGCGTCGAGCAGCGCCCAGTTGCCGTGGCCGACGACGCCGAAGAAGAACTCGCAGCCGGCCGCTTCCAGGAACTTCGCGATGGCCGCTGACGGCGACATGCTGGGCATGGGCTCCTCCTCCGCCGCGGCTCGGCGCGGCGCGGAGGCCAGTCTCGACCGGCGGCGCTCCGGCGGCAATAGGGACGGCTCCTCATTTTCGTGGGGCGCCCCGCCGGACGCGGCCGCCGACGGCGCCACCTGAATCTCGCGCCTCGTCGATGCTATCTTCGTCATCGTGGAGACCGCACGGCAGAGGAGCACGCGCCGGCCAGCGGGCCACCGGGGCGCGAGGCCGGGGGGCCGGACGTGACCGAAGAGCTGGGAGTCCTCAAGATCGTCACCGGGCGTCTCGATTCGGCGGGGATCCCGTACATGGTGACCGGGTCGATCGCGACCAACTACTACGCGGTGCCACGGATGACGCGGGACATCGACATCGTCATCCAGGTGTCCACTGCCGATACGGACCGGCTGACCGAGCTGTTCTCGGACGATTTCTATGTCGAGCCCGAAGCGGTGGGCCGCGCGATCGCCGCGCGGACGGCGTTCAACGTCATTCACACCCACTCGGTGGTCAAGGTGGATTTCGTCGTCCGCAAGGACAGCGAGTATCGGCGCGAGGAGTTCCGGCGGCGACGCCGCGTGACGGTCGATGACAGCACGATCTTCATCGTGGCTCCGGAGGACTTGATCATCTCCAAGCTCGACTGGGCCAGGGACAGCCGCTCCGAAATCCAGCTCGCAGACGTGCGCAACCTGCTTGCCGCCGACCCCGGCCTCGATCGCGAGTACCTGGTGCGGTGGGTAAACCGCTTGGGGCTCGACTCGCTCTATCGGGAGGTTGCCGGATGAATGACACATCTCCCGAGCTGGAGCGGAAGCACCGGGAGATGCTTCTGCAACACTCGGGCGCCGAACGGCTGAAGATGGGCAGCTCGATGTTCGCCACGGCGCGAGCGCTGGTCGTCGCATCGGTACTGGAGAAGGAGCCGTCCGCGTCGCCGGCCAGGGTGCGCGAGCAGCTGTTCCTGCGCTTTTACGGCCACGAGTTCGGGGCGGAGGAGCGGGAGAGGATCGCAGCGTGGCTCAGTCGGGACGAGCCGGAGTCCCACGGATCGGCGAGCAAGGTTCCCGTCAACTGGGACGACCTGGAGATGGCGCTCACGGCGAACGCCGAAGAATGGACCTGCTACCTCGACCGGCGAAGCGGCGGGGTTGAGATGGTCCCGATCGGCCGCATGGACGATGACGACGCCTGGCTCTCGGAGGAGGAGCTCGACGCCGGGCTGGCGGCGGGACACCTCATCCACGTGGAGCCACTCGGCTCGCGCATCGAGTACGGATGGATGGAGGAGTTCACCGGCACGGTGAGCGACGACCGGCTGCGCGACCGGCTGGAGATCGCGCTCGACGGGCGCGGCGCCTTCCGCCGGTTCAAGAACGCCCTGCACGACGCTCCGGACGAGCGCGAGCGCTGGTTCGCATTCCGGGACGCCCGGCTGCACGCCGCGGCGCGGGAGTGGCTGGCCGAGCACAGGATCGAGCCGACGACCGCACCGCCGGCGAGGCGGCGAGGCCGGGACCGACCGGGAGCGACGTGAGGCTGAGACCTCCCGGGCGCTTGACATGTCAGGGCGCCCCTGACTAGAGTGCGGCGCGTCCCATGAGCGAGCAGGGCTGGATCGGCAAGTCGGTCAAGCGCGTCGAGGATTACCGGCTGCTCACCGGGCGCGGCACCTACATCGACGACCATCCGCCGGTCGGCAACCTCTACCACGCGGCGATCGTCCGGTCGCCGCACGCCCACGCGCGGATCCTCGGCTACGACCTCGCCGCCGCGCTCGCGTTGGACGGCGTCGTCGGCGCGATCACAGGCGCGGACGTCGCCAGGCACAGCAAGCCCTTCTCCGTCGGCGTCACGGCGCCCGTCCACTACTACTGCGCGGCGACCGACAAGGCGCGCTTCGTCGGCGAGCCCGTCGCGGTCGTCGTCGCCCGCGACCGCTACACGGCCGAGGACGCCGCGGACCTGGTGCAGGTGAGCTACGAGCCGCTGCCGGCGGTCGTGGACCCGGAGCGCGCGCTCGAGCCCGACGCGCCCGTCCTCCACGACGCGGTCGGCTCGAACCTGGCGAACAACCGGCGGCTCGTCTACGGCGACCCGGACCGGGCGTTCCGCGACGCCGACATCGTCATCCGGGAGCGCTTCAGGTTCCCGAAGTACGGCTCGACGCCGATCGAGACCTACGGCGTCATCGCCCGGTGGGACGCGCTCGACGGCATCTGCACGGTGTGGTCGAACTTCATGGGGCCGTTCATCATGCACCCGCTGACGGCGCGCGTGCTGGGCCTGCCCGACAACAAGCTGCGCTTCATCGTGCCGCCGGACATCGGCGGGAGCTTCGGGATCAAGTCGCTGATCTACCCGTACATCGCGCTGATCGCGCTCGCCTCCAAGCTGACGGGCGTCACGGTCAAGTGGATCGAGGACCGCCACGAGCACCTCATGGCGTCGTCAACCGGCACCGACCGGATCGCGTATCGCGAGCTGGCGGCGACGAAGGACGGCACGATCCTCGGCATGCGCTTCAAGTGGTTCGATAACGTCGGCGGCTACATCCGGAGCCCCGAGCCCGGCTGCAGTTTTCGTCCTACCGGCAATTTCGTCGGCCCGTACCGCTTCCAGAACCTCGAAGTCGACGCGTCGACGGTCATGACGAACAAGTGCCTCACCGGGCCGAACCGCGGCTACGCGTGCGGCCACCTCTACTTCGAGACGGAAGGGATGATGGACCGGCTGGCCGACAAGCTCGGCCTCGATCCCGTCGAGGTGCGGCGGAAGAACCTGATCCCGGCATCATCCATGCCGTACCGGACGCCGACGGGCGGGCTCTACGATTCCGGCGACTATCCCAAGGCGCTCGACAAGGCGCTCGAGGTCGCGAAGTACGCGGAGCTCCGGCGCGAGCAGGCCCGGGCGCGCGCCGCCGGGCGCTGGTTCGGCATCGGCCTGGCGCTCGCCGTGGACCCCTCGGTCTCCAACATGGGCTACGTTGCGACGGCGCTCGACCCGCAGTTCCGCGCCAAGCCCGAGTACCTGCCGAAGTCGGGCGCGGTGGACTCGGCGACGGTCAAGGTGGACCCGCTCGGCCGCGTCATCGCGATCCTCGGGACGACGCCCCAGGGGCAGGGCCACCAGACGATCGTCTCCCAGATCGTCGCCGACGAGCTGGGCCTCGCCCCCGAGGACGTCACCGTCGTGGACGAGATGGACACGTTCACGCGCGTGTGGTCCATCTCCTCCGGCACCTACTCGAGCCGCTTCGGCTCGGTCGGCACGAGCGCCGTCGCGCTCGCCGCCCGGAAGCTGAAAGCCAAGCTCATTGAGTACGCCGCGCACCTGATGGAGCTTCCCGCCGGGTCGCTCGAGTTCCGGGACGGCGCCGTCAGGCCGAGGGCGGGGAAGGGCCCGTCCTACTCGGTCAAGGACCTCGCCGGGCGCGCCCACTGGAACACCGACTCGCTGCCCGAGGGGATGGAGCCCGGGCTCCAGGCGACGGCCGTGTTCGGCTTCACGGTGGCGAAGGCGGTGGACGCCGAGGACCGCGTCAACTCCTCCAACACCTACGGCTTCATCGCCGAGGTGATGGCCGTCGAGGTGGATCCGGACACCGCGGCGATCACGATCCTCCGCTACGTCACGGTCCACGACGCAGGCACGATCATCAACCCGATGATCGCCGAGGGACAGATCTACGGCGGCGCCCTCCACGGGCTCGGCGGCGCGCTCTACGAGGAGCTCGCCTACGACGAGGACGGTCAGCTCCTCACCGGCACGTTCATGGACTATCTCGTGCCGACGGCGAGCGAGGCGCCCACGATCGAGATCGCCCACGTCGT
>JACPCG010000105.1 GCA_016179925.1 Candidatus Rokuibacteriota bacterium | reverse complement strand
GGTATCGGCGACCGTGGTCGATGTGGTATCCACCCGGTTCGTGGAGATCACGGCGCCGTTGATCGCCCCGGTGCCGGTGCCGTTGAGGTTGACGTCGTTCTGCGCGTAGATGAGTCCGTTCAGCCTCACGTCGCCGCTGATCTGTATCGTGCCCGCGACGACGAGCCAGCCGCTCCAGTTCTCTCCGGCGCTCCAGTTGCCGTGGATGTCCACGACGGGAATATTCGCGCTCGGCGTCGAGCTCGAGAGCACGCTGCCATCAGTGGTGTCGACGAAGATGAGGCCGCTCGGCGGCGGCGACGTCCAGGTCTGCGACCCCTGATAGTAGGTGCCGCTGGCCTTGGCGATCGACTTGAGGATCGCCATGTCGGCGTCGGAGAGGAGCATGCTGCTCGGGTAGGTCGCGCCCGGCTGAGTCTCCGAGCCGCCGGGCGGGGCATCGAGGTCGGGGGTCCCGTTGACCGTGACGATCCCGTTGCTGCCGACGGCCGATCCCGGCGTCACTCCCGAGCAGTACTTCGTCGTGTCTGCGGCGTTGACGACCGCGTTGCCGCCCACCTTGACCTCGGTGGTCGTGCCCGGGGGGTTCTCGCCGCCGGCGCAGAGGCCGCATTGAGGGCGGTGATGACCTTCTCGTTCGGTGCCGCTCCGTCCGCGACCGTCACCTTGAAGCCCCCGACCGAGCTGACCGAGACGTAGGTCCCGTTGTAGGGCGCTGGCACCGGACTCGCGAGGGTCCCATCGGCGTTCGTCGTCAGCGCGCCGCTCGGGACGGTCGCACGCATGCCCGCGCTCAGAGCCCAGAGCGCCCGCTCCACGCCCGTCTCGGCCAGGGCCCGGGCCTGGGTGCTGGCCATCTGGTTGCTGGCGATCTGCGGCTCGCTCGTGGCGAGGACGGCGAACGCCGCCATGAGCGCCGACAGGATCGCCATGACGATCATCGCCATCGGGAACGCGACACCCTGCTCGTCCTTCGCGAAGCGCTCAGTCTTCATTCATTCCTCAGTTTCACGCGGCCCTGCACGACCGCCTGGCGATTGGCCGGGGAAGCGGCCGCCAGCGTGGTGTCTTCGGACCGCGTCGTCAGGTTGATGTCGACCGAGTAGACGTTCGCTGCCGTGGCCGTGGCGGCGTTGTTCACGTCGAAGTAGGTGATCGTCAGGGCGCTCACGCCTCCGACGAGGGTCTCGGGTTGCCCGGCGATCGCCGGGACGGTCTGGTTGCGCCGCAGGTCGGTGCCGCTGAGTGAATACGCGACGGTGACAAGCACGCTGCCTTCGTCGAGGAACTCGAAGGTGATGCTGTTCGAGTTGGCGACGGTGACCTTCGTCCCGGTCCTCAGCTCGCGAAGGACCCGCTCGAGCGCGACCCGCGCGTTCTGCTGGACCTCCGCGCGCCCTGCGCCGAACGAGTAGACGGTCTGCCCCTCCTGGAGCGTGAGGAAGAGCCCGGCCATGAGCAGCGCCAGCACGGCCATGGCCGTGAGCAGCTCCGCCAGCGTGTACCCGCGTTCGTTGCTCATCGCTGGGTGACCACCATCTGGACCAGGACCGACTTGGGCCCTGCCGCGGCCCCGGCGCTGGCGCTCAGCGGGGTGTAGGTCACGGTGACCGTCACGAGGCGCATCGCGGAATCTGTGATTGCCGGCGTAAAACACCCCGGCGCCGAGCCGCAATCGGTGATGCGGACGTTGCGCGAGTATCCCGCGAACCCGGTGATCGCCGTCGAGCTCTCATCGGCGAGCCCCGGCGCCGTACCCCCGGCGGCGACCGTCGTCGCCCCCATGGTGCACGACGCGCCCGCGGGGACCGTCGGGGCCTCCGTGGACGACGCGGAGATCCCGAGGCAGTCGTTCGCGGGCGACGCGGTCCACGGAAGAATCCTGATCTGCTCGAGCTTCTGGTCGGCGAGGAACGACGCGGTCGTGACCTGGTTGCCTTCCTGGACGCCATAGGTCGAGATCGGCACGACGGTCGCGAGCGCGACGAACGCCAGGGTGATGATCACCGCGGCGATCAGCACCTCGGCGACCGTGAATCCGCGCTGGTCGGTGATGGTCATCATGGCCCAATCGTGACGCGCCCGGAGAGGGCGACGGTCACGCTCATGGTCGAGTTGCTGATCGGGTTCTGGACCGTGTAGATGCCGGAGGTGGTCGCCGCGCCAAGATAGTTGAAGACGACCTGCGGGTCGGTGGTCACGTTGATGCCGTTCTGGAGGCTGAACCAGCCGTTGCCGTCGGTGCCGGGCCCCGTCCACGGGGCGCTGCCGGCGCACCCGTCTGTCAGGAACCGCACCTTGTTGGCGCTCTGCCTCACGCAGACCGTGTTGATGTTCTTCGAGATCGCGACCGACCGCGCCCGGTTCAGGATGGTCGCCACCTCCTGGGCGCCGGCTTTCAGGGTGGCTGAGCGCCAGTACGAGACGAACGCGGGCGCGCTCACCGCGGTGATGATGCCGATCACGGCGACGAAGACGAGCAACTCCGCGAGGTTGAACCCTCGGCTGTCGCCGAAGACACGACACCGCGACTTCACGTGGACCATAGTGCGCGCACGCTCCCTCTGCCCCTCTGGATGGTTGCCACCATGCTCAGGACTTTCCACGCAAGACATGTGCCGTATTCTCAACAGGGCGACTTATCAAGAATCTATACGGTAGGCCCCGCCACGATTGGTAACTTTTTGGACACTTGAGAACATGCTCATCGGTCCTTCTGTCGCCACTTTTGTGTCAACTCTGCACGGCTCGCTTGGGTCTGGGAGCGCGCCGTCGTGCGTGGCGCGGGTCCTACACCCGCCCGACGAGCAGCGCGAGCGCGACGGCCCCGGCCGCCGTCGCGGTGACGAACACCGCCGCGAAGCCCAACGCGTCGGCCAGGAGCCCTGCGGCCAGCGGCGCGCCGAACGCCACTGGCGCCATCGACGTCGTCCCCAGGCTGACGTACGTGGGCTGCTCCTCCGGCACGGGCGCGAACTCGAGCAGGCGAACGACAGGCCGATCATGAAGAGCGCGTAGTCCGCGCCGAGCGCGGCGACGTTGTGGCGCTAGCGGGCCTCATCGCCGCATCATACCGGTGCCCCGCGCCGGCGCGCTTCAGCCGAGGCGGATGTCGAGCCAGCCGCGCGGGGTGACGATCGCGCGCTCCCCCTCGCGGACGAGCACGGTGGTCGTCGCCGACTCGACGATCGCGGGGCCTTTCACCTCCTGGCCGGCGGCGAGCGCGTCCATCTTCCGGACGGGCACGTCGACCCAGCCGCCGAGCCACACGCGGCGCCGGCCGGGGACCGCCGCGCCGCCCCGCTCGACGGCGCCTTCCTCCGCCGGTAGCACCGGCAGCTCGCCGACGACGGCCACGCGCGCGTTGACGATGACGACCTCCTGTCCCGGCGCGCTGTAGGCGTACAGCTCCTCGTGGCGCCGGTGGAAGCGCCCGGCGATCTCGGCCATGAGGTCCTTGGAGTCCAGATCCACGCCGTCGAGCGGGACCTGGATCTCGAAGATCTGCTCGCCGTAGCGCATGTCGAGCGCGCGGCGGACCCTGATCGGCCCCTCGAACGCGCCGAGCCTCTCGCGCCCGTCCGCCTCGAGCCGGGCGAAGAGCCGTCGCAGCCCCGCGGCCGTCATGCGCCCGACCTCGCTCACGTGGGAGCGCACGAGCTCGTAGCGGAGGTCCGTCGCGAGCATCCCCCACGCCGAGAGCACGGCGGCGACCGACGGCACGACCACGCGGCGGATCTCCAGCAGGCGGGCGACCTCGGTGATCTGCAGGCCCGCGGCACCCCCGAACGCCACGAGCGCGAACTTCCGCGGGTCCACGCCGCGCCGCACCGAGACGATCTTGATCCCCTCGGCCATGTTCGTGTTCACGACGCGCGAGATGCCCTCGGCGGCGGCCAGAAGGCTCGTCCCGAGCCGCCGGGCCACCGCCTCCACGGCCCGCTCGGCCGCGCGTCCGTCCAGGCCGATGCGGCCGCCGAGGAAGTTCGCGGGGTCGAGATAGCCCAGGACCAGGTTCGCGTCGGTCACCGTGGCGCGCGCGCCCCCCTTCGCGTAGCACGCGGGCCCCGGATCGGCGCCCGCGCTCTCGGGCCCGACGTGGAGGATCTTCCCCGGATCCACCCAGGCGATCGAGCCGCCGCCCGCGCCGAGCGTGTGGATGTCGATCGCCGGCAGCGCGACCTTGGCGACGCCGACCGTCTTCTCGCCGGTGAGCTGGGGCTCGCCGCGCTGGAGCAGCGCGATGTCCGTGCTCGTCCCGCCCATGTCGAAGGTGATCAGGTTGCCCGCGCCGAGGAGACGCGCGCAGTAGCGCCCCGCGGCGACGCCCCCTGCCGGGCCCGAGAGCACGGCGCCGGCGGCGAGGCGCGCCGATTCCCTCACCGGCGCGACGCCTCCGTGGGACTGCATGATCAGCACGTCGCCGCGATAGCCGGCGGCGTCGAGCTTCGCGATGAGGCGCGCGAGGTAGCGCGCGAGCGCGGGGCCCACGTAGGCGTTGACGACCGTCGTCCACACGCGCTCGTACTCCTTGATCTGCGGCAGGACCTCGGACGAGAGGGAGACGAACGCCCGCGGCAGGCGCCGGGCGACGGCGCGGGCCGTGAGCTGCTCGTGCCTCGGGTTGCGGTAGGCATGCAGATAGCAGACGGCGACCGCCTCGACCCCGTCGCGCGCGAGCCGATCGATCGCTCCGGCGAGCGATCTCTTGCCGAGCGGGATCGCCACGGCGCCGTCGAAGCGGAGGCGCTCACGCACCCCGAGGCGCCGGGCGCGCGGCACGAGCGGCACGGGCGGCGGTACCCGGAGGTTGTAGCGGTCGTCCTTCAGCCCCTCGCGCATCTCGATGACGTCGCGGTGGCCTTCCGTCGTGAGCAGGCCGACCCTCGCGCCTTTCCGCTCGAGGAGGGCGTTGGTCGCGACCGTCGTGCCGTGGATGATCGACGCGGTCCGGGCGAGCAGTCCGGCGAGGTCGAGCCCGAGCTCCGCCGCCAGGAGGCCGAGCCCGTCCATCAGCCCCTCGGACGGGTCGCGCGGCGTCGAGGCGGACTTGGCGATGACGACGGTGCCGCGCTCGTCCACGGCCGCCAGGTCGCCTGAGACAGGCGCGCGTCGCTCATTTTGTAGCGGGGGCCGCGAGGCCGGCGTGGACCGTGGGTGGCCTGAGACAGGCGCGCGTCGCTCATTTTGTAGCGGGGGCCGCGAGGCCGGCGTGGACCGTGGGTGGCCTGAGACAGGCGCGCGTCGCTCATTCAGGCAGGAGGTCGGCGCCGGGATCGGGCTGCACGTCGAAGGCGTTCAGCGTACTGGCGATCATCGAGTAGTAGCCCGCCGTGGTCGTCAGCTCGACGAGTCCCTGCGTCCCGAACCGCGCGCGCAGCGGACCGAACGTGGCCTCGTCCACGCGGTGGGCGCGGAGGAGCTGGGTCACGTACGCCACGATCTCGGCCTCGTCGGGGGCGAGACCCGCGGGGGCGCGGCGGTCGCGGATCGCGGCGATCGCCTCGGCGCGCACGCCCGCCTTCTTCGCGAGCGGCACGTGGGCGGCCCACTCGTACCGGCAGTCCATCGCGCGCGCCGTCGCGAGGATGGCGAGCTCCCGGTGGATGCCGGAGAGCGCCGACTCGAAGCGGAGGTAGGCACCGAGGTGGGCCGCGCGCTTGGCGACCTCCGGGCTGTGCAGCAGGATGCCGAACGGCCCCGCGACCTTGCCGCGGCTCTGGGCGATCAGGTCGAAGGCCGCGTGGTGCTCGGCCGGCAGCTCGTCCTTGGTCTCGATAAGCGGAATGCGCGCCATCAGTAGAGGGTCCTCCGGAGCCCTTCCTCGCTCTCGCGCTCGTACTCTTCGAGCGTCGCGCCGGGTACCGGCTGCTGCGCCCACCGCACCTTGGCCATGGACGGCAGCTCCCGCGCGCCCGACCACGTCCCGGGCTCCCAGAGCCGGGAGCGCCGGAACGCCTTGGGACAGTGCAGGTAACACTCCTCCACTTCGACCGCGATCGCGAGCTGGGGGCGCTTGTCCCCCACGGCGAGGGAGGCCAGGAGCTCGTCGTCCCGAACGATCCGGGCCCGGCCGTTCACGCGGAGCGTGTCCTCCTTGCCGGGCACGAGGAAGATCAACCCGACGTGCGGGTTCTCGACGAGGTTGCGCATCCCGTCGATCCGTCGATTGCCCGGGCGGTCGGGAATCACGAGGTTCCGGTCGTCCAGCACGCGCACGAACCCCGGCGCATCGCCCTTGGGGGAGACGTCACATTGCCCCTTCGCGTTCGACGTCGCGAGCAAGAGGAAGGGGCAGCGCGCGATGAAGGCGCGCGCGTGCTCGTCGAGCCGCCCGATGTCCTTCTGCACCGCGCGCTCGTTCGGATATCCGATGAGCTCGCGCAGCTCGCCCTCGGAGGTCACCACGCGCTTGAACATGCCGTCCTCCTCATCTGCTGTCCTCCTCACCACCGGCCGGGCACCGGCTCGGCGTGATCCGCGCGGGGCGCGTAGGGGTGCGGCCCCTCCGGCGATCGCCCCGCGGCGAACCGGGCGAGGCTGAACGCCTCGATGTCCACGGTCTTCGCGCGCCCGTCGAGGATCAGCTCGGCCATGCACGTCCCGACGGCGGGCGCGATCTTGAACCCCGAGCCGCTGAACGCCGTCGCAAGATAGAGGCCGTCCACCCCCTCAACGCGGCCGAGGATCGCGTGGCGGTCGCGGCTGTAGCCGTCCACGGCGCGATAGCCGCGGGCGAGCGTCGCTCGCTCCATCGCCGGAATCCGATGGGTCAGGAGCTGCGCGCCGACCGCCGGCGCCTCGGCGGGCAGCGACACGGGCCCGTCGGGATCGAGGTCCCACGCCTGGCTGGGCACGCCCACGAGCGTGAGGACGCCGCTCTCTGGCCTGAAGTAGGTCCCCGCCGCGTTGTCGATGAAGATCAGGTGCGGCCGGGCCAGCTCCAGCGGGCGGGTCACGAGCACGGTGTCGAGGGCCTTCGGCCGCACGGGAAGCGCGAGGCCCATCCCGCGGCAGAGCCGCGGCGCCCACGCCCCCGCCGCGACGACGACGGCGCCCGCGTCGATCCTCCCGGCGCTCGTCTCCACGCCGACGACCCGGCTCTCGGTCCTCACGATGTTCGTCACGGTCGTCCACGGGAGCACGCGCGCGCCCAGCTCGCGCGCCCGGCTGCCGAAGCCCTCGACCACCGCGGCGGGATTCGCGTAGCCGCTCTCGGGCTCGTAGGCGGCGGCGCCCAGATCCTCGACGTTGGCGAACGGCTGCAGCTCTTTCAGCTCGGCCGGCGACAGGGCGACCGTGTTGATCCCGATCGCCCTCAGCATCGCCACGTTCTTCCTGAGCGCCTCCGCGTAGGGCGGGGCGACGACCCAGGCGAACCCCGTGTGGGTGAACACCGGGGGCCCGCCGATGATCTCGCTCCAGTCCCGGAACACGGGGAAGCTCGCGAAGGCCAGGCGCGCGTCCCACTCGTTGGTGTAGTGCATGCGGACGAGCGCGCTCGAGCGCCCGGAGGCGCCGCTCGCGAGCGCGCCCTTCTCGACCAGGACGACGCGCCTGACGCCGCGCGAGGCGAGCGCCCAGGCGAGGCTCGCCCCGTGGACGCCTCCCCCGATGACGACGACGTCGGCCGTCTCAGCCAGCGGTCATCTCCGGTGCCGGGCCGGTCACGGCCGCAGGCGACAGGGGTCGCGGGACCACGCGGCACGCGTCCGCTGCCCCGCTGCGGCTGGGCTCCATCCGGGCGCGCTCGGTCCGCTGCCACCGGGCCGGGAACGGGTCCCCGCGACCCCTGTCGCCTGCGGCCGTGACCGGCCCGGGATCAGTGCCTGTGAACGAATCGCAGTGTCGAAGGGCGCCACGGCTGGGCCGGGGCGCCCTGAGCGCCAGGGGGCTTGGGGGGGCGCCCGGAGCCCCCCATGTAGTCAGTTGGCGCTGCATCAGCGGCGTGGCCGGCGTTTCCGGCCGGTGACGAACCCGTTGGCGCGATCGCTCGCGCGCGCGTCGGGCGAGCGCTTCGACGGCCGGCCGTACCCGCCGCCGCCCGAGGACTCGACGAGGAACACGTCGCCCGGGCGCACGGGGATGCCGACCTCCTTGGTCTTGAGCACGCGCAGCGGCCTGCCGCGCGAGAGGAGGCGGTAGCGGTGCGGCAGCCCGTCCACGCCGCCGAGAAGCCCGTACGGCGCGTGGCGGACGCCGTCGCCCGCAGTGTTGGCGACCGCCGGCTCCTCGGTATCCATGCGCAGGCGCAGCACGGCGCCGACGCCGCCGCGGTGCGTGCCGTCGCCGCCGGAGTCGGCGCGGAACTCGTGGTGCTCGAACGTGAGGGGGAAACGCACCTCCGCCACCTCCACGCTGCCGAACTTGATCCCGCCCGCCGCCTGCCCCTCGCCCGCGGTCTCCCAACCGTCGCCGACGGCGGTGGCGCCGCCGCCGGGGCGCGCGTGGAACATGTGCCAGATGAACGGGCGCCCCGTGCGCGGGTTCACCCCCTTGATCGCGATACGGAAGCGCCGCCCCCACCCGGCGATGGCCCGCGCGGGGCACGCCGGCGCCAGCGCCTTGATGATCGCCTCGGCGATGTCCTGGGCGCAGTGGTTCGTCGCGAGCGTCACCGGCGCGGGCGGGTATGGCCAGACGATCGTCCCCTGCTTGAGGAGCGTCTTCACGGGGCGGAACGTCCCCGAGTTCTTCGGCGTGCGCGGGTCGATGAGGTAGGCGAACGCCATGTGGACGGAGGACATCGTGTTCGGGTACGACGAGTTGATGAATCCGCGCACCTGTGGGTGCGAGTCCCTGAGGTCGATGACCAGGGCGTCACCCTTCTTCGTGACCGTCGCGCGGATCCAGATGTCGGTGACGCCGTGGCCGTCGTCGTCCAGGATCGTCTCGCCCCGGTAGACGCCGTCCCTCCAGGTCCTCACGCAGGCCCTGGCCTGGCGCTCGGCGCCGTCGAGGATCTCCTCCACCGCCGCCACGATCGTCTTCGGGCCGTATTCCTCGATCAGCGCCAGCAGGCGCCGCTCGCCGACGCGCGCCGAGCCGATCATCGCGCGGAGGTCGCCCATGAAGTCGTGCGGGTGGCGCACGTTGGTCGTGATCATTTTGAGGACGTCATCCCGCAGCTCGCCCGCGTCGTAGAGCTTGAGCGGCGTGATCCGCAGGCCCTCCTGCCAGATCTCCGTCGCCGCGGGGTTGTAGGCGCCGTGGGTCGAGCCGCCGATGTCGCTCTGGTGGGCGCGGTTGATGGACCAGAAGGCGACCTCGCCGTCCACGAACACGGGCACGAACGCGGTGAGATCGGGGAGGTGATTGTTGCCGTGATAGGGGTCGTTCAGGAGGAAGACGTCGCCCGGCCGGATCCGCCCCGTGAAGAAGTCGCGCACGGACTCGACCGCCCACGGAATCGCCCCCACGTGGATCGGCACGTGCTCGGCCTGCGCGACAAGCCGCGCCGGGCCGTCGCAGATGGCCGTCGAGAAGTCGCGGCTCGAGTTGAGGATCTGCGAGTACGCCGTGCGCAGCATCGCCTCGCCCATCTCCTGTACGATGGCTTCGAAGCGGTGCGTGAGGACGGAGACGGTGATCGGGTCGATCATGGCGGGGATGATACAACATCGGGCCCGAGTGGGCCGGGGTTCACCCGCGTCCGGTCGCGGCGAATCGGCGCCGTGCTGTCGCTGAACGAGCGGCGGGCTCGGGTACCCTGTGGTCGGGTCCGCCCCAAGACCACGTCTTCATCGGGAGGTGTCCGATGCTGGCCGCGAGACTCACGCACCTGATCGAGACCCACGCCGACCGCCTCACCGACCGGCTCGCCGACCGCCTGCGCACCGACCCGCGGACCACCGCGTACCGCCGGCTCGACGACGCCGAGATCCGGAGCCGGACCTTGCGCGTCTACCGCAACCTGGGCCGCTGGCTGGAGCAGGCCTCCGAGGAGCAGGTGGAGCACGAGTACCTCGGCCTCGGCCGCGCCCGCCGGGCCGAGGGCGTGCCGCTCTCGCAGGTGGTCGCCGCACTCCTGCTCACCCGGCGCAACCTCTGGGAGTTCATCGAGTCCGAGGCGGTGGCCGACACCGTGCTGGAGCTCCGCCAGGAGATCGAGCTTCAGCTCCTCGTGGTCCGCTTCTTCGACCGCGCGATCTACCACACCGTGCGCGGGTACGAGGAGAAGGCCGCGGCGTGACGACGCTCCCCAGGACGGCGAGCGCGGTGATCGTCGGCGGCGGTGTCGTCGGCTGCAGCATCGCCTACCACCTGGCCCGCCGCGGCCTCTCCGACGTCGTCGTCCTCGAGCGCGAGGCGGTGGGCGCCGGCACCACCAGCAAGGCGGCGGGCGGCATCCGCGCCCAATTCCCCACCGAGACGGAAGTGCGCTTCTCGCTCGAGTCCATGCGCGTGTTCGAGCGCTTCCGGGAGGAGTTCGGCGTGGATCCGGGGTACACGAAGATCGGCTACCTCTTCCTCGTCGTCGACGAGGAGGACTTGCGCGGGTTTGAAACGCGGATCGCTCTCCAGCGACGCCTCGGCGCCGACGTGCGCGTCATCACGCCCGCCGACGCGCAGAAGCTCGTGCCCGCGCTCCGCGTGGACGACCTCGTCGCCGCGGTCTGGGGGCCACAGGACGGCATGGCCGGGCCCGCCGAGGTGACGAACGGCTTCGCCCGCCGCGCGCGCGAGCTCGGCACGCGCATCCTTGAGGGTGTCGAGGCCACCGCGCTCGACATGCCCGACGGGCGCGTCAGGGGTGTCAGGACGCGCGAGGGCGCGATCGCGACGCCGCTCGCGATCAACGCCGCGGGCCCCGCGGCGGCGCGCGTCGGAAAGCTCGCGGGCGTCGAGGTCCCGGTGTACCCGCGCCGGCGCCACATCTTTTTCACCGAGCCCTTCCCTGAGATCCCGGGGCCCGTGCCGCTCACGACCGACCGCGCGAGCGGCTTCTACTTCAGGAAGGAAATGGAGCAGGTCCTCCTCTCCCCGGGCGACGTGGAAGACATCGGCGAGGACACGAACGTCCCGATGGACTGGGGCAAGGTGCATGACGCGGTCGAGAAGGCCGTCCACCGCGTGCCCGTCCTCGAGCGCGCCCGCATTGCGGGCGGCTGGGCGGGGTTGCGCCCGCTCACCCTCGACGACCACGCGATCATCGGCTGGGCCCCGAGCGTGGAGGGCTTCTTCCTCGCCGTGGGCTTCGGCGGCCACGGCTTCCAGCATGCTCCCGCGACGGGCCGCTACGTCGCCGAGTGGCTTCTGGACGGTACATCCTCGCTCGACCTCTCCCTCTTCGATCCCGCCCGCTTCGCGCGCGGGGGGGCCGCCGCCCGCGACCGCGGGCCCGACGCCGAGTAGCGCGCGAGGAGCGCCGCGCGCGTGAGCCAGAGGCGGCGCGCCTCCCGGCAGTCCTCGCCCCGGTCGCGCAACACGCCAGCCGGATGGAGGCAGGCGAGCAGGGCGCGCTGGTAGGCGCCGACCAGCGCCGGGAACACGAGCGCGCCGTCCTCGATCTGAAAGCCGAACCGGGCAAGCCCGCGGTGGAAGATCGTGATCGCCGTGAACGCCTTCACGTCGGCGAACGTGCCGGGCCCTTCGGCGAGCCGCGCCAGCTCGTGGAGCGAGGCCAGGAACCACCGGCGGAACTCGAGGCCGACGAGGCGTGCCGGGAGCCCGTTCAGGTGGACGTCGGCGACGCGCGCGTTGTTGAGGTGGAGGACGCCGACCCTGTCGCCGCGGCGGATCCGCGTGCCGTCGGGCAGCGTCACGTGGCGGCGCGTCCGCTCGATCTTGACGCAGAGCGCTAGACCCACCCGCGCCTCGGGCCGATCGAGCCCCCAGAGGAGCCGGTAGGCCCGGTCGCAGAGCATGACGGTCCACCGGTACGGACGACAGGTACGGTTCTCAGGGTCCGGCATGGTGCCACCCGCGGGGCCTATACTACCCCGGCTCGCGGCGCGGGCGAGTCGCGGCCTCCTCCGCCGGCGCGAGCTAGGTCACCGCCCAGTGGATCACGACGGCGCGCTTGCGGAAGGGCGCGACCCACTCCCCGTTCTCCCGCCGCAGGCGGCCGGCGAGAAAGCCGCGGAGATACGCGCGCGGCTCGGCGCCCTCGAGTCCCATGTACTCCATCCAGAAGTCGCACGCCTCCTCGAGGCTGTCGAACGGCTGGTCGGAGCCGTACTCGATCGTCGTGAGCTTGGGCCTGACTCCGAGGCGCTCGAGCTCTCCCTCCGTCTCCTCGAACCCGCACGACTTCTCGTACGGCCGACCGAGCAGCATCGGGTAGAGCTCGCCGAAGAAGAACTTGTCGTCGCCGCCCGGCGCGTCGCGCACGAGCGCCACGCCCTGCGTCGCGAGCTCCCCGCGCGCGAGCGTCGCGAGGAACGAGGAGCCGCGGCCGAGCAGGTGGCTCACGTGGGCGCAGACGACGAGATCGTGCGCGGGGACCGGCGCCCCGCCCCACGTCGCCTCGATCACCGTGACGTTGCCGAGCCGCGCGCGTGCGGCCGCGCCGCGGAGCGCCGCCGCCATCGCGGGCGCGGGCTCCACGGCGGTCACGCGCTCCATCAGCCGCGCGAGCGGGAGCGCCAGCGCGCCAAAGCCCGCGCCCACGTCGAGCGCCGTGCGCGAGCGGGCGAGGAGGTCCGGGATCGCCTCGAGGAACCTCTTGGCGTAGTCGCTCCGCGCGTTCGCCCGCTCGTACCAGGCGACCGTCCGCTCGTTCCAGATGCCGCGGGACCGCTCTTTCGCGTCGCGCATGGCCTCATGCTGCCAACGTCGGCGCGCTCGACGAATGCGACGCCCGAATCATTTCCCTAGTGCGCGCGAGGGGTCATAAACGCGCCGGATGGCATCGAAACGCTGACATCGATCGTGCCACTCAGGTCACGCCTCGGAAAGGCCGTTCGGCGGAAGCCCGTGCTTTCAAGGGGTTACCCGCCTGGCACCCTCCTTGCTGGCCTCTGCGGCTGGTACTCCGTTCTGCGGCTGGTACTCCGTAGCGAGGGAGGTGCCTCATGGCAGAGTTCAAACGCATCAAGGTCAGGGCCGTCCTGGAATCCGACGTCATGCTCATCACCGCGGATCAGATCGATCGCCTCGTGGACGGGGTGTGCGGCAAGCTGAAAAACACCGGCCTCACCCTCGTGTCCGTCGAGCCGGAGGAAGTCGAGCCCACGACCGCGGCGATTCCCGTCTACGACGACTGAGCCGCCCGGCCTACCAGCGCCCGGGGATCGTCGTCCCGCACGACGGGCACGCGCCGCCGCCGGGCGTGACGAGATCGCGCCGGATCGTGTAGCCCACGCGCTCGATCAAGAGCGCATCGCACCCCGGGCAGTGCGTGTTCTCGAGAGCCCCGACCCGCCCCGGCAGATTCCCCGCATAGACGTAGCGCAGCCCCTCGCCCAGGCCGAGCTCGGCGGCGCGCAGGAGCGTCTTCACCGGCGTGGCGCCACGGTCGGTCATCCTGTACTCGGGGCGGAACGCGGTCACGTGCCACGGGATGTCCGGCGAGACCCCGGCGAGGAACTGGGCAATGTCGCGCAGCTCGGCGTCCGCGTCGTTGAAGCCCGGGATCACGAGCGTCACGACTTCGAGCCAGAAGCCCATGCGGTGGACGCGCTGGATCGTATCGAGCACCGTCCTCAGCAGGCACCCGAGCTCCCGGTAACGCTTGTCGTCGAAGCCCTTGAGGTCCACCTTGTAGAGGTCCACCCACGGGCGGAGATAGTCGAGCACCTCGGGCGTCGCGTTGCCGTTCGAGACGAACGAGCCGACGAGCCCGCGCGCCCGGCCCTCCCTGAAGACCTCGACCGCCCACTCGCTCGTGATCAGGGGCTCGTTGTAGGTGGACGTGAGGAGGCGCGCGCGCCGGCGCTGCGCCAGGTCCACGATGTCGCGCGCGGTGATCGCCTGGGGCGACACGCCCATCATCGGATCGCGCAGCGCCTGGGAGGTCAGGGCGTTCTGGCAGTTCTTCACCGCGCAGAAGCCAGCGACATACGAGTGGTCCTTCTCGACCTCGAGATTGTAGACGTCTCCATCGAACGCCTCGGACGAGACGGCCGCGACCGGAATCAGGAAGTAGCTCCCGGCGTCTTTCAGCACAGCGGCGACGTCAAGCGTGATCTGCTCGGCAGGCCACACAGGCTTGGGAACGACCAGGAAATGGGCGGGTGTCAGATCTCTCGCCGCCACCTCCTCGAGCGTCTCTCTCGACGGATCGGTAGTCGCGAGCCAACGATGGTCCGGCGTGCAGCGGACCGCCGGCAGATACATCGGTTTGATCACTGAGACGGAGCCCCGGTAAGCATGCCTGAACGCCTCGAGGACCGGCCTCATCTCCCCGGAGGCTGCAATCACTCGCGTACCCTTTGGGACCCGAACCTCTCCGTCGGCGACGGAGACAGACTCGCCGGCGGCATCGAAGATCGATTTGATGGAGACAGCTCCAGTAGGCGTCAACACGGGTGTATCACCCGGGAAACAGAACGAACAATGCAGGTCACACCCGAGCATCCCGAAGGACAGGGCGCGCGCCCCCGGGTAGGCGTGGAAGAACGGCTTCTTCTCGACGGGATCGAGCTGGAGGCCCGCGACGTAGCCCGTCGGGACCAGGAGCCGCCCGTCCTCGTTCCAGCGCACCTTGCAGACGCCGCGCTGCCCGGGCGGGATCAGGCAGCGGTGGCCGCACGCGTAGCAGCGGACGCGGTCCTCGCGGAGCCGCTCGTACAACTCCCCCTCGCGCGCCAGGTCCCGGAGCGCGTCAACCAGCGCCGTCACGTCGGGGGAATCGTACTCCCGGCGTGGCGCGGCGTCACGTCGACGGACGCGTGACCACGGCCGCGGCGTAGCCGACGACGCGCTCGTAGTCGCCGCTCGCGTCGCCCGACGTCGCGTACTCGAGCACCCGCACGCGGCTGGCGCCGAGCTCGCGCGCCGCCCACAGCACCGCCGCGAGCGCGCCGATCCCGCAGGCCTCGCCGACACCCTCGTCCTCGGCGAGCAGCACCGCGTCGGGATCGAACGCCTCCACGCGGCTCAGCAGCTCGGCGTCGAGCCGGTGCGCCTGGGCCTGCGGGTAGTAGTGGGAGAGATCGGTGCTCGCGACGAGCAGCGCCGGACGGCCGCGCAACGTGCTCGCGAGCGCCGTGCCGAGCGCGCGGGCCACCTCGCGGCGCCGGTCGCGCACCATCACGGGCAGGAGGCGCCAGGCCCCGGTCAGCGCCCGCTGGAGGAACGGCAGCTCGATCTCCACCGAGTGCTCTTCGTCGTTCCTCACCGGCGTGAGCCCGGCGCCCAGCTCGCGCGCGAACGCGCCGTCCAGCGCGCGCCGCGCGTCCCCGTCCACCGCGACGGCGCCGAGCGGCGTCTCGTAGGCGTCGTGGGCGGACGTGAGCACCGCGCCGCGCGCCGGAGCGTGCATGGGCCCGACGATCGCGACCAGGTCGGGCGCGAGCCCGCGCGCGGCGGCGAACGCGTGGCCCGCGACGGCCCCAGAGTAGCGATGGCCCGCGTGCGGGGCCATGACCGCGACCATCGCGCCGTCGAGCGCGCGCGGGGGCGCTGCGGTCAGGTAGCCATCGACCGTGGCCGCCAGCCTGCGCGCGTTGGCCACGTACCACTGGCCGGCGATGGGAGAGGGACGAACGTCCCTCATGGCATCAGGCGTACTCGCCTGGACTATTCATGAACGTCGCACGCGCGGTCGGACGGTGGCACGAGGAGCGCGGCCCCCGGAGGGGTCGCTCGACCACGCGGTCGGCGCGTCCAGTCGCGGCTGGGCTCCATCCGGCGCGCGGGATCCGCGCCCCACGCGGCGGGAACGGGTCTCGTCGACCCCTCCCGGGGCCGCGCTCCTCGTGCCACCGTCGGCCGCCACGGGGACCGTTCATGACATGAATAGTCCGGCTAGCCCGCGTCCACGCCGTTGATCGCGAAATCGAAGACCTCGTAGCTCCGAAGCGGCCGCGCGGCCGCGCGCGCCGCGTACGCCGCGGTGAGCGGGCGATTCAGGATGAACGGCACGCGCGCCTCGGAGATGCCGCCGTGGGTGCGCAGGCGATGGCTCTTGAGGCCCGAGAGATCGTGGTCGGCCTCCGCCGCGCCGAGGCAGGTGCCGGCATTGCCGATGACCACCACGTCGCCCTCACGGTCGAGCGGCAGCTCGAACGTCTTCGTCGCCGTGTGCTTGTCGAAGACGACCTCGACGCCGTCGAGGCCCCTGGCGAGCTTCATCACGTCGGCCGGGTCGAGGCCCCGGGCGCAGTAGACGCGGACGAAGCCGCCGAGCGCGCCGTGGTGGGCGACGAAGCGGTCGGTGATCGGGCAGATCACGGTGCTCGTGCCCTTGCCGAAGCGCGTGTCGAGAATGTCCTGGAGCCAGATGACCTTCGGGGAGCCGTCGGGGTTCGACTTGTCGTTCATGCCGTGGTCGGCCGTGAGCGCCACGACCGCGCCGAGCGCGTCGAGCCGGCCGAACAGCCGGTCCAGGTTCGCGTAGTAGCGGTTCGCCTCGGGCTCGCCCGGGGCGTACTTATGCTGGATGTAGTCGGTGAGCGAGAGATAGAGAATGTCCGGCCGCCGCTCGGCGAGGAGCCGGACGCCCGCCTCGAGGACGAAGAGCGACAGCTCGGGCGAGTACATGTCGGGCTTCGGCATGCCGACGAACTCGAGCACGTTCGCGATGCCGTGTTCGTCGCGCGTGCAGCGGTCGGCGAGCTCCGAGGAGAAGTTGACGCTCCCGTCCGCGAGGTCCATCTCCTTGCCGAGCTGCTTCCTGAGCTTGTCCTTGGCGGTGATCGAGACCACCCTGGCGCCGATCCGCGAGAACTCGGCCATCACCGTCCGCGACCGCAGGAGCTCGGGCCCCGTCATCACCACCGCCTCGCCCGTGTCGGGATCGAGGTAGAAGTTGCCCGAGATCCCGTGGACGGCGGGCGGGCTCCCCGTCGCGATGGACATGTTGTTCGGGCACGTGAAGCTCGGCACGTCGCCGTCCGCGACCGCGCCGAAGCCCTGCGTCATGAAGCGCGCCACGTTCGGCACGATCCCGTCCTTGACGCCCCGCTCGAAGTACGCGGGATCGCCGCCGTCGATGCAGACGACGACGACCGGGCGCCTGGGCCGGCGGTACGTGACCCCGTTCAGCTCGATGCCGGCTCGATCCATCGCGGCCTCCTTCGTGGAGGTGCCCGAACGAGCACAGAACGGCGCGTGGGCACCGTCCGTCGGAGGGTGTCAGGCCTGTCAGCCGGACCCGTCCTTCTGGCGCGGCGCCAGGTGCGCGGCGTGCGACACCAGCGAGCCGACCAGCCCCTCGCTCCGCGTGTCGAACGGCACCACGTCGCCGGCCTCGTCCGTGGCGTTGATGAGCTGCAGGACCCCCCACATCCGTCCGCGAGCGTCGCGCAGCGGCAGGGCGAGCATCGAGCGCGTCCGGTACCCGAGCGTCTCGTCCATGCGACGGTCGAACACATACGGCCGCTCGAGCGGGATCTCGTAGACGTCGGGCACGTTGACCGTGGCCCGGGTGAACGCCACGTAGCTCGCGATGCTCCGCTCATCGAGCCGCAGCGGCTGTTCCCCGAGAGGAGACGGCGCCGCCTCCCCGCCGGCCCGTCGCGCCAGGACGTCGTTCTGCGCGACCGCGAAGCGCAGCCGGTCGGACTCGCGGACGTAGATCGTCCCGGCTTCGGCCCGGCTCAGCCGCCGCGCGTGGCTCAGCAACAGCTCGAGCGCCCTCTCACGGCGAGGCTCCGCCGCGAGCGCCTTCCCGATCGCTTCGAGGTCCTCGCCGCCCTCGGTCATCGGCCGGTAGCGTATCGTTCTCCGGGCATTGCCACCACCCTCTATAGCGGGCATACACTCGCGTCGGGGGCTGCGATGACGGTATCGCTCTCCGCGCGTGTCGTGCTCACCACGCTCGCGTTGGCGGTGTGCGCCCCCGCCAGTGCCGAGGAGTGGTCACGCGGGCGGATCGTGCGCCTGCCCGACTCCGCCTTCGCCATCGTCGAGACGGCGCCCGATGGGCGGAGGGTGCGCCACCTCCCCCATCACGACGAGACGGGTGCCGTGGACCTCGCCCATCTCAAGGCGGCGCGCGCGCGGCTCGGCCAGGTGCGGTGGCTCGACCCCGCGAGCGAGGCGATCGCCCGCCGGCACCTCGAGGAGCACTGGCGCGAGCTGGGCCGCTGAGTGTCGCTCACGCCTGATGGTCCCGTTCCCGCGTCTAACCCGCTGACGTCAGCCCCACCGGGCAGCGCACGCCGGTCGAGCCGAGGCCGCAGTAGCCCCCGGGGTTCTTCGCGAGGTACTGTTGGTGATAGTCCTCCGCGTAGTAGAACTCGGGCGCCTCGCGGATCTCCGTCGTGATCGCGCCGTGGCCCGCCGCCCGGAGCGCCGCCTGGTACGCCGCGCGCGAGGCCTCGGCGAGGGACCGCTGCGCCTCGCCGTCGCAGTAGATGGCCGAGCGGTACTGCGTGCCGACGTCGTTGCCCTGGCGCATCCCCTGCGTCGGGTCGTGGCCCTCCCAGAACACGCGCAGCAGCTCCTCGTAGCTCACCGCGCGCGGGTCGAAGACCGCCAGCACGACCTCCGCGTGCCCGGTGAGGCCGCTGCAGACTTCCTCGTAGGTCGGGTTCGGCGTCAGGCCGCCCGCGTAGCCGACCGCCGTCGTGAAGACGCCCTTCGTCTCCCAGAACCGCCGCTCGGCGCCCCAGAAGCAGCCCATCCCGACCACGGCGCGCTCCAGCCGCGCCGGGAACGGGGGCGCGAGCGGCGCGCCGGTGACGACGTGCGCGCGGGCGACGGGCATCCGCTCGGCGCGCCCGAGGAGAGCCTCAGCGGGCGACGGGAGCTTCAGCTTCTTCGACGTGAGCCACATGGCGGTGCTCCTCCGCCCGTCAGTGTACCCTAGGCGCGATGGGCGAGACCCGCGTCGACCTCCTGCACCTGCTCGAGGACCTCCGCGATGCCTACCCCGGCGCCACGGAGGAGACCATCCTCACCGAGATCGTGGCGAACTCCCTCGACTCGGGCGCCACGACCATCACGATCGCGACCGACCCGGCCGCACCGGCGCTCACCATCGTGGACGACGGCCTGGGGATGCGGCGCCGGGAGCTCGCGCGCTATCACGACATCGCCGCCAGCACGAAGGTCAAGGGCGAGCGCATCGGGTTCGCGGGCGTCGGCATCAAGATCGGCCTGCTCGTCTCCCGCGAGGTACTGACGGAGACGCGGCTCGGCAAGCACCACGTGGCCACGTCCTGGGGCCTCGCCTCCCGCCACCGAGCGCCGTGGCGCTGGGTCGCGCCGCCCGGGCTCGTCGCCGGGCGAGGCACCGCGGTGCGGCTCGCGCTCACCAACGCGCTCTCCCCGCTCCTCGATCCGGGCTTCATCGAAGGCGTCGTTCGCCGCCAGTTCCAACCTCTGCTCGACCCCGCGCTCGGGGAGATCCTGGCCGGCCGCTACCCGCGCGGCGTGCGCGTCGTCCTGAACGGAGTGCGGCTCGAGAAGCAAGGCTGGAACGCTCCCGAAGTGGTGCCCATCGCGGTGCGCCTGGCGCGCAAGCGGAAACCCGCGGCGGCCGGCTACATGGTGCGCGACCACCTGCCGCTTCCCGAGGAGCGCCGCGGGATCGCGGTCAGCACGTTCGGCAAGGTGATCAAGCGCGGCTGGGACTGGCTCGGCGTGACGCCCGCGGCGGCCGAGCACGTCGGCGGCCTGATCGAGGTGCCCGGCCTCGCGGAGTGCCTGACGCTCAACAAGGCCGACTTCATCCGCGCCGGCGCGCGCGGCGCGACCTACCTCGCCTATCGCAAGGCCATCCAGGAGGCCGTCTCCCGCCAGCTCGCGCTCTGGGGCGATGCGCGCGACGCGGGCGAGCCCGCGCGGCGACGGGCCGCCCGGCCCGTCGAGCGCGATCTCGAAACCGTGCTGATGGACCTCGCGGAGGAATTTCCGCTGCTCGCGACGCTCGTGGAGCAGCGCGCGGGCGGTCAGCGACGGCTGCCCGGCACCCAGTCCGGCCCGGGACCCTGGGGTGGCCCGGAGACCCCTATCCTGGTGGCGACGTCACAGCCGGAGCCAGCGGAGCGTGGCGAGCGCGAGCCTGCGCCCCCAGCTCCAGCAGGCGGGGAGCCCGGCGAGCCGGCTGCGGCTCCGCACGGCGAGGAGCCCGTGGAGCCCCGCCCGGCCGAGGCGCACCCGCCCGCGCCGCGCGGCCCGCGACGGCCGGCGCGCTACGGCCTCAGCATCCGGTTCGAGGCGCGCCCGGGCGATCCCGAGCTGGGCCGTCTCGTGGAATCGACGGTGTGGGTCAACGAGGCGCACCCGGCGTACCGCCGCGCGGTCGCTTCGCGGTCGGAGGGCTATCACGTCGCGCTCGCGACGGCGATGGCGCTGGCGCCGCTCGCCGTCGAGCCGGCGAAGGAGCACGCGTTCGTCACCGCGTTCCTCGCGAGCTGGGGCGCCGCCCTCGATCGCCGGAAGGGCCCCCGGCGGCGCTGAGGTCACGCGAAGAGGGGCGGAGCCCGGCGGCATGAGGGGCGAGCTGACTCCGTTGCGCGCGAAGCCCTCTGCCGGTAGGATGCCCGCGAATGAGCGCGCCGTTCTCGGCCCGATGACCCGACAGCCGCGCCGCCGCCCAGCGCACGGCTCCGCGCAGCCGTCCGGGGATGTCCTTCCCCGGAGGCTGTCGCGCCTGCACCCACCGGAAGGGATGACGCCAGAGGCGTGGCAGGCCGCGCTGCCCCCCGGAATGTTCTTGCCATGTCGCTAAGGAGCCGGTGCAGACGCATTGCATCGTCGAGTCGTGCGACGACTTGGTCGCGCGTCGCAGGTGTGGTCACCCGAGCCGCATCTTTACCGAGGAGCCGCGCCCCGGCGAGATCCAGGTCGTAGCCCAGGGCCTCGAGGAGTCCAATCTCATCGCCAAAGAGTCGAGTTTCGTTACCTGCTGCGCCATACTGGCGCAGCAGCGTGGCGAGATCGAGGGCGTCCTTGGGATTTTCGGCTCCGCGATCAGCCCAGGCAAACAGTTTCAAGATGGCAAGTCCCGGCAACGATGCCACGCGCACGACGAGACCAGGCCGCACTTCGACCTCCTGCGACGCGGCAAGCGCTTCGCGATACCCCGCCACATTCATGACGACGGAAAAATCTGGGGGCCAAGCGATCTTGTTCGGACCCTGTTCTACGCCGCCGAAGGGAAGGAGGTCGAGCGGATAACCTTTTTGCCCCGCGCCGCCGCGATAAAAGAGCCTGTGCGTCTTGCCGCTATCAGGGGTAAATGCGCCTGTCTCAACAAGGCGCGCCTTGACCCCGTCAAATTGCGGCCAACTGTCGAGGGCTATAGCGAGGTCTACATCCAGCGTCCCGAGGCCGGTGTCGAAGCCGAAGACATTGTACAGAAGAATGTCCCGTGCCATCGCACCCGTCACGAAGTAGTCGAGCGTGAGCTCCCGCATGACGCGATCAACGAATGTCAGAACCGCGAGCGTCATCGGAGGAACGGGACGCTCAGGCGCGACGGAGAGCATGGTCGATGTATTGCGCGCGGATCCGCTTTGCGACCTCGAGATTGCGCGGGTCGAGCGTCGCCATGAGGTCGGCATAGACGAGGAGCGGCGGCACGATGTCGGGCGGCGTTCCCCCGGGTTGGAAGTTCCAAAAGGCATCGAGAATCTCGACGTTGCCCTGTGGGTCAGCACGCAAGCGGTGTTGCTTCACGAGTGTGGCAAGAGTCTCGCGAGCGTTCTGTGGATCCAAGTAGATCGTGCAGGTCGCCGGCTTGAGATAGTCAGTTAGTTTTGTCGCCGCGACTTCGCCTCCCCAGCGCGCACCAGCTTCGAGGTGCGCCTGTTGCCACCAGCCCGGGTCGGGGGCCTGGAATCGGCGTGGATTGAGCTTCGGACGCAGCTTGATCGGGAAATTGGTGACCCATTCGTCCAGCAGGCGGGCAGGCTCGAGCAAGCGCCGGTTGCGCTTTCGCAAGCCGCCTGTGATGTAGCCTCGGCCCTGGAGATCGAAGAAGACCCAGCCGACTGCACCCAGCGCGACACCTGCGGCTGCAACGATTTCTCGGTACGGCGCATTGAGAAGCTCTGGCTTGCAGAGCAGCACGAATACGACTCGCAGGGCGGTCGCAGTGCCTCCACCCCGAGCGCCCATTGCTAGTGCTGGGAGTGCCGGCGGGCGCTCGCCACGTACGAATACGTACAGGCCTGGTGCCCGCAGGTAAGCGTTGCCGACAGTGTCGATGAAGTGAAGGTCGAGTTCGTTTCGGCAGTGATTCGCGAGCTCGGCCGTAAGGTAGGGTGCGACGAGCACGCCCCTGTTGCCGTACGGTTCGAGCTGATGCTTGGCGGCCGCGAGCGCGACCGCCCGATCGACCGTCTTGATCTCGGCAAAAAACCGGAATTGCTTTCCGTTCGCGTCGATCTGGATTGCCGCGTCAGGCCGTGCACCCGTCGCACGCTTTGGCTCGTGGGTAACGATCGCCGCTTTGAGTCCAGTTGTACGCGTTAACGCGGTAAGCGCGTCGTCCAGGAGTCTGATTTCTCGCTCGCGTAGTTGCTTTCTCTGGTTCATGGCGATGTTCGTCCTGTCGCAGTGTCCACGTTACGTGAACGCCTCGTAACTATGAACATCAAGCCTTTTGTTCAGCTATTTGAAATGTACGCGATACGTGAACGTGAGTCAAACATGAACATCTGTAGTAGGCTTGATTTAAGATAAATACTTGGGGGTATTGACAAAATTGTGTGGACTTCCGCGACCGTCGATAGCTGAAGGAGGATTTGCTTTTAGCACTTGGTCGAACGGCCGGACCACAGGCGGCCGCCCCCGGTTAAGGGTGCCCGGAACTGGGGCGGCTCGGGACGAGCGTCCTGTGGAGGAGGAGCGTCAGGATGCACCGAGGGAGCCGGAATGGACCGCGCGGACCTCGACCTCGGCGCCGTCGGCGAGGGCGAGCATGCGGAGCGCCACCGCCGGCACTTCGGCGCGGCGCGCAGCACCGGGCATGACGCTCGCCACCCAGGCGCGGAGGGGCGCGCCCCGCGGATTCACCAGCTCGACCACGGCGCCGGCGGCCACACCCAGCCGCCCGGCGGTGCCCACATCCAGGCGGATGGCGCGGCCGCGCTCGGTGTCGAGGCCCTCGGCCGCGCTGAGGCGCGCGCGCGGCCGGGCGGCGCGCAGCGCCGCGCGCCGGGCCGCGGTGGCGGCGGCGTCGATCGCGCCGCCGCTCCCCACGACGCCGTAGATCGCCTCCGCGGCCCCGGGTGTCACGTAGCCCTCGGCCAGGTCCGCGGCGACCTGCGACAGATCGCGGTCGAGGGGATCGCCGAAGCCGCCGCCGCCGGAGCTCTCCATCATGAGGAGGTCGCCGGGCTCGAGCGGGAAGCCGCTGACCTTGCCCGGCAGCGGCGACGGCTCGACGGCCTGGCCGTTTCTGCGGATATAGAAGCGATTGGGCGCGCCGGCGGCCCCGCCGCAGACACCGAACGGCGGCAGCACCGCTTTCTCGGCGAGCACCGAGAGCTGCGTGGCCGGCGCCTGGATGCGCACCGCGCGCGTGAGGCCGAGCCCCCCGCGCCAGCGCGGTGCGCTCGATCCGCAGCGGGTAGAGCTGCTCGACGGCCTCGATGGGCTGGAGCGTCGTCATGTCGCTCTCGGTCCAGGTCCGGACGGCATTGCTGCCGTCGCCGCCCTCGAAGGCGCCGGTGCCACCGGCCGGGTACTCGTAGAAGATGAACGTCTCGCCGGTGCGCGGATCGGGCCCGCCGACGTAGCAGTGGTTGCCGCCGCCCTTGAGATCGCCGGCCACCTTGCCGTCGAGCGCCTGGGCCAGCGCGCCCATCACCGCCGACTCCACGCAGTACTTCACCTCGACCATGCCGCCGCAGGGCGCGGGCGGGTCGGCGTTGACGATGGTGCCGGGCGGCGTGATCACCGTCAGCGGCCGGAACGCGCCGGAGTTGACGTCGGCCCCCGGGTCGAGGAACGCCTTGATGATGGTGAAGGCGCCGGTCGGCGCCATGGCCGGCCCGACGTTGGTCGGCCCGGCCGTCTGCGGAGAGGTGCCCGTGAGGTCCACCGTGATGGTCTCGCCGGCGACGATGACCCTGGCGCGCACGGTCAGCGGCTCGAGCCGCTCCCGCCCGCTCTCGAGGTGCGCTTCGTAGACGTACTCGCCTTCCCGAAGGGCGCGGATGGCGCGGCGCATGCGCGCCTCGGCGCGATCCATCAGCTCGGCCACGGCCGCCCGGAGCGTCGCCGTCCCGTACCGCGCGGCCAGCGCCTCGATGCGCTCCGCCGCCTTCTTGCAGGTGCCGATCATCGCGTGGAAGTCGCCCTGGCGCTCCCGGGGGCCGCGCATGTTGCTGAAGATCAGGTCGAGCGCGGCCTGGTTCGGCCGGCCGCGGTCGACGATCCTGATGGGCGGGATGCGCACCCCCTCCTGGAAGATCTCGGTGGCTTGGCCGGAGAGGCTGCCGGGGCTCATCCCCCCCACGTCGCCCCAGTGGGCCCGCACCACGGGGAAGACGAACAGCTCGTCGTCTCGGCCGGGCTCGCCGCTCGGGAGGAAGAGCGGGTAGATCATCGCGACGTCGTTCAGGTGGGTGCCTCCGGTGTAGGGGTCGTTGTGCAGGAAGATGTCGCCCGGGTGGATGTCCTCCCCGAACTTCTCCCTCACCGCCTTCATCGACCAGCCGATCGGGACGATGTGCAGCGGGTGGTCCTGTCCCCGGGACATGGCCACGATCTGCGCCTGGCCGTCCATCAGGACGCACGAGAAGTCCTCGCCCTCGTAGAGGATCGACGAGTACGCGGTGCGCACCAGGGTGACGCGCATCTCGCGCACGATCGACACGAGGGCCTCGCGCAGCACCTCGAGGGTGATGGGATCGATCACGCGGCGCCCTCCCGTGCGAACCGCAAGTTCCCGTGCTCGTCGACGGCGCCGCGCCAGCCGGGCAGGATCACGGTCGTCGCGCCGAACTCCTCCACGATGGCCGGCCCTCGCAGCTCGGCCTGCTCGGGCAGCCGGTCGCGCTCCCACACCGGGCAGTCGTGCCGGGCGCCGCCGAACCAGACCGGCCGCCGCTCGACGAGCGCCGCGGAGAGCGATGTCGTCGCGCTCCGGTAGCGCTCGGCGTCGGGCTTGTCCACCATGCCGTAGGCGGCGAGCCGCGCGTTGACCAGCTCGATCGTGGCGTCGCGGTTGGCGTGGCCGTAGGCGGCCAGGTGCTGGCGGTGGAACGCGGCCTCGATGGCGTCAAGGGCCAGCGCTCCGGCGCCGGGAGCGTCCGCGCGCGCTTCACCGGCCCCGACGTTCAGCTCGAAGGCCTGGCCGCGGTAGCGCAGATCGAGCGAGCGCAGCAGCCGCTGCCGGTCGGTCGCGAACCCCTCGCGCTCGAGCTGGCGCCGCGCGGCGCGCGCCATCTCCGCGAAGAGATCCTCCAGGAGCGACCGCCGCTCGCGGAGCGGGCCTACGCGTGTCCGGACGTCGTCGTGCTTGATGTCGGAGGCGAGCAGGCCCAGGGCCGAGAAGTTGCCGGGGTACCGGGGTACCAGCACCTGCGGGAGGCCGATCGCCTCGGCCAGCGCCAGCGCGTGCATCGGTCCCGCGCCGCCGAAGGCGATCAGCGTGAAGTCGCGCGGATCGTGTCCACGCTGGATCGAGATCTCGCGGATGGCCGAGGTCATCCGCGCGACGGCGATGGTCACGATGCCCTCGGCCAGCGCCTCGGGGGTCAATGCCCCGCCGAGCCGCGCGGCGAGATCCACGATGACCTGACGCGCTCGCGCGGGATCGAGGCCGATGCTGCCGCCGAGCCGCCGGTTCGTCCCGATGCGGCCCAGCACGACATTGGCGTCGGTCACGGTGGGCTCGATGCCGCCGAGGCCGTACGCCGCCGGCCCCGGCACGGCCCCCGCGCTGCGCGGCCCCACCTGGAGGCTCCCGTCCACGTCGAGCCAGGCGATCGAGCCGCCGCCGGCGCCGACACTGTGCATGTCGATCTGGGGCACCTTCACGGGGAACGCGCCGAGCATGCTGTCCGACGTCATCACCGGTGCCAGCGCGTGGACCAGGCAGACGTCGGTCGAGGTGCCGCCCATGTCGTAGCTGATGAAGTCCCGCACGCCCGTGGTCGCGCCGACGAAGCACGCCTGGCTCACGCCGCCGGCGGGCCCCGAGAAGATGGTCTTGATCGGCAGGCGCCGCGCGGTCTCGGTGGTCATCATGCCGCCGCTCGAGCCCACGGTGAGGACGCCGTGGGCGTAGCCGGCGGCGAGGAGGCGCTCCTCGAGCCCGGTCAGGTAGTCGTCCATGAGGGGCTGCAGATACGCATTGAGCACGGTGGTCGAGAAGCGCTCGAACTCGCGGTACTCGGGCACCACCTCCGCCGAGCACGAGACCGGCAGGCCCGGGCAGCGGCCTTTCGCCGCGTCGGCGATGGCGCGCTCGTGAGCCGGGTTCCGGTAGGCGTGGAGCAGGCACACGGCGAGCGCCTCGGCGCCGGCGGCGAGGGCCTCGTCCAGCGCGCGCTCCACGCTGGCCGGATCGAGCGCCACCAGCACCGAGCCGTCGGCGCCGAGCCGCTCGATGACCTCGAAGCGGTGCTTGCGCTCGACGACGGGCTTGGGCCGGACGAACGTGGGCACGAACAGCGCGGGGATGTTGCGCTTGGTCCGGCCGATCTCGATCAGGTCCCGGAAGCCCGCGGTGGTCAGCACGGCCACCCGCGCGCCGCGCCGCTCGTGGACCGCGTTGGTGCCGACGGTCGTGCCGTGGACGAGCCGCCGCACCTCGCGGCTCGCGATGCCGAGCGCCTGGAGCCCGGCCAGGACGGCCGCGGCCTCGTGACGCGGCTGTGAGGGCACCTTGGTGACGACCACGCGGCCCGTGCGCTCGTCGACCGCGGTCAGGTCGGTGAACGTCCCGCCCACATCGATTCCGGCGATGAACACGCGCAGATGATAGCCTAGGGGCCATGACAACGAGCGGCGAGGCCATCCGACACCTCTGGACCCACAAGACGCAGGATCACCCCTGGCTGTCGGACGAGGAGCTGGTCATCGACCGGGCCGAGGGGGTGTGGGTCTGGACCGAGCAGGGCAAGAAGCTGATGGACGCCTTCGCAGGCCTCGCCGTCGTCAACGTCGGCCACGGGCGGAGGGAGATCGCCGAGGCGATCGCCGAGCAGACGGTGCGCCTGGCCTACTACCCGACCACGCGGCAGTTCTCGAACCGACCGGCCGCGGAGCTGGCGGCGAAGCTCGCGACGCTCACGCCGGGCGACCTCGACATCTCGATGTTCGCGGTGAGCGGCTCGGAGGCCAACGAGCGCTCCATGCAGATCGCCCGCCACTACTGGCTCACCCGGGGCAAACCGGACAAGCACAAGGTCATCGCGCTCGAGGGCGGCTACCACGGGGCCACCATGGGGACCTACGCGGTGTGCGGGCTCCCGAAGCTCGCGGCGCCGTACGCCGCGCTCCAGGTGCCCGGCTTCACCAAGGTCACGGCGCCCTACCCGTTCCGCGACCGGGGAACGGGGACGGACGAGGCGCTGGTCGAGCGCCGGGCCCGCGAGCTGCGCGAGGCGATCCTGCGCGAAGGGCCGGACACGGTGTCGGCCGTCATCCTGGAGCCGGTGCTCTCCTCGGGCGGCTTCATCATGCCGCCCCTCGGCTGGCTCGGCGCGGTGCGCGCGGTCTGCGACGAGCTGGACGTGCTGATGATCGCCGACGAGGTCATCACCGGCTTCGGGCGGACCGGGCGCTGGTTCGCCTGCGAGCACGACGGCGTCGTGCCCGATCTCATGTCGGTGGCCAAGGGCATCACGTCGGGGTACGTCCCGCTGTCGGCCAGCATCGCGCGGCGCCGCCTCGCGGAGGCTTTCCCCGACGACGCCACGCAGGAGAACGTTCATCCCAACACCTACGCGGCGCACCCGGTGGCCTGCGCGGCGGCGCTCGCCAATCTCCGGATCATGGAGCAGGACCATCTGGTGGAGAACGCGGCCGCGATGGGCGCGCGGCTGCTCGACGGGCTGGAGGGCGCAGTCGGCGGCAGGCGCATCGTCGGTGAGGTGCGTGGCCGCGGACTCATGGTATGCGCCGAGCTCGTCGAGCCGAATGGCTCCGGCCGGCCGCTCGACAGCGCGCAGGTGTCGACCCTCGACCGCAAGGCGTGGGAGCGCGGGGCCATCGTCTACGCCCGGGGCAACGTCGTCCGGCTCGCGCCGCCGCTCTGCATCACCAGGGACGAGGTCGACGCGCTGGTCGACATCGTGGCGGCGAGCATCGGCGAGCTCGAGACCGAGCTGACCCGGTAGCAGGCGGCTGAAAAAGGCCCATCTGCTGCATTGGCGCCCTCGGCCGCACGCTCAACGTACAGGGAGTACGCCTCGCGTGCTGGCGCCCTCGGCCGCACGCTCAACGTACAGGGAGTACGCCTCGCGTGCGGCCAGCGGGCGCCGCCTTGCATCTGGACCTTTTTGAGCAGCCTGCAGGTTTTTCAGCACCCCGCTAAGCCGCCCGTCCGCCCTTACGGACGCGGCCCGGGGTCGACCGGGCCGGCGGCCCCGCCGCCCGCCTTCGCGCGCTCCCGCTCGATCTGGCGGAGCTCCGTGCGGCGGACCTTGCCGCTGATCGTCTTCGGCAGGTCGCTGACGAACTCGACCTCGCGCGGGTACTTGTAGGGCGCGGTGACCCTCTTCACGTGGTCCTGCAGCTCCGCGGCGAGCGCGGCGGACGGCTCCCGCCCCGGGACCAGGACGACGAACGCCTTCACGATCTCGCCGCGGAGCGCGTCGGGCTTGCCGACGACGGCCGCCTCGGCC
>JACPCG010000139.1 GCA_016179925.1 Candidatus Rokuibacteriota bacterium | reverse complement strand
ACATCGCGTGCGGGCTCGCCGGCGCCATCGCCGTCCCGGTCAACGGCCTCAACACGGCGCGCGAGAACGGGCTCCTGTTCGCCGACTGCACGCCCGCCGCCCTCATCGTCGAGGCGTCGATGCTCGACCGGGTACCGGCCGAGATCCTGCCGCCATCCATCGGGCTGCGCCTGGTGACCCAGGGAACGGCGGGCGGCTGGCGCTCCTACGACGGCGCGCTGGAGGCGTCGCGCGAGCTCGCGCCTCCGGGCCGGAGCCGCCCCGGCGACGCGGGGCTCATCATCTACAGCTCGGGCACCACCGGCACCCCCAAGGGCATCGTCCTCGGCCAGCAGGCGCTCGTGGACAACGCGCTCATGGCCTCGGGTGTCCTCGGCTACCGCGCCACGGACCGGTTCCTCACGATCCTGCCCGCCTACTCGAGCTTCGGCCTGAGCTTCGACTTCCTCCAGGCGGCCCTGGCCGGCGCGAGCACGGTCATCACGCCCGCGTTCAACGCCGCGGCCGCTGTCGAGCTGATCGAGCGCCACCGGGTGACATGCCTCGCGGGCGTGCCGACCATGTTCGTCCGCATGGCCGAGCACATCGCGGGCCGCGACCTCACGTGCCTGCGCCTCATCGACGTCGGCGGCGGGCCGGTGCCCGAGAAGCTCAAGCAGGACCTCAGGATGACGCTCGGGTGCGAGACGGTGGAGAGCTACGGCCTCACCGAGATCTCGCCGGTCGCGAGCGTGCAGAAGTCCGGCGCGCCGACGCGGCCCGGCTCCTGCGGGCCGCCGCTGCCGGGCATCGAGGCGCGCGTCGTGGACGAGGCCGACCGCGACGTCCCCCCGGGCGAGCCCGGCGAGTTGATCTTCCGCTGCCGCACGCTCATGCTCGGCTACTGGAACCAGCCCGAGCTGACAGAGCGGACGCTCCGGGGCGGCTGGCTCCACTCCGGCGACATCGGGACGCTCGACGAGGCGGGCAACCTCTACATCCTCGACCGCCTCAAGGACATGATCGTCACGAGCGGCAACAACGTCTATCCGAAAGAGGTCGAGACCGTGATCTTCGAGCATCCCGCGGTGCAGTCGGTGGCCGTGGTCGGCCTGCCCGACGAGGTGCGCGGCGAGAACGTGCACGCCTTCGTCGTGCTGGCGCCGGGCGCCCGGGCGACGGCGGAGGCGATCCTCGAGCACTGCCGGCGGAACCTGGCCCGCTTCAAAGTCCCGCGCAGCGTCACGTTCATCGACGAGCTGCCGCTGACCGGCTCGGGGAAGATCCGGCGCTTCAAGCTGCGCGAGCTGGCGAAGGCGACGTCAGCGGGACAGGGAGCGGCGCGATGAACGCGTACTTCCTCACCGACGCCCAGCGGGAGTTCCACGAGAGTGTGCGGCGCTTCGCGGAGGCGCGCATCGCGCCGCTCGCCGCCGAGATCGACGAGACCGACGAGTTCCCGTGGGCCCTGTTCCGGGAGATGGCGAGCCTCGGCTACCTCGGCGCGCCGTACCCTCAGGAGTACGGCGGCGCCGGCGCGGACTCGGTCATGGTCGCGCTGCTCCTCGAGGAGGTCTCGCGCGCCTCCGGCGCCGTGGGCAGCTCGCTCAACGCCCACATCAGCCTGGCCTCCTCGGTCATCGCCTGGCACGGCTCCGAGGCGCAGAAGCGGCGGTATCTCACGCGGCTCACGAGCGGGGAGGCGATCGGCGCCTTCGGCCTCACCGAGCCCTCCGGCGGCAGCGACGCCGCCAACTGCCAGACCCGGGCCATGCTCGCGGGCGACCACTACCGCGTCACGGGCTCGAAGGCCTTCAACACCAACGGCCCGGTGGCCGAGATCTTCGTCATCACCGCGCGGACGAGCGAGGCGCCGGGCTCGCGCGGCGTGTCGGCGTTCATCGTCGAGCGCGGCACGCCGGGCTTCACGGTCGGCAAGGCCGACCGCAAGTACGGCGTCCACGGCTCGCCGACCGCGACGCTCTACTTCGACGCGGCGCCCGTGCCCGCCGAAAATCTCATCGGTCGCGAGGGCGAGGGCTTCCGCCAGTTCGCCCACACGCTCGACCGCGGGCGCATCAACGTGGCGGCGCTCGCGCTCGGCCTCGGCCAGGCCGCGCTGGACGCCGCGGTCGCCTACGCGCGCCAGCGGGAGCAGTTCGGGCAGAAGATCGCTGCCTTCCAGGGCGTGCAGTTCCCCATCGCCGAGGCGGCGACCGAGATCGAGGCGGCGCGTCTCCTGACCCTCAACGCCGCCCGGCTGGCCGACGCGCGCCTGCCCATCAAGAAGGAGGCCGCGATGGCGAAGTTCTTCGCGGCCGAGGCGGCGCTGCGCGCCTGCAACTCGGCGGTCGAGATCCACGGCGGCTACGGCTACATGCGCGAGTTCCCGGTCGAGCGCTACCTGCGCGACGCCAAGCTCTACCAGATCGGCGAGGGCACGAGCCAGATCCAGCGCATGATCATCGCGCGCGAGATCCTCGGGCGGTTTTGAGCGTGAACCCTCGGCGTGGAGGCGGTCCGTGGCTCGAGGAGAGCCGTCTCGGGAGGGGTCGCTCGACCACGCGGCACGCGTGCGCTGCCCCTGTGCGGCTGGGCTCCAGCCGGCGCGCGGGGTCCGAGTGCCACGCGGCGGGAACGGGTCTCGGCGACCCCTCCCGAGACGGCTCTCCTCGAGCTACCGTCCGACTGTGCGTACGGCGATTCTGAAACAGCCCGGGACTTGCGGCGGCTGCAGCGCCGGCACGGAGGCCTGAGCGATGGGGGAGCCTGAGGTGGTGCTCGAGCGGCGGGGGGCGGTGGCGCGGATCGTGCTGAACCGGCCGGAGCGGCGCAATGCGCTCGGGCGTGGGACGCTGCCGGCGATGCACGCGGTGCTCGACGAGGTCGAGCGCGATCCAACGATCGGGGCGGTGGTCGTCACGGGGCGCGGGCCGGTCTTCTGCGCGGGCGGCGACGTGGACGAGATCATGAGCACCGAGCCCACCGACCGGGAGCGGGAGTTCGACATGATCCGGGGCTACAACCGCGTGGCCTGGCGGCTCTTCCATCTCGACCCGCCCGTCATCGCCGCCGTGAACGGGCCGGCGGCGGGCGGCGGCGCGGCGCTCGCCATGGCGTGCGACATCGCGATCGCGGCGGAGAGCGCGCGCTACGACTTCGTCTTCGGGCGCATCGGGCTCTCGTCAGCGGACATGGGCTGCACGTACCTCTTGCCGCGGCTCGTGGGCCGGGTGCGCGCGAGCTACTTCGTGCTGACGGGCCGGAGCGTGTCGGCCCGCGAGGGGCTGGCCCTCGGCCTCTTCGCCGAGGTCGTCCCCGACGATCGGCTCGATGCCGCGGCGCTGGCCCTCGCCGAGCGCATCGCCGCCGGGCCGCGGCGCGCCAACATCATCTCGAAGTTGGCACTCCGGCGGGCGGAGCACGTGGAGTTTGGGACCGACCTCGAATACGAGGCGTACTTGCAGAGCTTCGCGTTCAGGACCGAGGACCACAAGCAGCGCCTCGGCGCCTTCCGGGCCGAGCGGCGCCGCCGGAAGCCGTGACGCCGCCAGGCCCGGGCACCTACCCCCACCTCTTCAGCCCGCTCACGCTGGGCCGGCTCCGGCTCCCCAACCGCTTCAGCGTCCCCGGGCTGACGACGAACTACGCGACCGCGGACGGGTTCGTGACCGACGCGCTCTGCGCGTACCTGGCCGCGCGCGCCCGGGGCGGCGTCGGGCTGAGCGTGCCCGCGACCCTGGGCGTGCACCCGGGCGGGCGGGTGATGCCGCGCATGGCCATGATCGACGACGACCGGTACGTGCCGGGGCTCGCTCGCCTGGCCTCGGCGGTCACGCGCGAGGGCGGGATCGTCATCGGCCAGCTGAGCCACGCCGGGCGGCAGACGAAGAGCCGGATCACGGGGCTCCCGCTCGTGGCGCCCTCGGCGATCCCCTGCCCGATCAACCGCGAGACGCCCCGCGCGCTGGCCGTCGACGACT
>JACPCG010000138.1 GCA_016179925.1 Candidatus Rokuibacteriota bacterium | reverse complement strand
GCGAGGAACACCGTGCCCGGCTGGGCGCTCGACACGCAGAGCGCGTGCGAGTCGAGCATGCCCTCGATGTCGGTGTCGCTGACGATCCGGCTCTTGAGGTGGGGGCGCTCGGCGAGCTTGACCAGGGCGTGACTCACGTCCTCCCAGGTCTCGCCGCCGTCGAGGCTGCGCAGGACGCCGTCGACCTCGAGCCCTGCGTAGATCTCGTCGGGATACGTCGGGTCGATCGCGAGCCGGGTGATGCGGCACGGGAAGTTCATGGCGACCCGCCCCGGCGCCTTGAGGCCACGCAGGCGCCGCCAGCGGTCACCGCCGTCGTCGCTCCGGTACACGGCGGCGGGCGCCGTCCCGGCGTAGACAATCTCGGGGTTCCTCGGATGAAAGAGGAACGACCAGACGACCATTCCCGTGTCCGGAAAGCCGAGCGCCTTCCAGGTGTCGCCGCCGTCGGCGCTGCGGTAGGGGCCGTACTGCGTGCCCGCGAAGATCACCCGCGGCGCGCTCGGGTGGACGGCGATGGCGCGGACCTCGGCGTCCTCCGGGAGCCCGCCGCCCAGGCGCTCCCAGCGGTCGTCGCGGATCGCCCGGCGGAAGATGCCGCCGGTGAGGCGGCTGTCGCCGGCAGCCGTCCAGTGGGCCGCACCGGCGTAGATGAGGGTGGTCATGGCTGGCCTCCTGTCCCGGATCAGGTCCCGACGCGGAGGGTGGCGGAGAGATCCCGCAGGAGCGCGATCGTCGACAGGTAGGAGAGCTTGCCGGTGCGCGGGTTCTCCGACGGGACGTTCTCGACCTCGACCGCGAGCCGGCCGAACTCGCCCTCCACGGCGATCCGGTGCAGGTTCATCGTCTGCTCCGGCGCGGCGAAGATCTTGATGCGCGTCTTCTCGGGCCCGATGCCCGCCAGCGACAGCGCGGCGAGCACGTTTACGTTGGCGGGGAACGCGCGGCACGCCTCGGTCGCCGGGCCCTCGAAGATGAGCGTCTCCTCGGTGATCGCGTCGAGGTCGATCTTCTGCTGGGCGATCCACGGCGCTCCGGCGAGGCCGCGCGGGGGTTTGCGCGTCTCCATCGTGACCGACGTGATCCTGCCGACGCGCGCCCCCTTGACGCCGTCGAGCCCGGCGATCGCCGCCGAGGGCACGAGGATGCGACAGCGGTTCGCCGCGGCGAGGTCCACCCAGTCCTGACGGCCGAGGAGCCCGCCGCAGGAGAGCACGACCAGGTCCTTGCCCGCCTTGAGCGTCGTGGGCGCGATCTCCTGGAGGTGCGCCTGGGTCGAGGCCTCCACGACGAGGTCCGAGGCGCCGATCAGCTCGTCGAGGGAGAGGAACGGGGCGGGGGAGCGGAGGGCCTTCAGGAAACGCTCGGCCTTTTCGCGGTTGCGCGCCGTCGCGCCGGCGAGCCTGAGTCCGGGGATGCCCTCGTCGAGGGCGCGGCTCACCGCGCGGCCGATCACGCCGAGCCCCGCGATGCCCACGTTCATGACGGGCGCATGGTATCATGCCGCCAGGCGGCAGATGACGCTCACGCCCGCGCTGAGAGAGCCGCTCGAGCGGCTCTACCGTGAGTTCGACTACGCCGCGCGTGTCGGGCGCGACGCCATCCAGTTCCCCCTCCGCTACGCCGACCCGCGCGACCGCGAGCTGGTCGCCCTCCTGACGGCGTGCCTCGCCTACGGGCGCGTGGACCTCTTCGGGCGCCAGCTCGAGGGCGCGCTGGCGGCGATGGCCCCCTCGCCGTTCACGTTCGTCACCGAGTTCGACCCGACGCGCGATATGCCGGCGTTCGCCAGGTTCCGCTACCGGTTCAACCGCCCGCGCGATCTCGCGGCGTTCTGCCTGGCCGCGCGGCAGGTCCTCGCACGCCACGGCACCCTCGAGAAGTGCTTCCTCGCCGGCGACCCGGATCCCGCCGGGCCGATCGGCCCTGCTCTCGAGCGGTTCGCGCATGCGTTCCTCGACGCCGATCTCCGCGACGTCTTCGCGCGCGACCGCCGCTCGCGCGGCTACCGCCACCTCTTTCCGCTGCCGTCGGCGGGCGGCCCGTGCAAGCGGCTGCATCTCTTCCTCCGCTGGATGGTCCGCCGGGAGCCGCCGGACTTCGGCCTCTGGACGGGCGTGTCCCCCGCGCGCCTTCTGATCCCGGTGGACACGCACGTCGAGAACATCTCGCGGGCGATCGGGCTCACGCGCCGGCACTCGCGCACCTGGCGGATGGCCGAGGAGATCACGCGGCGGCTGGCCGAGGCGGACCCCGCCGACCCCGTGAAGTTCGACTTCGCGCTCTGCCACACGCGGATGTCCGGCGACTGCCGCGACCGGCGCGACGTGGTCGTCTGCGCGCCGTGCGGGTTCAAACCGGTCTGCCGGCACTGGAAGAAGGTGCGGGTTGAGCGCTGAGCTGCTGTTCGCTGCCGCGGGAGCTGCGGTGGCCGCGCTGGTGACCTGGCTGGTCGTGCGGACACAGGCGCGGGCGAAGGGGCAGGCGGCGCGGGAGGTCCTTCAGGCGCGCGTCGCCGCCCTCGAGGCGCAGACCGCCGAGCTGCGCGTCCAGGTGGTGGCGGGGGACCGCGCGACCGAGAGCGTGCGGCGCGAGCTGATGACGGAGCGAAGTCAGCGCGCGGACGCCGACGCGCGTCTCGACGAGGCACGCAAGAACCTCGAGGCTCAGCGCCAGCTCCTCGATGACGCGCGCGACAAGCTCGCGGAGACGTTTAAGGCGCTCAGCAGCGACGCGCTCCGCCAGAGCAACACGGAGTTCGTCGCGCTGGCGCGGGAGAGGATCGAGAGCCAGCTTGAGCAGCGCCAGCAGGCGATCGACGCGTTGCTCGCCCCGCTCCGTGACGCCCTGGCGCGCTACGAGAAGCAGATCGATGCACTCGAGGTGAGCCGCCAGCAGGCGTACGGCGGCCTGCGCGAGCAGCTCGAGACACTGTCACTCAGCAGCGCCGAGCTGCAGCGGGAAACCGGCAACCTGGTGACGGCACTGCGCGCTCCTCACATCCGGGGGCGGTGGGGAGAGCTCACGCTGCACCGGGTGGTCGAGCTGGCTGGGTTGGTCGTGTACTGCGACTTCGTGGAGCAGGTGACGGTCGAGGGGGAAACGGGCCGACTGCGCCCCGACATGATCGTGCGCTTACCCGCGCGCCGGGAGATCATCGTGGACGCGAAGGTCCCGCTCGCCGCGTATCTCGACGCGATCTCGGCGCCCACGCCGGAGGAACGGGCGGCGGGTTTCGCCCGGCACGCCTCCCAGGTCCGGCAGCACATGACGACGCTGGCCGGGAAGGCGTACTGGGAGGAGTTCGGGAAGGCGGCCGAGCTCGTCGTCATGTTCATTCCGGGCGAAGCGTTCGTGTCAGCGGCGGTCGAGGCAGATCCCACGCTCATCGAGGACGGGATGGCCAAGCGCGTGGTGGTCGCGACACCGACGACGCTCATTGCGCTGCTGCGGGCCGTCGCGTATGGCTGGCGCCAGGAGCAGCTCGCGGCGAACGCGGAGCAGATCAGCGAGCTCGGCAAGCTGCTCTACGATCGGCTCCGGACGCTCGGCGAGCACTTCAACGATGTTGGCCGCTCCCTGCTGCGCGCGACGTCGGCCTTCAACAGGGCCGTGGGGTCGATGGAATCGCGAGTGCTGCCTGCCGCGCGGAAATTCAAGGACCTGGCCGCCGCGACCGGCGAGGAGATCCCGCGGCTGGAGACCGTGGACGAGCTTCCGCGGGAGCTGGTCGCGCCGGAGTTCCCCCAGCAGCTCTCCACGGCCGAAGAACCCGACGAGGGGCGGCGATGACGCTGACGGCAATCGACTGGGCGGTCATCGCGCTCTACTTCGTCCTCTCGGTCGCCATCGCCCTCTTCTACTCCCGTTCTTCCTCTCGGGGCGCGCGGTGCCCTGGTGGCTCGCCGGCACCTCGATGGTCGCGACGACCTTCGCCGCCGACACGCCGCTCGCCGTCACCGGCCTCACCGTGAAGTACGGGATCGCGGGCAACTGGCTCTGGTGGTCGTTCGTGATGAGCGGCATCCTCACCGTCGTCTTCTACGCGCGGCTCTGGCGCCGCGCGGGCGTGATGACCGACGCCGAGTTCGCCGAGATCCGCTACTCGGGCTCGCCCGCGGCGTTCCTCCGGGGCTTCCGGGCGTGCTACCTGGCGCTCGCGATCAACTCGATCATCATCGGCTGGGTCACGGCGGCGATGGCGAAGATCGTCGGCATGACCCTCGGCGTCGGGAAGTGGGAGGCCACCGTCGGGCTCTTCGTGCTGACGGCTGCGTACTCGACGCTCGCCGGGCTCTGGGGCGTGCTGGTGACGGACTTCTTCCAGTTCATCCTCGCGATGAGCGGCTGCATCGCGCTCGCGTACTTCGCCCTCGGCGCGGTCGGCGGGATGTCCGGCCTCCTCGCCGCGCTCCACACGCGCTTCCCCGACGACGCGCCCCTCCGGATCATCCCCTCGCTCGACTCGGCGTGGATGCCGGCGCTGACCTTCTTCGTCTACCTGGCGGTCAACTGGTGGGCCTCGTGGTATCCGGGCGCCGAGCCCGGGGGCGGCGGCTACGTCGCCCAGCGGATCTTCTCGACGAAGAACGAGCGCCACGCGCTGCTCGCGGCCCTCTGGTTCAACATCGCCCACTACGCGCTCCGGCCCTGGCCCTGGATCGTCGTCGCGCTCGCCTCGATGGTGCTCTATCCCGGGCTCGCCGACCCCGAGTCCGGCTACGTGAAGGTGATGGTGGACCACTTGCCGCCGTTCTGGCGTGGCTTCCTCCTCGCGGCCTTCTTTGCGGCGTACATGTCCACGATCTCGACCCAGCTCAACTGGGGGGCGTCCTATCTCGTCAACGACGTCTACCGCCGCTTCTGGGCGCCGGGGAAGAGCGAGGCCCACTACGCCGGCGCCGGACGCGTGGCGACGCTCCTGATGATGGTCGTCTCCGGCGTCGTCGCGCTCAACATCTCCACCGTGGAGGGCGCGTGGAAGTTCCTCCTCGCGATCGGCGCCGGCACCGGCCTCGTCTACCTCCTCCGCTGGTACTGGTGGCGGGTGAACGCGTGGTCGGAAGTCAGCGCGATGGCGGCGGCGCTCGTGTTCTCGCTCATCGCGCAATTCGGGTTCGGGCTCTCCGCCGACGACCCGCGCGGCTTCGCGCGCCTGCTGCTCGTGACGACGGTCGCCACGACGGTCGTCTGGCTCGCGGTGACGTATCTCACGCGCGCCGAGCCCGCCGACCGGCTGCGCGCGTTCTACCGGCGCGTGAAGCCCGGCGGGCCGGGCTGGACCGCGATCGAGCCCGAGGCCGCCCGCGACGCCGCGCTCGGCGCGGGGCTCGTCCAATGGGCGCTCGGGTGCCTCGTCGTCTACCTCGGGCTCTTCGGCATCGGCGGACTCGTGCTGGGACGGCCGCTGCAGGGCGCCGTCGCCATCGTCGTGGCCGTGCCGCTGACGTGGTATGTCGTCACCGCGACGGGCACGGCCCGGCCGGCGGCCCGGGGCGAAACGAGCGTGATATAGTTGCCGAGATGACCAACATTCCCATCCAGGTGTACGGCATCAATCTCCTCGTCCGGCTCATGGCGGAGGGTCCCGCGGACGTGAGGGTGCACTGCCCGAAGGGATCGCCGATCCGCTACGGCGAGGTCATCGCGCGCGGCGACGGCTTCGACGAGGGCGCCAACGCCTTCCGGGAGATGCCGGAGCTCAAGACCATCGTCGCCTTCGAGGAGTCGGCCGAAGAGGTGGAGGGCCAC
>JACPCG010000104.1 GCA_016179925.1 Candidatus Rokuibacteriota bacterium | reverse complement strand
TCCTCGGCGGCCGTCAGCAGCGCCACGGCGCCGCCCAGCGAGAAGCCGAAGACGCCGACGGCGTGGAACCCGCGCGCCGCGAGGAAGTCGATGGCGCGCTTGAGGTCCTGCCGTTCCTTCACGCCGAGCGTGGTCGCGCGCCCTCCGCTCCGGCCGAAGTAGCGCTGGTCCACGAGCAGCACGGTGAACCGCGGCGCGAGCGCCCCGGCGATCGGCAGCAGGTCGGCCTTCTCGGCCGGGTAGCCGTGGAGCAGGATGACCGCGGGAGCGCCCGGGCGCGGGACGAGCCAGGCGGCGAGGCGCACGCCGTCCTCCGCGGTGATCGTCACCTCCTCGACGGCGAGGCGGAAGTCCTTCGGGTGAAGCGGGATGGCGATGCGCGGCGGGCGCACGGCGATCCAGAAGCTCAGGAGACTCGCGAGGAGGAAGCCGCCGGCGAGGGCGAGGGCATAGAAGAGCAGCTTCACGGTCGCCATTTTCACCCGAAAATGCACTGGATTCCCGTTTATGGCTTTACCGGCTTTCGTGTGGGTCCCCACTACTGGAAGAGATGGCGGCCTTGAAATGCTCAGAGTTACGAGAGCCGCGGAACTGACACGAGGATTCGCGCCCGTGGCTCTGGGTCGAGGGATCACGCCCTACGAAAATAATGAACTTGCCTTATATAGGGGGACAAGTAGTGCTACAAGTCATCCAGCGAATCGACGGGGCGCAAAGGCGAAGGGAGGGGGAGAAGGTGAGCGAGCAGGTCAAGTTACTTGTAAGGAGCCGGTATGGGAAGTTCGCCGAGACAGGTGGCCGCAAGGAGGCCTGCTGACCCAGTAAGAGGCAGCCCAGTTCGGGCTACGCAGTGGATCAGGGACTCTATGGAGAGACGGAGCTTTCCTTGGTGCCGGAGGTTGCCCTCAATCTCTCTCGGGGCTGCGGCAACCCCACCGGGTTCGCACACCTGCAGCCCAATGAGGTGGTGGTGGATTTCGGTTGCGGTGGGGGGATAGACGTCATCCTGGCTGCTCGCAAAGTCGGACCGCAGGGGAGAGTCGTGGGAGTGGATTTCGCGCCTCAAATGATCGAGCGGGCCAGGCAGGCCGTGACCGAGGCGGGCTTGCAAGACCGCCATATCGAACTCCGCGAGGCGGACATGGAGAGAACACAGCTTCCAGACAGTCTCGCGGATGTCGTGATCTCCAACTGCGTGATCAACCTATGCCCGGACAAGGCGGCGGTGTACGAAGAGGCTTTTCGTATCCTGAGAGCCGGTGGGCGGCTCGCCATCTCCGATATCGTCCTGACAGAGAACATCAATCTGGAGCTCCGAGAGCGCTTCCAATCAACGTGGGCAGGATGTTTGGGAGGGGCGGTTCCAGAGGATGAGTACTGGCAGACGGTGAGGAAGGCGGGCTTTGCTGAGATTCAGATTGTGGCCCGTCACCTGCTGACGCCAGAGGAATTGGAAGCAATGGCCTGTTGTCCAGGTGAAGAATTCACCCCGCCTCCGAGCAAGGAAGATCGTGCTCTTGTGGAAGGGAAGGTGGCCAGCGTTAAGTTCACGAGTGTGAAGCCGCAATCGTGTGCTCGGCGCGGAAGGGCGGGTCGTATCGCATAGTGCGATCATACTGCTTCGCGGCGCTTGACGGATCGGAGGGCCGGCCGTAGATTGACTGCCGTGCCCCTCTTCCGTGGTGTGACGGTGCTCGCCGCGTTCGTCCTCGTCGTGGTCGCCGCGCTCGCTCCCGCCGTGGCTCAGCAGGCGCCGTCGCCGCCCGCGCCCTCGCAGCCGTTCGGGCCCGCGTGGGGCATGATCGCCGGCTGGGACGTCTTCGCCAACAAGGGCTGCGGCAAGTGCCACGCGATCCGCGGCTTCGGCGGCGGCGTCGGACCCGACCTCGGCCGGATCGAGGCCGGGAAGAGCTTCTTCGAGATCGGCGCCGCGATGTGGAATCACCTGCCGCGCATGGGCGAGCGGATGCGCGCGGTCCGGATCGAGCGGCCGCAGCTCACGCCGAAGGAGGCCTCCGACCTGATCGCCTTCATCTTCACCGCCCAGTACTTCGACGAGCTGGGCGACGCCAGGGCCGGCGAGAAGCTGTTCGCCGCGAAGGGTTGCGTCCAGTGCCACGCCGTCGGCGGCAGGGGCGGCAGCGTGGGCCCGGGGCTCGACCCGATGCGGCGCGCCAACTCGCCCGTCCTCGTCGCGGCGGCGATGTGGAACCACGGCCCGCAGATGGCCGAGGTGATGAAGGCGAAGGGCATTCCGCGCCCGACGTTCCAGGGCCGCGAGATGGTCGACGTCATCGCCTACGTCGTCCAGGCCGCAACGGAAGCCGGCGGGGAGACCGCGCAGGTCGTGCCCGGCACGCCGGAGCGCGGCGAGCGACTCTTTGCCGAGCGCCAGTGCGTCGCCTGCCACTCCATCGGCGGCAAGGGCGCGAAGGTCGGCCCCGACCTCGGTCGAAGCGGCCACCACGTCAGCCTCACGCGGCTGGCGGCGCTCATGTGGAATCACGGGCCCGCGATGTGGGCCAAGATGAAGGAGCGCGGGATCGAGGTGCCCAGGCTCGCCGGCCAGGACATGGCCGACATCCTCTCGTATCTCTACGTCTCCCACTACTTCGAGCTGACCGGGAGCCGCGAGCGCGGCCAGAAGCTCGTCCAGGATCGGGGCTGCACCACCTGCCACTCCGTCCGAGGCAAGGGGGGCAAGCTCGCCGCCGACTTCGCCGTCTCGACCGTCGTGGGATCGCCGGCGAGCCTGATCGCGGGCATGTGGAACCACGCGATCTACATGGAAGCCAAGGCCCAGACGCAGAACATCGCCTGGCCCGTGCTCAAGGGCCAGGAGCTCGCCGACCTCGCGGCGTATCTCAATTCGCTGTTGAGGGCCGGCACCCCGAAGTCGCAGCCGAAGTAACCCGCCGGCATCCCGGTCTCATCAGTGCTACCTTGTCTGCCACGGGAGCACGCATGAGCCGGCGCGGTCGCCGTGGGGGAGCGCCCCAGCGCTGAGGGCGGGGAGGAGGCGCGTGGACAAGCGTTTCGTGCTCGGTCGGACAGGGTTGCGCTGGCTCACCGTCTGCGGTCCCGCCGCCTACCTCGCGCTGCTGAGCGTGCTCGTCCTCTACAATCATCCGCATCCCCTCCCCCCGTTCTGGCCCGCCTTCTTCGTCCTGCTCGCGCTCAGCGCGGCGGGAACGTTCTTTTTCTCGCGCTTCGTGTTCGCCCGCGTGCAGCAGCAGGAGGAGGAGATCGTCCGCCGCACCCGGGAGCTCGCCGAGATGAACGAGGCGTTGGCGGTCGTGAGAGAGCGTCAGCGGATCGCCCGCGAGCTGCACGACAGTATCGCTCAGAACCTCGGCTATCTTCATCTGGGCCTGGCCACGCTGGAGGCGGAGATCGCTGCCGGCAGGACCGCGCGGGTGGAGGAGACGCTGGCGGAGCTCCGGAAGGCGGCCCGCGAGGCCTACGAGGAGGCGCGCCAGGCGATCTTCGGACTGCGGAGCATGGTGGCGCGCAGTCTCGGTCTGACTCCGACGCTCACCGAGTACCTTCACGACTGGAGCCGGCAAACGGGAATCACCGTCGACCTGAAGGTCGAGCCCGACGAGGCGATCGCGCTCCCGCCGGTCGTCGAGGTCCAGCTCATCCGGATCATCCAGGAGGCGATGGCCAATATCAGGAAGCACGCCGGCGCCCGGCGCGTCCTCGTCAGCATCGAGCGCGATCGAGAGTACGCACGGGCGTCGATCCGCGACGACGGCATCGGGTTCGATCCGCCCACCATTTCGGGAGAGGACCGTTTCGGCATCGAGACCATGCGCGAGCGCGCCGAGGCGGTCGGCGGGAAGTTCACGCTCAGCTCCCGCCAGGGCGAGGGGACAACCGTGGAAGTCCAGCTTCCCTTGGACAAGACGAGGAGCCAGCGGCCATGAAGTCCACTCGGGTGCTCGTGGCGGACGACCACGCGCTCTTCCGAAAGGGCGTCACCGGCCTTCTCCGAGCCGCGGACGGCTTCACCGTCGTGGGAGAAGCCCAGGACGGGCGGGACGCCGTGGCGAAGGCCCTGGCCCTTCTGCCGGACGTCGTCCTCATGGATGTCTACATGCCGGGGATGGACGGTATCGAGGCCGCGCGGCGCATCAAGGCGGCGCTGCCGTCCACCAAGATCGTCGTCCTGACCGTGTCCGAAGAGGACCAGAAGCTCTTCGAGGCGCTGAGAGCGGGGGCACATGGCTACCTCCTCAAGAACGTGGAGCCGGAGGAGCTGTTCCGGACGCTCCGGGGTGTCGTCCGCGGTGAAGCGTTCGTCACGCCCTCGATGGCGGTCAAGATCCTCGAGGAGTTCACGCGGCAGGTCCGACCCCCCCAGAAGGGGACGCCATCGGCCGGGCTGAGCCCGCGCGAGCAGGAGGTCCTCGAGCTCCTCACGCGCGGGTCTGTCAACAAGGAGATCGCCGCCGCGCTCGAGATCAGCGAGAACACCGTCAAGAATCACCTCAAGAGCATCATGGAGAAGCTCCATCTCGAGAACCGCGTGCAGGTGGTCGCCTGGGCACTCCGGGAGGGCCTCGTGAAGCCGCGCGACGCGCCGTAGTCCGCCCCGGGTCGGCCGGGTCACCCGAAAGGGCTACCGCGAGGTAGCCCTTTTCTTGTCGGCGGCTTGGCCCTTCCGGGGACTACCGAGACGCGGGTGGTAGGGCGACAGTGGTGGCGCGGGTCGGCACCGGCACGCGCCGCCACCCGGGGCTGCAATCGCGCGTCGCCGGAGCGGTGCCGCACAGGAGCGAGCGTCATGCGTGCCAGGCGGCGGGGCGCTGTCTTCGGGAGCGTCCTTCTTATCGCAGCCGTCCTCGGAGCACCGAGGGCCGTGGCGGCCGAGCCGGGAGGCGTCGCGGGCACGATCAAGCTCATCGGGGAGGCTCCAGCCCCGAGGGTGCTCTACCCCACGGTCGATCACGCCGTCTGCGGCTCGGAGCCGCGGCGGTCCGAGGAGCTACTGCTCTCGTCCTCGGGCGGCGTGATGAACGCCGTGGTGTTCATCGCTGACGAGCGGCTCGAGGGTTGGAGGTCGGCCACGACGTTTCAGATCGACCAGCGCCGGTGTGTCTTCGTTCCCCGCGTGCTGATCGTCCCTCCGGGGTCGACGGTGGAGATCCTCAACAGCGACGGCATTCTCCACAACTTCCACACGCTGAGCACCCTCAATCCTCGCCTGAACCTGGGCCACCCGGGCAGGGCGAGGCCCCTCAGGGTCACCTTCGAGCACCCGGAGATCATCCCGGTCAAGTGCGATCTCCACGGCGAAGGCGTGATGCGGGCCTGGATCGTGGTCGCAAGCCATCCGTACTACGCGCTCTCCGACGACGAGGGGCGCTTCCGCCTTCCCGACGTCCCCCAGGGCCCGCACACCCTCGGGGTCTGGCACGAAGTGCTGGGGACGAGACGGGTGCCGGTCACCGTCGGCGCGGCTGGCGACGTGACCGTGACGGTCACGTTCGGGGGTGCTTCACCGGGGAGGCGGCCGTGATCGGTCGTGACCAAGAGGTTGTGGCACCTGGTCCCTGAGGGCGCAATCCTCTTCAGGCGCGCTTCTCGCTGCAAGGCCCGGATCTCGCTCTTCCGGTGGCCTCGGGGCCAAGCACCAGGCGAGGGACGGATGGACGCCATACGCGCGGGAATCGGCCGACGGATCAATCTCGCCGTCAGGCTCGCGTTCGTCCTCGTGCTGCTCGTCGGGGGCATCTCTGTCCTCCTTGCCAGGACGATCTATGTCGGGGTGGAGGAGGGACGACAGCGAAGCCTGGAGGTGCAGGCTATCGAGCGGATTCACGGCACCGTTCAGCATTTCATCGGCGACCTGCACCTCGTTTTCCGGGGGATCCCGGCCCGAGACCACCAGCCGCCCGGCCTCGTCCTCGAGGATCTCCGGACACGGATCGCGGTCTATGAGGCGCTCGAGCGCGCCCAGGGGAGCGACGAGGCCGGCCAGGAACTGGCGCCGCTCGCGAAACTCAAGTCGTTGCTGGCCGAGCTCGAGACCGTCTCGCTGGCGGCCATTGAAGCCGCCACGCGAGGACGGGCGCCGACTCCCGGCGAGGTCGCACTGACCAGCGAGTTGGCACACGAGGTTTCGGTGGTCATCGAGGACCTCCACGCCGTGCACGGGAAGAAATTCCAGCGTGCGATCAATACCACCCAGCGCCAGATGCTCCTCATCTCCGCGCTCTACGTGGCGTTCGTCTTCAGCGGCGGGCTCCTGCTCCTGTTCGGCGACCGCTTTCTTTCCCGGAACCTCGTCATTCCCATCACCCGGCTCGCTGAGGCCGCCGTTCACATCGCGAGCGGTAACCTCTCACGACGCGTCCCGGTCAGGTCGAGCGACGAAGTCGGGCAGCTCTCCCGCGCCTTCAACCGGATGGCCGAGCGCCTGGAGGCCCACGAGGCCGAGCGGCTCACCTTCGAGGCGGAACTGGAGCGGCAGGTCAAGGAGCGGACGCGGGAACTCGAAGAAACCAGCGCGAGGCTTCGGGCCACGCAGGCCGAGCTCATCAGATCCGAGCGGATCGCGGTGACGGGGCAGATCGCCGCCGGTGTGACTCACGAGATCCGCACGCCCCTCAACTCCCTCGCCATCAACGTCCAGTTGCTCCGCCGTGAGCTGTCCGGGGACTCCGCGCCACCGTCTTTCCGCGAGCTCCTCGACGCGTTGGCTGCGCTGGAATACGAAATCACCCGCATCAACCGGATACTCGAAGAGTTCGTCGACTTCGCCCGTCTACCGATCCCCAAGCTCGAGCGCGTCGAGATCGGCGCCCTCCTCCAGGAGATCCTGGGGCTCTTGCGACCCCAGGCGGCCGCGGCTGGAGTCCGCATCGAACCAGTCACGCCTGTGTCCGTGGCCTCAGTGAGGGGAGATCAGGATCAGCTTCGCCAAGTCTTCCTCAACCTGGCGCACAATGCCCTTCAAGCGATGCCCAACGGCGGCGTTCTCGGCGTGGAGGTCGGCCGGGACGGCGAGCGGGTGGTGAAGATCGCCATCGCGGATTCCGGGCCGGGCGTCCCCGAGGCTGAGCGAGAGCTGATCTTCCTGCCCTTCGTCAGCACCAAGACGGACGGCCTCGGGCTCGGGCTGCCCATCGTCAGGCGAATCGTCGAGGCACACGGAGGAAGCGTCTCCTGTCAGGCCCGGGTCGGAGGGGGGGCGGTGTTCACGGTCCGTCTGCCGCTCACCCCACCAAGCGACGGGGGTTGAGGGTGGGGAACGTCATTCTCGTGGCCGAGGACGATGCTCGGACCCGAGAGGGCCTCGGCCGCGCTCTCACCCGGGCCGGGTACCACACGCGAACGGCGGCGGATGGTGCCGAAGCCCTTACTCTCCTGAGAAACGAACCCATCGACATCCTCCTGACCGATCTCAAGATGCCGGGCGCCGACGGCATCGCCATCCTGGAACGGGTCCGCGCCGACTTCCCCGAGATCATCGTGATCATCCTCACCGCCTTTGGAACCGTGGACGTCGCGGTCGAGGCCATGAAGAAGGGGGCCTACGATTTCCTGACCAAGCCCATCAACCTCGACAAGCTCGAGCTGCTGCTGCAGCACGCGCTGAAGGCCCGGCGCTTGGTCCACGAGAATCGGGAGCTGAGACTTCGCCTGCGCGAGACTTTCGGCCTCAAGCACCTCCTGGGACAGTCCGCGCCGATGCAGCGCCTCCGCGAGGCGATCCAGCAGGTCGCCGCAACCGAGGGCGGTGCTGATTCTCGGCGAGACGGGGACGGGCAAGGAGCTGGTGGCTCAGGCGATCCATTATGGCGGCTTCCGGGCCGACCGCCCGTTCGTCAAGGTGAGCTGCGCCGCGCTCCCCGAGGGGCTCCTCGAGTCGGAACTGTTCGGCCACGAGCGGGGGGCCTTCACGGGCGCCCGGGAGCGGAGGAAGGGACGATTCGAGCTGGCTCACGGGGGCACGCTGTTTCTGGACGAGGTGGGCGACATGAGCCCTCCGACCCAGGCCAAGCTCCTTCGCGTGCTCCAGGAGCAGGAGTTCGAGCGGGTCGGTGGGACGGAGACGCTCCGGGTGGATGTCAGGCTCATCACCGCCACGAATCGAGACCTGGAGGGTCTCGTCGCCGAAGGCGCGTTTCGCGAAGACCTCTATTACCGACTCAACGTCGTTCCCATCCGGGTCCCATCCCTCAGGGAGCGGGCCGAGGACATTCCCGCCCTCATGGCTCACTTCCTCCAGGCTTTCGCCAAGCGCCTGGGGAAGCCCCTCCCCGAGATGAGTGGCGACGCGCTCGCGCTGCTCTGCCGCTATGCCTGGCCCGGAAACGTCCGGGAGATCCAGCACGTCGTCGAGTCGATGCTCGTCTTCTCCAAGGGGGGACCCATCACCGCCGCGGATCTTCCCGCGGCCGTACGCGGCGAGGACCGAAGCGCCGATTCGGGGGATCGCGCCTCCAGCGCCACGCTCCGTGAGCTGGAGCGCCAGGCCATCACGCGGACGCTGGTGGCGACCGGCGGGAACAAGCGGAAAGCCTCAGAGATCCTGGGCATCGGCCTCAAAACGCTCTACCGAAAGATCCAGGAGTTCGGCCTCCAGTAACCCGGTCGTTTTGACCCATCATCGGCGGCGCCCGAGGTCATTCTGACCGCTTCCGAGATCGGGGCATCCCTTCGAGTTGTCTTGCCTGCCCGAGCCAACTCCCCGGTGGCGGAAGGAATCCGGGCGGCCGCCGATCTCCTAAGGAATTTGGCGCGGGAACTGCTCACGAAGAAGGGCGCGATGAGGCCACCCGAATCGATCCTGGTGGTGTCGTCTGATGCAACCACCTTACAGGGCCTGACCCGGGCGCTCATGCAGAGCGGATGGCCCGTGCTCTCGGCGTTCGGATGGCACGAGGCGGAATCCCGGCTTCAGCGGATTCCGGTGTCCTTGCTGGTGACCGACATGGAGGAGCTGAGCCGCGAGGATCTCAGCAGGGTTCGCCAGCTCCGATCGGGATTCCCAAATGTGGCAATCATCGCGCTGGTCTCGCTCGCCACTCCGGAGGCTCGGGCGGCGGAAACCGAGGGACTCGTTCTCTCGGTCCTCGAGAAGCCCATCGCCCTCGCGCACCTGGAGGAGAGCGTGAAGCTAGCTCTCGCGCGGACGGCGTCGCCGTGAAGATGCACGACGGAGAAAGGGAGGACGAACGATGAGGCGCACAGGGATCGTCTGGACCTGCGTCTGGTTTCTGGGGGCGGGACTTACCCTCACGAACGTTGCCGCGGCACAGGCCCCATCGCCCGCCAGCATCGCCACCGGCGGGAGGCTCTACGACAAGTGGTGGAAGGAGGGGGCCGGCATGAAGGCACCCGCCGGCGACCACCTCCTGTGGGCCCTGCAGACCACCAACAAGCGGAAGGGCGAGACGACGTGGCGGTGCAAGGAGTGCCACGGCTGGGATTACCGGGGGAAGGACGGCATCTACGGTTCCGGCTCTCACAAGACCGGCTTTCCTGGCGTCCTGGCCGCGCAGGGCAACAGCACGGATCAGCTCATGAAAGGCTTCGCCAATCCCAAACATGGTTTCGCTTCTGTCCTGAACGACGCCACACTGACCCATCTCGCAAACTTCTTGAAGCATGGGCTCCTGGATCTGTCCCCGGCCATTGACCGCAAGACGAAGAAGCCGGTGAAGGCGGACGAGGCCCGCGGCAAGCAATTGGCGGTCGTGTGCGCCGCCTGCCACGGGCCCGAAGGGAAAAACCTGAACTTTGGAAAGCCGGACGATCCCGAATATGTCGGGACGGTGGCCAAAGAGAATCCCTGGGAGTTCGTGCACAAGGTCCGCTTCGGCCAGCCGGGGTCGAATCCTCCCATGCCCGCGGGGGTGGAGATGGGGTGGAGTTTGCAGGATGTCCTGGATGTCCTGGCCTACTCTCAGACGCTGCCGGAGAAGTGAGATCAACCGTAGACGGCGAGGCGAAAAGGACGCCGCCGTGAGAATGGGAGCGACACGAATCGTCGTGGTTGGCCTCGCCCTTCTGATCTTGGGTCTTCCTTCCCCCGCCCTCGCCGGCGAGGGGAATGACAAGGCCGAGGAGGTGAGCCTGCCGGCGACCCTGGTGACCGAGGGGGCCACGCCCGCGACGGAGCTGGAAGGGACGTTTGCGACCTCGAAGTCGAGGACGGAACGCGCGTACGGGTTTGCACTGAGTAGCCTGCAGTACGCGCCTGTGCCTTCGTTCGGCCTCAAGCTCGCCATCCCGTTCGCCGTCCGCGACCCGCGAGACTCAGAGCCAACCGTGGGCGGGATCGGCGATGTCAGCCTGATGGCGAAGTACGCCCCCGTCATCCTGCCCGCGCATCAGTTCGCCCTCTCGGGGGGCCTCAAGCTGACCTTCCCGACGGGGAGCGAGCGGCGGGAGCTGGGGGGCGAGCTCGCCGTCGCGCCGTTCCTTGCAGCCGGCAAGGGATTCGGTCCCTTCAGCCTTCAGGCCGACGCTGCCTACAGCTGGCAGGTCAACGTGCCTCGAAGCATCGAGGCGGAAGAAGAGGGCGAACCCCGGGTGAGGCCGGACAAGGCGCAGTCGGTGACCGCTAACCTGACGGCCACCTACTCCCCCGTGGAGCGGCTCGGCCTGATCCTCGAAATGAACACTGTCACGGTGGTGAAAGGCGACGAAGAGCTGAAAGAGCGGACGCAAGTCTATCTGACGCCGGGCGTCAGCGTGGAGCCGGCCCAGGGGTGGAATCTCCGGGCCGGGGTCCAGTTGCCCGTGACGAGCGCCAAGGAGTTTGACTACAACGTCATCGTCATCCTGACAAAAGGATTTTAGCGGCGCGAGCGCGAGGTCCTCGACCTCCTCACCCGAAAGGGCTACCGCGAGGTAGCCCTTTTCTCGTCGGCGCGTTGGCCCTTCCAGGGACTACCGGAACCGAGTCCGACGCAGGAGACTGCCACTCAGAGGTGAAGGCGGCGGTGAGAAACAGGTCTTCGCCCGCGGTGAAGGTGTGCATCGTGTACGAACATTCGCTGTTCGCCCACGGGATCAAGAAGCTCCTGGAACGTGAAAAGGCCCTGCGGACGGTCGGCCTGGTCGAGCGCGCGCTCCTCTCGGTCCGAGGGCTGAAGCGCCTCAACCCGGACGTAGTCGTCGTCGAAGACAACGGAGGGATGGCGATTCTCGAATCGCTCGAGGGCGTGATGGGTGTCGCCGTCAGCCTGAAGGGCGACGCAGCGACGATCTTCACGGGGTTCCCCATCCGGGTCTCGAAGCCGGAAGAGCTGGTGCGCGCGATCCGCACGATCGCCGGGAAGGGCAAGCCGCGGAGCGGACGGAAGGTCGCGACATGAAGTGGCCGGCCGTGATCGGAATGCTCGCGATTGTCGCGCTCGCCTGGGGCGTGTTGGGGCTGCGGGGGGCGCCGGAGGTCACGCAGCCGATCGCGTTCCCCCACAAGACCCACATCGAGCTGAACCTCCAGTGCACGAGTTGCCACGATCGCGCGGAGAAGGAAGCGGTCGCGGGTCGCCCGCGGACGGCGCTGTGCCTGGGCTGCCACGGCGGCGGAGACGCCACGGGCGAGATCAAGAAGGTTCAGGCCTTCGAGAAAGGCGGGGAGATCCCCTGGAAGCGCGTGTGGCGGTTACCGCCTCACGTCTTCTTCCCGCACCGCACCCACGTCGTCGTCGCCGAGGTGAAGTGCCAGACCTGCCACGGCCCGATGGAGACGCTCGACCGGCCGCCGGCGCGCCCGTTGAGAACGCTCACGATGGACGACTGCCTCGCATGCCACGAGGAGCGGGGGCGGCGGGTCGAGAAGACGGCGGCCCGGGGAGTGGTGAAGACCGGGCGCGCCCTCTCCACCGATTGCAACGCCTGCCATCGCTGAGGCGAGCCTGATGAGAGTGACGCGGCGAGGGTTCATTCAAGCGGTTGGCGCGACGGCCGGGGCGGCGGCGCTGGTTCGAGGCCGTCTGACCAGGGCCGAGGTGGGAGTCCAGGACTTCGAGCGGTGGGCCACGCCCGAAGAGACCGCCGTCCCGTCCATCTGCCAGCAGTGCCCGGGCGGCTGTGGGCTCATCGCGAGAACGCTGGACGGCCAGCTCGCCGGACTCTCGGGAAACCCGTTTCATCCCGTCAACCGCGGGGCGCTGTGCCCCAAGGCGTACGGGGCGCTCCAGCTACTTTACGATCCCGATCGATTGAAGGGGCCGATGGTGCGCGCCGGAGACCGGGGCCGGTTTCGCTCCATCGGGTGGGACGAAGCCTTGCGGCTGGTGACGGAGCGCCTCGCCGAGCTCCGGGGCAAAGGCCTCGCCCACACCGTCGCCGTCCTCGGCGGTCAGTATCGCGGCTACCGCGATACGCTCTGGAGGCGCTTCGCCGAGGCGTATGGCACTCCCAACTATGTCCGCGCCCGGTGCCTGGCCCCGGAGCATCCGGCGCTCGCCCATCGACTGATGCAGGGCGTGGCGAGCCCGCTGGGCTACGATCTCGCTGAAGCCCGCTGCATCCTCTCCTTCGGCGTGGGACTCCTGGAGGCCTGGCTCGGTCCCGTCCACGCCGCCCTCGCGATCGCCGGGCTCGGCGGGACGAGGGAGCGCCCGCGGACGCACCTGATCCACATCGATCCCCACCGCTCGAACACGGGGGTCAAGGCGGATCGCTGGGTTCCCATCGTCCCGGGGACCGACGGGATCCTGGCGCTCGGAATCGCGAACGCCCTCATCCGCGAGGGACTCTACGACCGTGAGTTCGTCGAGCAGCACACGTTCGGGTTCGACGACTGGACGGACCCGCGCGGTCAACGTCACGAAGGGTTCAGGGACCTCGTCCTCAGCGAGTACGGCCTGCTCACCGTGTCCACCGCGACCGGCGTTCCCGTGAAGACCATCCTCGAGATCGCCCGCGACCTCGCCACGCTCAAGCCCGCGGTCGTCATCGGCGAGCGAGGCCCCGCGTATGGGCCCGACGACCTTCATACTCGGATGGCGATCCACAGCCTCAACGCCCTCGTCGGGAGTCTCGGCGTCCGGGGCGGGGTGCTCCTCCAGGGCGAGCTGCCGCTCAGCCCGTTTCCTCCCGTCCATCTGGACGAAGCGGCGAAGCGCGGCCTCGGCCATCCGAGGATCGACGGAGCCGGACGGGGCCAGTATTTCCTCGTCTCCGATGCTCCGCAGGCCCTTCCCGAGCGGATCCTCGGCGGGAAGCCCTATCCGGTCAACGCGCTCTTCCTCTTCGGCACCAACCTGCTGGCCAGTCACCCCGCCAAGGAAGCGTTCGCGCAGGCCTTCGAGCAGATCCCGTTCATCGTGAGCTTCTCGCCATTCCTGGACGAGAGCTCGTCCCGAGCCGACCTGATCCTCCCCGATCACGCCTACCTCGAGCGCTGGCAGGACGATCAGGTCACACATCTGGCGGGGTTCACCTGCTTCAGCCTGGCGCGACCGGCCGCGGCTCCGCTCCATCAGACCCGCGATGCGGCCGACCTCGTGCTCCAGCTCGCGAAGTCGCTCGGCGGCGGTGTCGCGCGGAGCCTCCCGTGGGAGACCTTCGAGAAGGTCCTCCACGCCGGAGCCCGCGGCCTCTACGACGCGGGGCGGGGACACGTGGTCTCCACCGCCCCGGAAGAGTCGTTGCGGAAAGTCCTCGAGCGTCAGGGGTACTGGGCTCCGGAATTCGAGTCCTACGACGAGTTCTGGAACGCCCTCGGCGAGCGCGGAGCGTGGTGGGATCCCACGGGCCTTCCCGTCAGCCGGAAGGCGCTGCTCCGGACGGCGTCGGGGAAATTCGAGTTCTACTCCACCGCGCTCAGGCAGAGAGTCGAGGAGGCGGAGAAACGGGAGGGCGCACGCGCGGCTCTCGTGGGGGCGCTGGGCGGGCGCGATCGCGGCGATCAGCTCTATCTGCCCGTCGTCCCCGTTCCGGCCCGCGCCGAGGCCGGCGCGTTCCCGCTTCGTCTCAACACGTACCGCCTGGTCACCCGTCCGATCGGCGGCGGGGGGAATCAGCCGTGGCTCCTCGAGCAGCCCGCCGTCCACGTCCATGCCGCCTGGGAGCGATGGGCCGAGGTCCACCCGCACACAGCCACGAAGCTCGGGATCAAGGACGGCGACTGGATCTGGGTGGAGTCCCCGAAAGGCCGGATCAGACTCAGGGCGAAGCTCTTCGCCGGTACTCTGCCCGAGGTCATCAACATCCCCCTCTTCGGCGGCGGAGGTCCGAACCAGAACGATCTGATCGGCAACGAGCCGGACGCCTTCCGGGGCTTCGGCCTCCTCAACACGACTCGCGTCAAGGTCTACCGAGCCTGACATGGCGCTCTGGGGAATGGTGATCGACCTCGACCGCTGCACGGGCTGCCAGGCGTGCGTCATGGCGTGCAAGGCCGAGAACAATGTCCCCGCCGTCGGGGCGAAGGAAGCCACCCGTGGGCGGATCATCAGTTGGATGCAGGTCCTCACGGAGGAATCGGAAGAACGCACCCGGTTCCTGCCGCGGCCGTGCCTGCAGTGCGACGACCCGCCCTGTATCAAGGTCTGTCCGGTGTACGCGACCTACCGGAATCCGGAAGGGATCGTCGCCCAGATCTACGCCCGGTGCATCGGCTGCCGGTTCTGCATGGCCGCGTGCCCGTATACCGCCAAGTACTTCAACTGGCTCCGCTACCAGCGGGAAGCGCCCGGGCAGAACCCGGACGTGTCCGTGCGGCCGAAGGGTGTGGTGGAGAAATGCACCTTCTGCCACCACCGGCTGCAGAAGGCCCGCGAGCGCGCGCGGGCGGAGCGACGGGACCTGGCGCCCGGCGAGTACGTCCCGGCGTGCGCCGAAACGTGCCCCAGCCGGGCCATCGCCTTCGGCGATCTCTCGGATCACGGCAGCGAAGTGGCCAGGCTCGCCCGGAGCCCCCGGGCCTTCAGGCTCGGCGAGGAGCTCGGAACCAAGCCGAAGGTGATTTACCTGTCCGAGACGGAGGCCCATCGCCGTGCCTGATCCGAGCCTCCAGCGCGATGCCGCTCTCTTCGCCCCGATCGCGCAGACGGGGCGTGGTTTCTACTTCACCCTCGTCGTCCTCGGGATCGCGATCCTGTGGGGCGCGGTCGCCTACTGGACCCAGTTCGAGTACGGCCTGGGCGTGACGGGCCTCCAGCAGCCCGTGTCGTGGGGCTTCTACGTCACGAACTTCGTCTTCTTCATCGGCATCAGCCATGCCGGGACGCTGATCTCGGCGATCCTGAGGCTCTCCAAGGCCGAGTGGCGACGCCCCATCACGCGGATGGCCGAGGTCATCACGGTGATGGTCCTCTTCATCGGCGCCGGCCAGATTCTCGTGGACCTCGGACGGCCCGACCGGATGATGAACATCATCCTCTACGGCCGCTACCAGTCTCCCCTGCTGTGGGACGCCACGAGCATCAGCGCCTACCTGTTCGCGAGCACGATCTACCTCTACCTCCCACTCATCCCCGACATCGCGATCCTGCGGGACCACCTGGGCAAGCACCGCTTCCTCTACGCGGTCCTGGCCATGGGGTGGACGGGTACCCCGCGACAGCAGAAGATCCTCAACCGCGCCATCGCCATCCTGGCGATCATGGTGATCCCCATCGCGGTGTCGGTCCACACGGTCGTCTCCTTCGTGTTCTCCATGACCATTCAGCCGGCGTGGCACTCGAGCATTTTCGGTCCCTACTTCGTCGCCGGCGCCATCTTCTCCGGGATCGCGGCGCTCATCGTCGCCATGGCGGTCATCCGCCGGATTCATCGCCTCCAGGCCTACCTGAAGCCCATCCACTTCCGCTACCTCGGCTACCTCCTCCTCGTCATGACGCTTCTCTGGTTCTACCTCACGTTCGCCGAGTACCTGACGGGCTACTACGGGAACGGGCCGGAGGAGATGAAGGTCTTCTGGTCGAAATTCACGGGGCCCTTCTGGCCGACCTTCTGGGGCATGGTCGCGCTCAACTTCGTCATCCCCATGGCGCTCCTCGTGCGCTTGCAGCACCACGCCGTCGGAAAGACGGTGGCGGCCTCCGCGTGCATCGTCGCGGGGATGTGGCTGGAACGGTTCAACATCATCGTCCCCACGCTCTCCAATCCGAGGCTGCCGTTCCCGGAGACGATGTACTGGCCGACGTGGGTCGAATGGGGCGAGACGGCGGGCAGCTTCGGTCTCTTCATCCTTTTCTACGTCCTCTTCGTCAAGTTCTTCCCGATCATCTCGATCTGGGAGATCCGCGAAGGGCGGGAGGTCGGGCTCAAGGAGGTCGAGGAGCGTCTGCTCACCTACCTGCCGGACGGGACGGAGCCCGAACCCGCTCGCCGCCACACGAAGGTGCCGACATGAACGGCCGGCCGTCCCCATTCGATCGGGCGGTGAGAGCGTGCCAGTGGGCGATCGCCGGCCTGACGCTCGTCTTCATCACCGCGATCGTCCTCTGGATCGTCCACCTGATCCGGACCGCGTGGCGCCTCGGCGACGTGGCGTCGGCGTCGATCGGGATCTCGCTGGTCGCGATCCCGCTGTTCCTCACGCTCCTCGGCGTCGGGCTGTCGGTGTTCTGGGGCCTCCTCCGGGGCGGGGACCGGCGATGAGACGGCGCCTCCTGCTCGCGGCCCTGAGTGGGCTCGCGGTCATCGCGCTCGAGGCCGGGCCCGCGGCGGGCGGTCACGAGACCCTGTCGATCCTCCTCCCCGCCAGCCCGCTGGAGGGGAGCCGCCTGTTCGCAGCGAAGGGCTGCCTCGGCTGCCACGCCGTCCACGGCGAGGGCGGGACGGCGGGGCCGGACCTCGGCCGGAGCACGCTGAACCGTCCCCTCCTGGAGATCGCCGCGGTCATGTGGAATCACGCGCCGGGCATGGAGCACCTCTTTCAGGAAAAGCACGTCCGCCGTCCCACCTTCGAGCCCCCCGAGATGGCGAGCCTGCTGGCGTTCCTCTACTACCTCGGCTCGCTCGATCCTCCCGGCGACGCGGACCGGGGCGCGCTCCTCTTCCGGCAGAAGGGATGTCAGGGCTGCCACGCGCTCGACGGCAGAGGCGGGGGCGTCGGTCCCGATCTCACGAGCTTCAGCCGGTACGCCTCGCCCCTCTTCCTCACGACGGCCCTCTGGAATCGCGGCAAGGCCATGGCCGCGGCGATGGAAGCCAAGAACGTGCCGCGCCCCTCGTTTCAAGGGAGCGACATCCCCGATCTCCTCGCGTACATCCGGGGCGCAGGGGGAAGCGCGGCGCGGGTCTATGCTCCGCCAGGCAGTCCCAAGCGCGGGGAGGCGCTCTTCGCCCAGAAGCGGTGCCTCGGGTGCCACTCGGTGAGAGGCCACGGCGGAAAGGTCGGGCCGGACCTCGCCGTCCAGCTCAGGGGCAGCCTCATGCAGATCGCGGGGGCGATGTGGAACCACGGCCCCAAGATGTGGACCACGATGGCGGAGCGCGGCGTCGAGGTCCCAGCGCTCAGCACGGAGCAGATGTCGGACCTCATCAGCTACCTCTACTTCTTCCAGTTCATCGACCCCCCGGGCGACGCGCGCCGAGGGTCCGCGGTCTACAAGGACAAACGGTGCGGGAGCTGCCACGGATCGGCCACGTCCAGGGTCGCGGCGCCTCCGCTCGCAGCGGCGGTGGAGAAGCTCAAGACGCCTCTGGCCGTCATGACCGCGATGTGGAATCACGCGGGACAGATGACGGAGATGATGGCGGAGGAGAACGTCGCATGGCCGGTGCTGAAGGGAGGCGAGATGGCCGATCTGATCGCCTATCTGCTGCGAGTCCAGGATGGATCGAAGAAGTGAATGGAGGGAGAGAACCCATGCGCGTGCGTTCGTTCGTCGTGGCGTTGCTCGGCGCTCTGACCGTGGCCTCGACGGCCGCCGCGGCCGACCTCGAGCTCGGCAAGAAGGTCTACGCCGCGAAGTGCGCCTCGTGTCACGGCGCCGACGGAAAGGGTAACGCCAAGATGGCGGGAATGTTGAAGGTCAATATCCCTGATCTGAGCGGCTCGGCAGGGAAGAGCAACGCGGAGCTGCTGAAGCTTCTTGCCGAGGGCAAGAAGCCGATGCCCGCCTTCGCGAAGAGCCTGAGCAAGGACGAGATGGACTCGGTGCTCTCCTACGCGAAGGCGCTCGTGAGGGGAAGCGGCGGCAAATAGCAGGAGCGCACCCGGGCGGGGCCCAACGCCCCGCTCGGTGGTCCTGGGAGGAGGTCGCCCATGAACAGGACCGTGAAGGGGAGTGTCCTCGCTGTCGCGCTCGTCCTGTGGCCCTTCGTCCCGGTCTCGGCTCAACCGGTGTTCAGCCCGAGCCAGGACCCGCTCGCCGGCTCGCGCGTCTTCGGCACCAAGGGCTGCGCCACGTGTCACGCGGTGAACGGGATCGGCGGCAAGGTGGGACCCGATCTCGGCCGTATCGCGCGACCCCGGTCCTTCTACGACCTCGCCACCGCGATGTGGAACCACCTGCCGCGGATGGTGGAGCGGATGCAGCAGCGCTCCATCCCGCGGCCGCACCTCGACCCGCGAGAGGTCGGTGACCTCATCGCGTTCCTGTACACGCTCAACTACTTCGACGCGCCGGGCAATCCGGAGGCCGGCCGCCGCTATTTCTCGGAGAAGCGCTGCATCGTGTGCCACCAGGTCGGCGACACCGGCGGCGTGGTGGGACCGAACCTGGATTTCCTCAGGCAGTTCGGGACGCCGATCTTCGTGGCCGCGGCGGTCTGGAACCACGGGCCGCAGATGACGGAGGCCATGAAGGCCGGAGGGATCGAGCGGCCGGCCTTCATCGGTCCGGAGCTGCAGGACCTCATCGCGTATCTCGCGCCGGCGTCCGTCGGGCGCGAAGGGCCCGTCTACGTCCTGCCCGGTCGCGCCGACACGGGGCGGAAGCTCTTCGCCGAGAAACGTTGTGGCTCGTGCCACAGCGTGGGCGGCGGGGGCGCCGGCGTGGGTCCGGACCTCGTCGGGCGCGGCGTGCGGCGCAGCCTCGTCGAGTTCGCAGCCGCGATGTGGAACAAGGCCCCCACGATGGTCGCGGCGATGAAGGCGCAAGGCATCTCGCTCCCGCAGCTCCGGCCCGAAGAGATGGCCGACATCGTCGCCTATCTCTACTCCGTCCGCTACTTCGCCGATCCCGGCAACAGCCGCACCGGGCTGGCGCTGGCCACGGAGAAAGGGTGTCTGGCATTGTGGAACCACCCGGTCGTCAAGCCGGTCGGCACCGCCGGACAGAAGGGCGCGTGGCCGGAGTTCCGTCCGGAAGAAATGGCCGACCTCGTCGCCTTGCTTCAGTCGTTCGGCTGGACCAGATGAAGTAGCCGGACCGCACGAGGGCACGGCGGCTCCCGCCGGCGGATCTGAGTACATGGGGGGCCTCGAAGGGCCCCCCAAGCCCCCCGGCGCTCGGGGCGCCCCGGCGCAGCCGTGGCGCCACTCGACAACGCGATTCGTTCACAGGCTCTGACGTCGGCGGACGCGCGAGAGCGACGAGGCGAGGAGGTCACCATGGGATCGACCGCGGAAACCGTTCCGCCCAGGCGCAGGGATCGCCGGTGGTCCCGCCGCCAGCTCCTGAACGCCACCCTGGCCGCTCCAGGGGCGGCGGCCCTCCTGGCGCAAGAGGTCCGAGCCGCCACCCCGCCGGCGCCCTCGGCCGAGGTCGCTCCGCTCCCGCCCCCGCGCGAAGACGACAACGCGCTGCTCAGGATGCAGCGCGAGGTCCAGACGGCGCTCCGGAAGCCGATCCACGAGCGCCGGTGGGCGATGGCCATCGACCTCCATCGGTGCATCGGCTGCTCCGCCTGCACGATCGCCTGCGTCGTCGAGAACAAGCTGCCGCCGGGCGTCGTCTACCGGCCGGTCATCGACGAGGAGATCGGCGAGTACCCCCACGTCAGCCGCCGTTTCCTCCCGCGCCCCTGCATGCAGTGCGAGAACCCTCCGTGCGTACCGGTGTGCCCGGTGAAGGCGACCTCCAGGCGGCCGGACGGCATCGTCGAAGTCGACTACGAGGCGTGCATCGGCTGCCGCTACTGCATTGCGGCCTGCCCGTACGGCGCGCGCACCGCAGACTTCGGCGAGTTCTACACGGACGGCACGCCGGCGCGTCAAGCGTACGAGACCGAGCCCTCGCACGAGTACGGCCGGAGCTGGAGACGCGACGGCAAGCGCTCGCCGGCGGGCAATGCGCGGAAGTGCCACTTCTGCCTCCACCGGCTCGAGGCGGGGCTCCTCCCGGCGTGCGTCACGACGTGCGTGGGCTACGCGACGTTCTTCGGCGACGTGAGCGACCCGGAGAGCCTGATCCACGAGCTCGCGGGCAAGCGCAACGTGGTGCGTCTCAAGGAAGAGCTGGGGACCCGGCCCCGGGTCTTCTACCTCACGTAGGAGGTCCTCATGCTCAGGGCGTCGAAGCTCCTGATTCCTCTCCTGCTCGCGGCCGTCGCCGTGGGCGGGGTCGGGCTGTGGCAGCGGTTCGTGTTCGGCAAGACGTACCTCGCCTTCGGCAGCTACATCCCCTGGGGGCTCTGGGTCGGCCTTTACGTCTACCTGGTCGGCATCTCGGGCGGCGCGTTCCTCGTCGCCGTCCTCTATTACGCGCTCGACGTCGGGTCGATGCGGCGGCCGAGCCGCTACGCGATTCCCTTCGCGCTCGCGAGCCTCGGGGGAGGCCTCGCGCTGGTGCAGCTCGACCTCGGCCAGATGGGCCGCTTCTGGACGCTCTTCACGCGGACCAGCGCCGCGTCGCTGCTCGGCTGGATGGTCTGGGTGTACACGCTCTACGCCCTGGTGCTGGCCGCGATGCTGGTCGCGATGGCGCTCGAGCACCGGCGCGCGCTCAGGTGGCTTGCCTTCACGGGCTTCGTGCTGGTCGTGACGTTCGGCGGTGGGGAGGGGGCGCTGTTCGGCGTCCTCGGTGCCAGACCCTACTGGAGCTCTGGCAGCCTGCCGATCCGCTTCCTGTTCTCCAGTTTCCTGTCGGGGATGGCGGCGGTCACGTTCGCGGTGGCGGCCTTCCGGCGGTGGCCGGCGGACGCGGAGCATGAGGCCGCCTCATGGTTCCTGCGCCGGGCGCTGCTCGGGCTCCTCGCGCTCAATATCCTCATCGAGGCCGTGGAGGTTTCGGTCACGCTCTACACGGGCCTCCCGCCGGTCGTCGAGATCTACCATCTCCTGATGTTCGGACCGTACTGGTGGATGTTCTGGGTTCTCCAGCTCGCCGTGGGGCTGGCGATCCCCTTGGCGCTGCTCGCCTCGCCCGCGGGCGCCAGGCCTGCGTGGCTCGGCCTCGCGGGTCTCCTCATCGCCGTCGGGTATGCCGGCACGAAGCAGAACCTGGTCGCGCCGGGGTTCCTCGTCCCCGAGTTCCGGAGGCTGCCGGAGGCCTTCGTCGACCCGCGGCTCAGCGTGACCTATTTCCCGAGCGCGACGGAGTGGTACGTGGCCGCCGGCGTCATCGGCGCGGCGGCGCTGGCCTTCCTGGTCGCCATCGAGGCGCTGCCGTTTCTCAAGAACCACGAGGAGTGGGGGAGCGAGCGGCGCGAGCGCCGCCGCGTCGCCGCCTGAGGGAGACGGCCATGAGCGAGAGCCCCGAGAGCCGCCGAACGTTCCTCAAGAGCGCGGCGCTGCTGGGCGGGTCAGCGGCGGCCGCGAGCCAGGTGCCCGGCCTCCTGGCGCGCCTCGCCCCGGCCGAGGCCGGCAGTTACCTGACACCCCGGGAGGCCTACCCGCTCGCCCGGCCGGAGAACATCCTCTATTCCGTCTGCCAGCAGTGCAACACGCAGTGCGGGATCAAGGTGAAGCTCGAACACGGTGTGATCGCGAAGATCGACGGCAACCCCTACTCGCCCTGGAACCTGATGCCCCACCTCCCGTACAGGACCCCCGTCACCCAGGCCGCGGGCGTCGACGCGCTGCTCTGCCCGAAGGGCCAGGCCGCGATCCAGACCGCGTACGACCCGTACCGAATCGTCAAGGTCCTCAAGCGCGCCGGCCGGCGCGGCGAGAACAGGTGGCGGTCGATCCCCTTCGACCAGGCGGTGGCGGAGATCGTCGAGGGCGGTCTCCTCTTCAAGGACGTGCCGGGTGAAGAGAAGAGGAAGGTCGAGGGGCTCCGCGACCTCTGGGTCGTCCGCGATCCCCGGGTGATGAATGAGCTGGCCGAGGACGGCCGGAAAGTCGCCAGGAAGGAGATGACGCTGGCCGGGTTCAAGGCCAGGCACCGCGAGCGCCTCAAGCACCTCATCGACCCCGATCACCCCGACCTCGGGCCCAAGAACAACCAGCTCGTGTTCATGTGGGGGCGCCTCAAGGCGGGACGCGGCGAGCTCGTCCGCCGGTTCATCGAGGCGGGGTTCGGCTCGGTGAACGCCCACGGCCACACCACCGTCTGCCAGGGCTCGCTCTACTTCACCGGCAAGGCGATGAGCGAGCAGTACGTCTGGGACGCCAAGGACAGGAAGACGAAGTGGACCCGGGGCGCCAAGTTCTACTGGCAGGCGGACCAGCAGTCGGCCGAGTTCATCATCTTCGTGGGCGCCTCACCGCTGGAAGCCAACTACGGACCCACCAACCGCGCGAGCCGCATCGCGCAGCGCCTGGGCGACGGTGCCCTGAAGATCGCCGTGGTGGACCCACGCGCCTCCAAGACCGCCGCCAAGGCGTGGAAGTGGGTGCCCATCAAGCCGGGCGGCGAAGGCGCCATGGCGCTCGGGATGATCCGCTGGATCATCGACCACGCGCGCCACGACGCACGCTATCTGACGAACGCCAACAAGGCGGCAGCCAGGGCCGACGGAGAGCCGACGTGGTGCAACGCCGCCTGGCTCGTGAGGATCGAGAAGGGTGAGCCCGGAGTCTTCCTGCGCGCCTCGGACGTCGGTCTGCCGAAGGAAAAGCGCGTCCACCGGGACGGGAAGACCGGGGAGGAGACCCCGTACGAGTTCGACCCCTTCGTGGTGTGGAAGGACGGGGCGCCGGTGCCCGTCGATCCGTATTCCGAGAAAGCGCCCGTGGAGGGCGAGCTGCGCGTGAAGACGGAGATCAACGGCATTGCCGTCAAGTCCGCGTTCGAGCTTCTGGTCGAAACCGCCGGCGCCAAGACCGTCGCCGAGTGGGCGGCCCAGGCTGACGTCAAGCCGGCGGACATCGCGGAGCTGGCGCGCGAGTTCACGAGCCACGGCAAGCGCGCGGTCGCGGACATCCACCGCGGCGTGAGCCAGCACACCAACGGCTTCTACCAGGTCTTCGCCTGGTACACCCTGAACCTCCTCATCGGGAACTACGACTGGAAGGGCGGCCTGGCCAAAGCCACCACCTACGACGCCGCCGGGGGCAAGACCGACAAGATCAAGCAGCCCGACGGCACCGAGGTCGCGTGGGCCCAGCCCTACTCGGTGAACACGGTCGAGAGGCGGCTCAACCCGTTCGGGATCAGCGTCATCCGGCACGGCGACAAGTATGAGGACACGACGCTGTTCCGGGGCTACCCCGCCCGGCGGCCGTGGTTCCCGCTGTCCTCGGACATCTACCAGGAGATCATCCCGTCCATCGGGGACGCCTACCCCTACCCGGCGAAGGCGCTGTTCATCTACATGGGCACGCCAGTGTACTCGCTGCCGGCGGGGCACACCAACATCGAGATCCTGGCCGACCCGGCGAGGATCCCGCTGGTGGTCGCGAGCGACATCGTCATCGGCGAGACCTCCATGTACGCCGACTACATCTTCCCGGACCTCTCCAACCTGGAGCGTTGGGAGTTCGCGGGCTCGCACCCCAACATGATCTGGAAGGTGCAGCCCGTCCGCCAGCCGGTCATCGCGCCGATCCCGGAGGTCGTGAAGGTGTGGGGCCAGGAGATGCCCATCAGCCTCGAAGCCCTGCTGCTCGCGATCGCCGAGCGGCTCGGCCTCCCGGGGTTCGGGGCGGACGGCTTCGGGCCCGGCAAACCCTTCACGCACCCCGACCACCTCTATCTGCGGATGGCCGCCAACCTGGCCGCCGGCGACCGGGCGGATCAGGCGCTCCCCGAGGCCAGCGCGGAGGAGATGCGGATCTTCCTCGAGAGCCGCCGGCAGCTGCCCAAGCCGGTGTTCGACCCCGAGCGCTGGAGGCAGGCCGCCGGCAGCGAGCTCTGGCCGAAGGTCGTCTACGTGCTCAACCGCGGCGGGCGCTTCGACGATTTCGCCAGGGGCTACGACGGCGATCTGCTCCGCAACAGGTACGGAACGCTGATCAACCTGTACCAGGAGAAAACCGCCAGGACGAAGAACTCGATGACGGGCAAATACTTCCCGGGGATCGCCGCCCACGTCCCGGCGCCGACGGACGTGCTCGGCCGGACCATCGACGACGAGCGGGCCGGCTACGATCTCCGGCTCATCACGTACCGGGAGGTCATGCACACCAAGTCCCGGACGGCGGCCAACTACTGGCTCCTCGCGCTCCTGCCCGAGAACAGCGTGCTGATGAACCGGCGCGACGCGGACCGCCGCGGCCTCAAGGACGGCGACCGGATTCGCATCCACTCGGCCTCGAACCCGGACGGCGTCTGGGATCTGAAGAATGGCCGCTCGCGCCCGATCGTCGGCAGGCTCAAGGTGGTCGAGGGCCTCCGGCCGGGCGTGATCGCCTTCTCGCTCGGCCACGGTCACTGGGCCTACGGGGCCGGCGACGTGGTCATCGACGGCCAGATGGTCAAGGGCGACCCGCGCCGCGGCTTCGGCGTCCACGCCAATGCCGCGCTGCGCGTCGACCCCGTGATCAAGAACACCACGCTCAGCGACCTGACGGGTGGGAGCGCGGTCTTCTACGACACGTACGTGAAGGTGACGAGAGCGTAGCGGCGGCCGAGAAGGCTCAGACGGGATGACCGAGGCGATCATCGAGTCGCCGGCCAGGTCTCTGGAGCGCGTCGCGGTCACAGGCACGACCGGCTACATCGGCGGCCGCCTGGTGCCGCGACTCCTCGAGGCCGGCTACGCGGTGCGCTGCCCGGTGCGCTCCGCCCGAAAGCTCGCGGATCGGCCGTGGGCGGCCGACCCCCGCGTCGAAATCGTCCAGGTTGATTTCGCCACTCCCGACGGGCTCGCTGAAGCCATGTGTGGCTGTGGGGCCGGCTTCTACCTGGTCCGCGCGGCCTCATCTTCTGGCGGGGAGCACAGCGCGCGGGATCGCGAGATCGCGGGGCACTTCGCCGCGGCTGCAGAACGCGCCCGGCTCGCCCGCATCGTGTGTCTCCGTCCGCTCCGTGAGGTCGAGGACGGCCCTGCCTCACCGCGAAACGTGGAGCGGATCCTGGCCTCGCACGGCACTCCCGTGACCGTCCTGCGTGCCGCCATGATTATCGGCTCCGGCTCCGCCTCGTTTGAGATTCTTCGGTACCTCGTGGAACGCCTCCCGATCATGCTGACGCCCCGGTGGGTATCGGCCGAGTGCCAGCCGATCGCCGTGCGGAACGTGCTCGACTACCTCGTCCGCTCTCTGTCGGTGCCGGAGACCGCGGGCCTCACCCTCGATATCGGCGGCCCCGAGGGGCTCACCTACCTGGACCTCATGCGCATCATGGCGGAGGAGCGCGGCCTGCGGCGGCGCATCGTGATCCCGATGCCATTCACAGCCCCCCGCCTGAGCGCGGTCTGGATCCATCTGATCACGCCGATCGGCTACCGCGTCGCAGCGCCCCTCGTCGAAGGCCTGCGCCGTCGCCTCGTCTGTCGCACCGATGAGGCCCGCCGGCTCATGCCCCAGCCGCTGCTGACGGTGCGTGAGGCGATTCGGCTGGCGCTCGTCCGGATCCAGGAACGGAACGTGCTGACCAGCTGGTCCTCGGCGGGGCCGATCTCGGGCGGTCCGGACTGGGCCGGCGGGACCGTCCTGACGGACGAGCGATGGCTCGATCTCGGCGTCCCGCCGAGCGCGGTGTACCGAACCCTCTGTCGCCTTGGCGGCCGGAATGGGTGGCACGGGAGCGACTGGCTCTGGCGACTACGAGGCGGGATCGATCGACTCGTTGGCGGGCCGGGCCTGCGCCGGGGGCGGCGCGATCCCGAGGAGCTCGGCTTCGGCGAGACGGTCGACTTCTGGCGGGTTACGCGACTCGAGCGTAACCGCCTCCTCACGCTCCGCGCGGAGATGAAGGTCCCGGGCGTTGCCGAGTTGCACTTCGAGATCGAGCCGCGCGATTCCCGGGGTGATCCGGTACCAGCGGAGGCGACCGACCGGGCCCCGCGATCCCGGCTCACGCAGATCGCCCGCTTCCGCCCCCTCGGTCTGGCGGGGCTCGGGTACTGGTATGCGATGGTGCCGTTCCACCGAGTCGTCTTCACCAGGATGCTGGAGGGCATTCGGGCCGCGGCCGAGGCGGATAGTGCATGCGGGCCACGCGAATGAGCCGGGAGCACCATTGACCCGAGGCGCCGCTGGATGCTCAGGTGCAGGTACCTAGGCCAAACTGCACGTGCCTCCCGCGACAGGGGCCGGGACATGGGTCGCATCACGCTCGAGGATGGCTCCCGAGTCGCCGTCATCGGTGGCGGCCCCGCCGGCTCCTTCTGCGCCTATTTCCTCCTGACCTTCGCCGAACGAGCCGATCTCAGCCTGCACGTCGACATCTACGAGCCGCGCGACTTCCGGAAGCCGGGACCGGCCGGCTGCAACATGTGCGGCGGCATCGTGTCCGAATCGCTCGTCCAGGCTCTGGCCGTGGAGGGCATTCATCTCCCCTCGAGCATCGTGCAGCGGTCGATCGATTCCTACGTCCTGCATACCGATGACGAGAGCCTCAGAATCGAGACGCCGCTCCGCGAGAAGCGCATCGCGGCGCTCCATCGGGGTGGGGGGCCACGCGACGTGAAGGCGCTGGCCTGGCGGGGCCTTGACGCCTACCTGTTGGATCTCGCCCAGGAGCGCGGAGCCAAGGTCCGGCCGATCCGCGTCAGCGAAGTGGGCTGGGAGGATGGGCGACCCCAAGTGCGCCTTGACGGGGCGGCCGAGACCTACGACCTCCTGGTCGGAGCGACCGGCGTCAACTCGACGGGCTGGCAACTCTTCGAGCGTCTGGGGCTCGGGGCCAGGTCGCCCGAGACCACCAAGACCTACGTCACGGAGATCTCCCTGGACGACGAGACCATCACCAGGCATTTCGGCAGTTCGATGCACGTGTTCCTTCTCGAGCTGCCCCGGCTGGACTGCGCAGCCATCATCCCGAAGGGGAACTTCCTCACGGTGTGTTTGCTCGGCAAGGACATCGACCGGGAGCTGATCAGGACATTCTTTGCGAGCCCCGCGGTCAGGCGGTGCTTTCCTCCGGGGTGGGATCCGAGCGAAGGGGCCTGCCATTGCTCCCCGAAGATCAACGTGGGGGAGGCGACGCGCCCCTTCATGGACCGCGTCGTCCTGGTGGGCGATTGCGGCGTGACCCGGCTCTACAAGGACGGGATCGGTGCCTCGTATCGCACGGCCAGGGCGGCGGCGCGGACGGCTGTCTTCAGTGGCGTGTCCGCGGCCGACTTCGACCGACACTACTGGCGGCTCTACCGCTCCATTGCGAGGGACAACCGGTACGGGCACGTGATCTTCGGCACCCTTCACGGCGTCAAGCGCATGAGGCCGCTCCTGAGAGGCGTGATGAAGATGGCGGGGGCTGAGCAGGCGGCCGCCCGCGCGGCTCGGCGCATGAGCATCGTGCTGTGGGACATGTTCACGGGGAGCGCGCCCTACCGGGAGATCTTCTTCCGGACGCTGGACCCCCGTTTCCTGGCGCGCTTCGCTTGGGAGAGCGCCGCGGTGGTCACCAGCGATGGTGGGCGGCGGAACGGGGTGACAGGACATGGGTGAGGGGGCGCTCGGCACGGAATACCGCGATGGCGAGGTGATCTGCCGCCAAGGGGATCCCGGCGACCGGATGTACGTCGTCCAGGCCGGCCGCGCGCTGGTCGTGTACGAGGCGAACGGGCGCGAAATCCAACTCACGGAACTCTCCGCCGGCGACGTCTTCGGCGAGATGGCGATTTTCGACCGGAAGCCACGGTCTGCGACCGTACGCGCCAAGGGTCCCGCGCGGGTGCTCACGCTGGACAAGCGGGCCTTCCTGCGGGGTGTGCACGAGGATCCCTCCCTGGCCTACCGGATCCTCCGGGAGATGTCGCAGCGGGTCCGGCGTCTGAGCGAAGAGGTGTCGCGGCTCAAACAGTCGCCGGGTGTGCGCGCCATGACTTCCGACGAACGCCGATATGTGCTTGTCCTCCCGCACGAGCAGGCCGGGCTCTGTGAGCTTCTGTCGCGGGCTCTCGCTCAGGAACCCGCAATCGAGGTCGTGTTGGACCGCCGGGTCGGAGAGCGACGGCAGCGTGCGGAGGGGCAGACTCCGGACCGGCGCCGGACGGACCGACGGCGTTCCGCTCAGGGGGCCACGATTCATATCGGACAGCGCTGACCGCTGTTCAGCGGCACGCCCCGCAGCAAGCCTCTGAACTGACCGATCAGGTGGGGCACGACCGCCCCAAGGGGGGCCGGAGCGCCCCGCTACGAGCCGCCTGCCGCCCCCCTCCGTGTCCAGATTCCGGGGGTTTAGCGCTTCCATCGGCGTGGCATGGACGTTGCCTTCCTTGTGCCCAAGATCACAAGAGCCCTGGGAGGTGCGCGCCGGCCACAAAGCCTGCTCCTTCTAGACCAACGGCCACGCGGCCACCCGTACGCGTTCGCGCCGTCCGCGGCGCCGCCCTGGCACCGCCCGCGGACCAGAAGCGGACTAGAAAAGGAGACGACGTATGACACGCTCGTGGAAGTGGATCCCCGCGGCGGTCCTCGTGACTGCGGGGCTGGTGATCGGCCTCTCTGCCGGGGCGCTCGACGCCCAGCAGAAGAACGTGCTCGTCGCCAAGAAGGTGAGCGCTCCGCCGCCGATGGAGCCGGCGATGAGCGACGCCTGGAAGGATGCCAAGCCGATGACCGTCAAGGTCCTGGGCGGGAAGAACCTCCCCGGCGGCTCGACCGAGGTGACGCTCCGCTCCGTCTACGCCGGCGACTCGATCTACTTCCTTGTGTCCTACAAGGACGCGACCCAGAGCTACAGGCGAGGCCCGTGGGTGAAGCAGGCCGACGGCTCCTGGAAGAAGCTCAAGGACCCCGACGACAAGGGCGGTGACAACAACAAGTACTACGAAGACAAGATGGCGATGATCTGGAACATCAGCTCGCCCGCCTTCGAGGCGAAGGGCTGCATGTACGCCTGCCACACCGGCGAGGGCAAGCCCTTCGGTAACAAATACACGCACAAGGCCGGTGAGTTGCTCGACATGTGGCACCTCAAGGGCGTGCGCACGGCTCCCGTCGGTCAGATCGACGATCAGTACGTGGACAGCACGCGCTACGACAAGGACAAGTCCCCCGAGGCCGGGCGCAAGGGCGATCCGAAGACCGGCGGCGGCTACAAGGACAACGTGAGCGACGACAAGAAGGGGCCGAAGTTCGCGCTGGCGGCCAACAAGCCCGCGCCACCCTACTGGATCGTGGACGCCGAGAAGGAGGCGTTCGACGACTCGAAGTACAAGGCCGGCGACGAGGTGCCCGGCATCGTGATCGCGCCGTTCACCGGCGACCGCGGCGATATCGCCGTGAAGTCCGTCTGGAAGGACGGGGCGTGGACCCACGTGATCGCACGCAAGCTCGTGACGAACAGCGACTTCGACGTCCAGTTCAGCGATCTGAAGAAGCCGTACGCGTTCGGCGTGGCCGTCTTCGACAACGCCCAGGTCCGCCACGCGTACAGCCCTGGCGTGCTCAAGCTGGTGTTCGACTAACGCAGGCCGCCGCGGCGCTCGTGCGTCTGCACTCCGCGCCGAACCGATCGCCGAGAGGGGAGCGTTCCCCTCTCGGCGATTTGCCAACTCGGAAAGCGAGCGGATAGGATAGCGACGCCGTGACGCCCACAGGCCTCATCGTCGCGTTGCTTCTGGTGCTTCCGGGTTTCTCGGCCGCCCAGCCGCTCTTCACGCCGACGCAGGACCCGCTCGCCGGCTCGCGTGTCTTCGGCGCCAAGGGCTGCGTCAAGTGTCACGCGATCAGCGGGAGCGGCGGCAAGGTCGGCCCGGACCTGGCGCGCATCCCGCGTCCCCGCTCCTTCTACGATCTCGCCGCCGCGATGTGGAACCACGCGCCGCGGATGGCGCAGCGGATGGCGGACCTCGGCATCGCCCGGCCGCAGCTCGACGCGCGGGAGACCGGCGACCTGGTCGCGTTCCTCTTCACGCTCGACTACTTCGATCCCCGCGGGAACGAGGATGCCGGCCGGCGGCTCTTCGGTGAGAAGCGGTGCGTCGTCTGCCATCAGGTCGGCGGCGTCGGCGGCGTCGTGGGCCCGCCTCTCGATGCCCTCAAGCAGTACGGCTCGCCGATCTACCTCGCCACCGCGATGTGGAACCACGGCCCGCAGATGGCGGAGGTCATGAAGGCCAAGGGGATCGCGCGTCCGACCTTCAAGGACGCCGACCTCCGTGACCTGATCGCCTACATCAACGCGGCCTCCCCCGTGTTGCCGCAGGGCCCGCTCTACGTGTTGCCCGGCCGGCCGGTCCAGGGGCGCATCCTCTTCGCCCAGAAGCGCTGCATCGAATGCCACGCGGTCGGCGGGCTGGGGGGCAGGGTCGGGCCCGATCTCGCCGAGCGCGGGCTCCACAGAAGCCTGAGTGAGTTCACGGCGGCCATGTGGAACAAGGCGCCCGCCATGATGGACGCGATGAAGGCGCGTGCCGTTCCGGTGCCCCAGCTCAAGCCGGAGGAGATGGCGGACATCGTCGCCTACCTCTACTCCGTCGGCTATTTCGCGCAGGCGGGTGATCCGAAGAACGGCGCGGCGGTGGCGACGTCGAAGGGCTGTCTCGGCTGCCACGGGCTCCACGGCGAGCGCGGGAAGGTCGCGGGCGATCTCGCCCGGGCGAAGGGGCTCGACTCGCCCGCGGCCGTGCTCTCGGCGCTGTGGAACCACGCCTTCATCAAGGACCCGAGGCTCGCCCGCGAGAAGGCGGCGTGGCCGGAGCTGCGCCCCGCGGAGATGGCCGATCTCGTGGCGTTTCTCCTGTCGCTTCGGCGCCCCGGCGAGCGGCGATGACGGCGCGCCTGGTCCCGGCGGGGCTGGTCCTCGCGGCCCTGGCGGCCTGGGCGGGCGTGGCGCTCGCGCAGCCGAAGCCGCCGGGCGAGAGCTGCGTCGCCTGCCACCTCGAGATCGGCGACGAGCGGCTGGTGAAGCCCGTGAAGGCGTTCGAGGGCGACATCCACAAGGCCAAAGGCTTCGGCTGTGTCGCCTGCCACGGCGGCGACGCGCGCGCGGCCGGGATGGAGGCGATGGACCCGGCCAAGGGGTACATCGGCAAGCCCGGGCGCCGGCAGACCATCCAGGTGTGCGGGCGCTGTCACTCGGACGCGCGGTTCATGAAGCAGTACAACCCCTCGCTGCGCGTCGATCAGGTGACCGAGTACGCGACGAGCGTGCACGGCCGGCGTCTCCGGGAGCTCGACGACCCGAAGGTCGCGACGTGCGCGAACTGCCACGCCGTCCACGCGATCAAGCCGAAGTCGGATCCCGCCGCGAGCATCCATCCGCTGAGGGTCGCTGAGACGTGCGGGGCGTGTCACGCGAACGCGACGTACATGGCGGGCTACAAGATCCCCACGGACCAGCTCGAGAAGTACCGGCGGAGCGTCCACTGGAAGACGATGTCGGTGAAGGGGGACCTCTCGGCGCCCACGTGCAACAGCTGCCACGGCAACCATGGCGCCGCGCCGCCCGGCATCTCCTGGGTGGGGAACGTCTGCGGGCAGTGCCACGCGGTGATGGCGGAGCTGTTCGCCAAGAGCGTCCACGCGCGGGTGTTCACCCAGATGGGGGCGCCCGGCTGCGCGACCTGCCACAACAACCACGACATCCAGCCGGCGAGCGTCGAGATGGTCGGGCTCGGCGACAGGGCGATCTGCGCCCAGTGTCACGCGGCGGACGACAAGGGCGGCCAGACAGCGACCGAGATGCGGGCGCTGATCGACTCGCTCCGGCGCGAGCACGCCAAGGCGAGCGCGCTCCTCGAGCGGGCCGAGCATGCGGGCATGGAAGTGAGCCAGGCGCGGTTCGAGCTGAACGGCGCCAACGACGCGATCGTCAAGGCGCGCGCCGCGGTGCACGCGTTCACCCTCGAGGCGGTGAAGAAGGAGGCCGACGCGGGGCTCGCCATCAGCGCCAAGGCCCACGCCCGCGGCGAGCGGGCCTTCGCGGAGCTCCGGTTCCGCCGGAACGGGCTCGCGGTGTCGCTCGCGATCATCGTGGTGCTGATCGCTGGGCTGGTCTTCAAGATCCGGCAGATCGAGCGCCGGCCGAAGTCGCGAAACGCGGGTTGAGATCGGAGAGGAGAGCGATGGCCGAGCACGCATTGGAACCCGAGGCGATGGAACCCGAGGCGACCCGCCGGAGCTTCGTCAACTGGCTGCTCGGCACGAGCGCGGGGGCGTTCCTGGTCGCGGTGTTCTATCCCGTCGGCCGCTATTTGGTTCCCCCGAAGGCCGGGGAGTCTGCAGCCGCGAGCGTGACGCTGCCGGTCAAGCCCGCCGACGTGAGGCCGAACACGGGGCAGATCTTCAAGTTCGGCAACCGGCCGGGGATCCTCGTCCGGACGCCCGCGGGCGAGCTGCGCGCATTTTCCGCCGTGTGCACGCACCTCAACTGCACCGTGCAATACCGCGCCGACATCGGCCACATCTGGTGCGCGTGTCACAACGGGCACTTCGACCTCAGCGGTCAGAACATCGCCGGGCCGCCGCCGCGCCCGCTGGACAGCTTCGTCGTCAATGTGCGCGGGACGCAGATCGTCGTCAGCAAGAGCGCCTGAGCATGGGCTCGCCCGGCGCGCCCCGCGGCAGGCTCTGGACCTGGTTCGACGAGCGCATCGGTCTTGCCGACTTCGAGAAGCTCGCGCGGAAGAAGCAGGTCCCGGTCCACCGCCACGGGCTCTGGTACTACTTCGGCGGGATGACGCTCTTCCTGTTCATCATCCAGGTGGTCACGGGCGTCCTCCTGCTCTTCTACTACCGCCCGAGCGCCGAGGAAGCGTACGAGTCCATCCAGTTCCTGATGGCGGAGGTCGAGTTCGGCTGGCTGATCCGCTCGATCCACGCGTGGGCGGCGAACCTCATGATCTTCACGCTGTTCGTGCATCTCTTCAGCGTCCTGCTCCTCAAGGCGTACCGGCCGCCGCGCGAGGTCACGTGGTTCTCGGGCATGGCGCTCTTCGGGATCGCGCTCGGGTTCGGCTTCACGGGGTACCTGCTGCCGTGGAACGAGCTGGCGTACTTCGCGACGAAGGTCGGCACCGAGATCACGGGCGCGGTCCCGGTGGTCGGCGGATTTCTCCTCAGGCTGCTCCGCGGCGGCGACGAGGTGACCGGCGCGACGCTGACCCGCTTCTACGGGATCCACGTGGCGGTCCTGCCGCTGCTCGTCACCGCGCTCCTCGGGCTCCATCTTTTCCTGGTCCAGAAGCACGGCATGAGCGTCCCGCCGGCGGTGGAGCGGCGTGGCGGGGCGCCGCGCACGATGCCGTTCGTCCCGAACTTCCTGCTGCGCGACGTCTTTCCGACGGAGCTCGGCAAGAAGGCCGACCCGTTCGCGTCCGCGCCGGTCGGCATCAAGCCCGAGTGGTACTTCATGTTCATGTTCCAGACGCTGAAGTACCTGCCGAGCTACATCCTGGGCATCGAGGGGGAGATCGTCGGCGTCGTCGGCTTCGGACTGGGCGGCCTCTTCCTGTTACTCATCCCGTTCCTCGACCGGCGCGCGGCGCGCGGCGAGTCGAGCCGGCTCTTCACGTGGATCGGGATCGCGATCATCGTCTACATGCTCGCGCTGACGTACCTCGGCTACACGGCGAGTCCGACGAAATAACCATCACTGAGGAGGAACGACCGTGCGACTCATGGGGTCCTGGGCGCTCGCGTTCATCAGCGGCGTCGCGATCTGGTTTCTGGCCGTCGTTCCCGTCGCGGCTCAGCCGAAGATCCCGGCGGACTTCGCCTTCGACCAGGGCAAGGACAGCCCGGGACAGGTCACCTTCAGCCACGAGAAGCACAAGACGAGGGTCGAGAAGTGCACCGGCTGTCACACGAAGATCTTCAAGATGAAGAAGGGGACCACGGGCCCGGCCACGATGGCCAAGATGAAGGCGGGCGAGCAGTGCGGCGCCTGCCACGACGGGAAGACGAAATTCGGCGACAAGGTCGCCATGGCGGTCGGCGACGAGAAGAGCTGTGCGATCTGCCACAAGAAGTGAGGGAATCCGCGCGCACGGATCGCCGGCCCGCGCTCCCGTGACTCCGGCGCGAGCCCTCGGCGCGCTGGTCCTCGGCGGGGCGCTCTGCGCGGCGGCGCTCGGGCGTGGGGCCGCCGCCGAGGCGCCCGGCGACGCCGTGCGCGGGCAGCAGGTCTTCGCGAGCCGGCAGTGCGCGCGCTGCCACCTCCCGCGCGGGCAACGCGGCATGGGGCCCGCGCTCGAGGAGGTGCGCCGACCCCAGGGCGCCTACGAGCTGACGGGGCGGCTCTGGAACCACGCCCCGGCGATGTTCACGGCGCTCACGCAGGAGGGCGTCGCGTGGCCGCAGATCGGCGTCGCCGAGATGGCCGACCTGATGGCGTTCCTCGGAGCGGATCCGAAGCGCGATCCGTCGCCGGATCTCGCTCGGGGGCAGGTGGTGCTGGTGAGCAAGGGGTGCCTCAAGTGCCACAGCTTCAGGAAGGAAGGCGGCCGCGTCGGCCCCGACCTCGCCGAGCGGCGCGCAGCCCTCGCGCCGGCGGCGACGTGGGGGGCGACGGTGTGGGCGCACACGCCCCGCATGGCGGCCGCGGCGATCCGGCTGGCCGTGCTCTATCCGCGCTTCTCGGGAGACGAGATGGCGCACCTCCTCGGGTTCCTCCGCGGCGGACCATGAGGACCGCCGCGATCGTCGGTCTGCTCGCCGTCGGACTCGGGATCGGTCTCGTGACCGGGAGCCCGTCCGCCGCGCAGGTCAAGGTGCCGCCGGACTTCACGATGGACAGGGCGGACTCGAGCCCGGGCGAGGTGACCTTCAGCCACGAGAAGCACAGGGCGAAGGTGGACAAGTGCACGACCTGCCACATGAAGCACTTCAAGATGAAGCGGGGCCAGTCCGAGAAGGTCACGCTCCTGGCCAAGCAGGAGGGTAAGCTCTGCGGCGCCTGTCACGACGGCAAGACGACGATGGGCGGCGCCGTCGTCTTCGCGGCCGATCAGTGCGATTCGTGCCACAGGAACTGAGTACATGGGGGGCTCCGGGCGCCCCCCAAGCCCCCTGGCGCTCAGGGCGCCCCGGCACAGCCGTGGCGCCCTTCGACAACGCGATTCGTTCACAGGCTCTGACCCGCGGCCTCGCGGCCGCCTGCGTGCTCGGCGTCTCGCTCCTCGCGGGCGGCGCGGCGTGGGCCGCGGACGCGCCGAAGGCGGAGGACTGCCTGGCCTGCCACGCCGACCGTGAGCTCAAGCGCTCCACGCCCGCGCCGGGGCGTCCCGCGTCGCTCTTCGTCGACCACGAGGCGGTGAAGGCCTCGGCGCACGGCCGGCTCGAGTGCGTGGCGTGCCACAAGACCGCGACGGCGCCGCACGAGGCGCTGCCGCGGGTGCGCTGCGCCGACTGCCACGTCAAGGTGCCCGCCGCCCTCGCCGAGGGCGCCCACGGGAGCCGGAAGGTACCGGCGAGAGCCCCGGCGCCGACGTGCGTCTCCTGCCACTCCACCCACGACGTCCGGCCGGCGGCCGCGCTCTCGATCGACGGCTGCGCGGCCTGCCACCGGACGCAGGTCGAGGCCTACCGCGGCAGCGTTCACGGCAAGTCACGGGGGCGCGGCGACTCCGAGGCGGCCACCTGCCGGTCGTGCCACGGGACCTCCCACGAGCTGCTCGCCAAATCGGACCCGCGGGCGCCCACGTATCACCTGAATCTGCCGCGCACCTGCGCCGCGTGCCACGCCGATGTCGAGCTGGCCAGGCGCCACAACATCGCCGTCGGCAACGTGTACCAGCTCTACATGGACTCGATCCACGGCCGCGCGGTCAGCAAGAGCGGGCTCCTCGTCGCTGCCAACTGCTCGGACTGCCACGGCGCCCACGAGATCCAGCCGCGGACCGAGCCGACCTCGAGGGTGTTCCGCGCGAACGTGCCCGCCACGTGCGGGACGTGCCACGCCGGGGTCCAACGGGAGTACACGCAGTCGGTCCACGGCCTAGCCGTGGCCAGGGGGAACCCGATCGCGCCCGTCTGCACCGACTGCCACTCCGCGCACCAGATCCGGCGCACGGAAGCGGCGCCCTGGCAGCTCGAGGTGATCCGCGAGTG
>JACPCG010000207.1 GCA_016179925.1 Candidatus Rokuibacteriota bacterium | reverse complement strand
CAGCGGTCGCAGAGGCTGCCGGCGCCGAGGCGGCGATCCTGATAGGTTCGTGCGGCGGCGTAGAGACTGTCGAACTCGATCTCGTCCATCGGTCGTTCTCCTGGTCCAGGGTCACATGGTCATGGTTGACCTCCTTCCGGCCTGTGTCCCACCAATGCGCTCTCCTCGTGATTAGAGAGAAATGGTGGGCAGGGACGGGATTGAACCGCCGACACCAGGATTTTCAGTCCTGTGCTCTACCAACTGAGCTACCTGCCCACCAGACGCGACAGGATATCAGAGGCGTGCGGACGTGTCTATTCGACGGGCGAGATGACGCCGATCGCGCCCGACTTCTCGAAGACGAGCGTGACGACGACGACCTCGCCGGGCTTCAGTTCGCGCGTGAGCTCCGAGAGGACGACGTGCTGGCCGTCCGGCTGGAGCCGCACGAGCGTGGTGCCGGGCACCTGGAGCCGTGCGAGCGGCGCGCCGGACGGGCCGAGGAGCTCGGCGCGCCTGGCGATCGGCGTCTCCACGCGCAGGAGCACGTCGTCGAACATGCCGGTGCTGTTGATGTCCACGTAGAAGAGCGCGACGGGGTCCTGTCGGACCACGCGCCCGCGCTCGGGCACGATGCGGACCCCGCCGACGTCCATGACCGTGGGGTAGTAGACGCAGCCCGCGAGCGCCACGAGAGCGAGCGCCAGGACGGCGCGCACGAGGCTCCGGCGCGGCCGCACGACCTCAGGCGCCCTTGAAGGCGCCGTCGGCGACCAGGGCGCGGAACGCGCGCTCGTAGCCCTGCACCGTCTGCTCCAGGTCCGCCTCCGTGTGGAGCGCCGAGATCCAGCCGTGGTTCGCCGAGCAGTCCACGCCGTTGTTCAGGAGCGCGCAGCGCAGCAGATGGTAGTGCGGGCCCTTGCGCGGGCGGTCGAAGCCGGCGAGGCCCGGCTTGCCCTCGAACGACACGTGGTAGATGGACGCCTCGCCGTAGCAGGCGCCGGGCACGCCGGCGCGCCTCATCGCCTCGCCGAGCGCGCGCCGGAGCTCGTCGCCCATCTTGTTCGCGCGCGCCTGGAGCGAGGCGTCCGCGCAGAGCTCGAGCGTGGCGATGGCGGCCGCGGCCGAGAGCGGGTTGGCGTTGAACGTGCCCGCGTGGGCGACGCGCTGGCTTCGGTCCCAGTCGGGGTCGCCGTGGAAGGCGAGCATGGACATCACGTCACGCGTGCCGCAGAGGGCGCCGCCCGGCAGCCCGCCCGCGACGATCTTGGCGAGCGTCGTGAGGTCGGGCGTCACGCCGAAGTAGGCCTGGGCGCCGCCCGGCGAGTAGCGGAAGCCCGTGATCACCTCGTCGAAGATGAGGACGACGCCGTGGCGCGTCGTCAGCGCGCGCAGCTCTTGCAGATAGCCCGGGATCGTCGGCGTCGTGCCCGCCTGGCCGCCCGCCGGCTCGAGGATCACCGCGGCGACGTCGCCGCGCTCGAGCGCGACTTCGACCGCCTTGATGTCGTTGGGCGGGCAGAGCACCACCTGGTCGAGCGTCGCGCCGGGCACGCCCGCGGACATCGGCACCTCGTACGGCGGGTTCACGCCGGCGACGGCGCCGTCGTGCCAGCCGTGGAAGTGGCCCGCGAGCTTGACGATCTTCGTGCGGCCCGTGAAGGCGCGCGCCACGCGCATCGCGAGGTGCGTCGCCTCGGTGCCCGACATCGTGAAGCGCACGAGCTCGGAGCACGGGATCAGCCGGTTGACGAGCTCCGCCCAGCGGACCTCCAGCTCGTGGCAGGCGCCGAGATGCGTGCCGCGCGCCATCTGCGCCTGCACCGCTTGCACCACCGCCGGATGGCAGTGGCCGAGGAAAAGCGCGCCGTGCCCCATCCAGTAGTCCACGTACTCGTGGCCGTCGATGTCCCACTTGCGCGTGCCGGCGGCGCGGTCCACGTAGACGGGAAACGGTGCCAGGTGGCGGATGTCGTGGGTGATGCCGCCCGGAATCGCGGCGCGCGCCCGCGCCCAGAGCGCGGCCGACTTCGGGTGTTTCTCGCGATAGTCCTCGTGGATTTTCATGCCCGTATGATACCCGAACGCCCGGCCCACCGGAGCAGCTCCACGACCGCCGCATGGACCTCGAGCGGGAGGCCGTCCACCGTGGGCCCGCGGCGCCGTGTCACGCCGTCGGAGGCGCCGGCCGCCACGCACGCCTCGATCATGCGCCGCTCGAGCTCGGGCGTGTGCAGGAGGTCCCGCCCGGCCAGGCGCGAGAGCGCCGCGACGACGCCGTAGCCTCCCCAGTTCGACACGCCCGCGACGACGAGGTGGTCCACGCGGACGACGGAGGCGATCCGCGCCTCCAGGCCGCCGAGGCGCGCGAACTTCGCGCGCGCTGCGCCCATGCCGATCTCGTTCCCGCCGTCGCCGATCCCGATGGTGCACGGACGGAGCCACGGCGCGCCTTGCTCAGGTCCCCTGCGCTCGGCGCCGGCCCCGCGGACCCCGCGACAAAATGAGCGACGCGCGCCTTTCTCAGACCACCCACGGCCCAAGCCGGCCCCGCGGACCCCGCGACAAAGGAACAGCTGGTCGATCGGCGCGTTCCACGCCGCGACCGACTCGCCGCGCATGTTGAGGTAATCGCCCGCGCGGTTCCGCCCGGGACGCTCGATCGCGAGAAGATGCGTCGGGCGCGTCGCCGCCAGCACCGCGCGCGCCGCGCCGTCGCCGTCCGGATAGACGCTCACGTCCGCCGGCTCGCCGAGCGTGTCGAGCACGGCCTCGAGGAGGGGCACGTTGACCCCGTCCGTGACGTAGCGGACCTCCGCCCCGAGCGCTCGCAGCGCGCGGCCCAGCACCGCCGCGCCCGGCGGCCCGTCGGTCTCGGGCGTCCCCGGCTCCACGGTGAACCCGGTGACGATCAGCGCGCGGCGCGCGTGGCGCAGCGCCCGCGCCGCGGCCGCCGCGCCGCCGGGACGCGCGAGTGCGGCGATCGCGCGCCGGCCGGGATCGAGCGCCAGGATCTGGTCGATGAGGTCCGGGGTGGCGCGGGCGGCAGGCATGGGTCAGGACGCTATCACCGCTCCGGCTCGTACAGCAAGACCTGGAAGGGCCCGAGCGGCTCGCCGCCGCCCGCGCCGCCGTAGGCCGGGTCGTCGCTGTCGAGGAGGAGACGCCAGCCGGGCGGCGGCGTCCAGGGCTCGCCCGCCGGGCCGAGGTTGGCGACGAGGTGCACCGGCTGTCCCGCCGGCGTCGCGCGCGTCACCGTGAACACCGCGCCGTCGAGCGCCGCGCGCGCGAGCTCCTTGTGCCGGGCGCCGAGGGCCGGGTACGCGCGCCGCAGCTCGATCCAGCGTTTGTAGTACGCGCGGAGCGCGCGGTGCCGCGAGGCGAGCGCGAGCGGGTGGTTCAGGCGCGAGCTGACGAAGGTGTTGGGCGCGTTGGGATCCGGGATCGGGCGCGTCCAGCCGAAGCGGCGGCAGTCCTCGGCGCGGCCGCGCCGCCCGGCCTCGGCAAACTGCGGATCGATGAACGACGTGAAGAACTGGAACGGCGCGGTCTCGCCGTACTCCTCGCCCATGAAGAGCAGCGGGACGGCCGGCGCCGCGAACATGAGTCCCGCCGCGAGCTTGAGCGCGTCGAAGGGCACGAGCGCGCCGAGGCGCTCGCCCTGCGGCCGGTTGCCGACCTGGTCGTGGTTCTGGACGAAGATCACGAAGCGCTCGGCGGGAAGATCGGCGCTCGCGGTCCCGCGATTCCGCTTCCAGTATCCCGACGGCTCGCCCTGGAAGCTGAACCCTTCCGTCAGCGCGCGCGGGAGGTGACGGTCGCCGGCGAAGTCGGCGTAGTAGCCGACCGTCTCGCCGGTGAGCCGGTGGCGGAGCGCGTGGTGGAAGTCGTCCGACCACAGCGCGTCGAGGCCGAGCCCGCCGTCGCCGGCCGGCAACACGAGGCGCCGGTCGTTGTCGTGAGATTCCGCGATAACGTGGACGCGCCGCCCGGCGCGCGCGGCCTCGGCGCGAACTCCGTGAGGATGTGCACCGGGCTCGCGTCGTGGATCGCGTGGACGGCGTCCAGGCGGAAGCCGTCGATGTGGAACTCCCTCACCCATGCGCGCCCATTGTCGACGATATGACGTCTGACTCCGGGACTCCCCTCGCCGTCGAAGTTCACCGCCGGCCCCCACCGCGTCGCGGCGCGGTCGGTGAAGTACGGCCCGTACTCGGCGAGGTAGTTTCCCTCGGGCCCGAGGTGGTTGTAGACGACGTCGAGAAAGACGGAGAGGCCGCAGGCGTGGCACGCGTCCACGAGCCGGCGCAGGCCCCGCGGGCCGCCGTAGGTGGACTGCGGCGCGAACAGGTGGACGCCGTCGTAGCCCCAGTTGCGCGAGCCGGGGAACTCGGCGATCGGCATGAGCTGGAGCGCCGTCACGCCGAGGTCGGCGATGGCGCCGAGGTAGGGGATGATCGCCTCGAAGGTGCCCGTCGGCGTGAACGTGCCCACGTGGAGCTCGTAGAAGACGAGGTCCGCCGGCGCCACGCCGCGGAAGTCCTGGTCGGTCCACATGAAGCGTCCCGGGTCCACCACGACCGAGGCCCCGTGCACGCCCTCGGGCTGCCAGCGCGAGGCCGGATCGGGGCGGAACCGCACGCCGTCCAGGCGGTAGTGATAGCCGGCACCGGGCGCGACGCGCGCCAGGGTGACCTGGTAGAGCCCCCCTTCGCCGGGGGTCAAGGGCTCGGGGCGCCGGCCCTCGACCACCACGTCCACGGACCGGCAGCGGGGAGCCCAGACCGTGAACGCGACACGATCCTCGAGAAGGCTTGCGCCGAGCACTGTCATACGCTCCAATTAATCACGTATGGCCTCCCCTTTCGCCCTGGTTTTGCACACCCATCTCCCGATGGTCATCAATCACGGGCGGTGGCCCCACGGCAGCGACTGGCTCTGCGAGGCGGCGTTCGAGTGCTACCTGCCGCTCCTCGAGACCGCGCACCGCCTCGTCGGCGACGGCATCTCGCCCAAGTGGACGATCAACCTCTCGCCCGTCCTGACCGAGCAGCTCGCCTCCCCCGAGTTCCAGAAGGAGCTGTCCTTCTACTACGAGAACGTCCGGCGCGCCTGCCTGGAGTCGCGCGAGCACTACACGCGCGAGGGCCAGAAGGAGATCGTGGGGCTCACCCACTTCTGGGAGGAGTTCTACGAGCGGATGTGGGAGATGCACCGCCGGATCGGCGGCGACATCCCCGGCACGTTCGCCGACCTCGGGCGCGCGGGGCACGTCGAGATCCTCACCTGCGCGGCGACGCACGGCTACCTCCCGCTCCTCGGCCGCGACGAGTCCATCCACCTCCAGCTCCGCACCGCCGTCGAGACGCACCGGCGCCACTTCGGCGTGAAGCCGCGCGGCATCTGGCTCCCGGAGTGCGCCTACCGGCCGCGCTACGAGTGGACGCCGCCGACGGGGCGCGACGGCGGCCGCGTCCGC
>JACPCG010000103.1 GCA_016179925.1 Candidatus Rokuibacteriota bacterium | reverse complement strand
CCATTCGGGAGGGGGCAACGCCCCCTCCCGTTTGTGCTTAAATGACTTTCGTGACCTTGCCCGCCTTGAGGCAGCGGGTGCACACACGCACGCGCCGGATCTTCCCGGCGATCACTGCCCGCATCGAGACGAGGTTCGGCAGCCAGCGCCGCTTCGTGAGTTTGTGCGCGTGGCTGATCGTATGACCTACCGAGGGCCCCTTGCCGCAGACATCGCACCGCTGCGCCATCATCGCTCCTTCACCCGGGATTCGCTCCGAAAGGGACGAGCGCACTGTATAGCACAGGGGCCGACATGACGCAAACCCGGGCGCCGAGCCTCGGCACGCCGCTCCAGTACATCAAGGGCGTCGGCCCCCGCCGTGCGGAGCAGCTCGGGCGGAAGGGGCTTGCCACCGTCGAGGACGCCCTCTTCTCCGTCCCGCTCCGTCACGAGGACCGCACGCGCCTCACGCCCTTCTGCTCGCTCCAGCCCGGCCAGGTGTCCACGTGCTCGGGGACGATCGTCGGCGTGAGCCCGCCGCCGCCCGGCCGGTCGCGCGCCCCGTTCAGCGTGCTCCTGCGGGACGCGAGCGGGTACGCGACGGCGAGCTGGTTCGGCGGCGGCTATCTCGCGCGCGTCTTCAAGCGCGGCCAGCAGCTCGTGCTGCACGGCAAGGTCGCCCGCTACAAGGGCGCGATCGTCATCCAGCAGCCCGACTACGAGATCGTCGAGAGCGGCGAGGACGACCGCCTGCACACGGGCCGGCTCGTGCCGGTCTACTCGCTCACGGAGGGGCTGCCGCAGCGGGCGCTGCGCTCGCTCATGTGGCGCCTCGTGGACGCGTTCGCCCGCGAGGTGCCCGAGATCCTTCCCGAGGTGGTGCGGGCGCGGCGCCGGCTCGTGACGCTCGCGCAGGCGCTTCACGACTTCCACTTCCCGGCAACCGACGCGGGCCTCGCCGCCGCGCGGCGCCGGCTCGCCTTCGACGACTTCCTCCTGCTCCAGCTCGGCCTCGCGATCCTCCGCTCCCGCGCGACGCGCGCGCGCGGGATCGCGCTGAACCCGCGGGGCGAGCTGGTCGGTCGGCTCCGCGCCGCGTTGCCGTATTCGCTCACGGCGGCGCAGGAGCGGGTGTGGGACGAGATCCGCCGCGACATGGCCGCGCCGTTTCCCATGCACCGGCTCCTTCAGGGCGACGTCGGCTCCGGCAAGACGATCGTCGCGGCGCTCGCCGTCCTCACCGCGGTGGAGGCGGGGTACCAGGCGGCGGTGATGGCGCCGACCGAGATCCTCGCCGAGCAGCACCTGATGACCTTCCGCCAGTTCCTGGAGCCCCTCGGCGTCGCGGTCAGCCTCCTGACGTCGTCGCTGGCGCCCCGCGAGCGGACGGCCCGGCGCGCGGCGCTCGCGGCGGGCGAGATCCCGTGTGTGGTCGGCACGCACGCGCTCGTCCAGGAGGGTGTCGAGTTCCGGCGGCTCGGGCTCGCGGTCGTGGACGAGCAGCACCGCTTCGGTGTCGAGCAGCGCGCCCGGCTGCGCGAGAAGGGCGACAACCCCCATCTCCTCGTGATGACCGCGACGCCGATTCCGCGCACGCTCGCGCTGACCCTCTATGGGGACCTCGAGGTCTCCGTTATCGACGAACTCCCTCCGGGGCGACGTCCGATCGCAACGCACGCGCGGACCGAGGCCAAGCGCCGCGCGATCTACACGTTCCTGCGCGACCAGATCGCGCAGGGCCGCCAGGCCTACGTCGTCTACCCGCTCGTCGAGGAGTCCGAGGCGCTCGACCTCAAGGCGGCGACCGACATGGCCCGGCACCTCGCCGAGGACGTGTTTCCCGACCTCACGATCGGCCTCATGCACGGCCGGCTCGGCTTCGAGGAGAAGGACACGATCATGCGGCGGTTCAAGGGGGGCGAGATCCACATCCTCGTCTCCACGACGGTGATCGAGGTGGGCATCGACGTGCCGAACGCCTCCGTCATGCTCGTCGAGCACGCCGAGCGCTTCGGGCTCTCGCAGCTCCACCAGCTCCGGGGGCGCGTCGGGCGCGGCCCGTGGAAGTCGTACTGCATCCTTCTCACGAGCGGCCGCCTCACGGAGGAGGCCCAGCGGCGGATCGACGCGATGACGGCGACCCACGACGGCTTCAAGATCGCCGAGGTGGACCTCGAGCTCCGGGGGCCCGGCGAGTTCTTCGGCACGCGGCAATCGGGGCTGCCCGAGTTCCGCACGGCCGACCTGCTCCGCGACGGCAAGATCCTCGAGGAGGCGCGGCAGGAGGCCGTGGCGATCGTCTCCCGGGATCCCGAGCTCCGCGACCCCGCGCACCGCGCGCTCCGCGCCGGGCTCCTGGCGCGGTGGCGCGGCAAGCTCGCGCTCGCGACGGCGGGATGACTTCCGTCTCGTCTCGGCTCACGACGGGCAGACGAACGATCGCCGCGGGGGATCGCGGCGGGGCACGGGCGTGGCGCCAGCCCGGGAGCCCGCGCCTGGGATGACACGGCTCACGACGGGCAGACGAACGATCGCCGCGGGGGATCGCGGCGGGGCACGGGCGTGGCGAAGCCCGGGTGCCCGTGCCCTGGTGAATAGATGCGCGTGATCGCCGGGGCGTTCAAGGGCCGGCGGCTCGTGACCCCGCGCGGGCAGGCCACCCGGCCGACGGCGGACCAGGTGCGGATCGCCCTCCTGGACACCCTCGGACCGTGGCTGCCGGGCGCGCGCGTGCTCGACCTCTTCGCCGGCGCGGGCGGCGTGGGGCTCGAGGCGCTCTCGCGCGGCGCCGCCCACGCGACGTTCGTCGAGCGCGACGGGCACGCCGTGGCCGCGCTCGACGCGAACATCCGGACGCTCGGCGTCGAAGAAGCGACGCGCGTGCTCCGGCTCGACGTCCTGCGCGCTCTCGCGCGGCTCGCCGCCGAGGGACAGCGCTTCGAGATCGTGTTCCTCGACCCGCCGTACGACGCCGACCTCACGGCGGCGACGCTCGAGGCCCTCGGCGGCGGGCAGGTCACGGCGCCGGAGGCGCTCGTCGTCGCCCAGCACCCGACCAAGCGCGTGCCGGCGGACGCGTACGGCGCGCTTCACGCGTTCCGCGCGCGGCGATTCGGGGAGACAACCTTGACTTTCTTTCGAGCCGGGGGGTAGCCTGAGGGCCGTGGCCAAGCGCGCGGTCTATCCTGGTATGTTCGATCCCGTGCACAACGGCCACCTGGACGTCATCCAGCGCAGCCTGCAGATCTTCGACGAGCTGATCGTCGCGGTCGTCGCGAACCCCTCGAAGGCGCCGCTCTTCTCCGTCAAGGAGCGCCTCGAGATGATCGACGAGGCGACCGCCTCGCTCCAGTCGAACTTCCGCATCGTCGCGTTCGACGGGCTGCTGATCGATCTGGTCGCGCGCGAGCGAGCCGACTGCATCGTGCGCGGCATCCGCGCCGTCTCCGACTTCGAGTACGAGTTCCAGATGGCGCTGATGAACCGCAAGCTCCGGTCCACCGTCGAGACGGTGTTCCTCATGCCGCACGAGAAGTACACATACATCTCCTCGCGCCTCATCAAGGAAGTCGCCAGCCTCGGCGCGTCGGTCGCCGGCCTCGTGCCGCCGATCGCCGAGAAGCGGCTGGCCGAGAAGTTCCCCTTCAAGTAACCGGCGGGGAGCCGCCGGAGGAGCGACACCGTGCTAGCCGATCGCTTGAAGACGCTTGCCCCGTCGTCGACGCTCGCCGTGCAGGCCAAGGCCAAGGCCCTCCGCGCCCAGGGGATCGACGTGATCTCCTTCGGCGCCGGCGAGCCGGACTTCGACACACCCGAGCGCATCAAGGAGGCCGCGGTCCAGGCCATGCGGCGCGGGCACACCAAGTACACGGAGGTCGCCGGCATTCCGGAGCTCCGCGCCGCGGTCTGCGCGAAGTTCAAGCGCGACAACGGTCTCGCCTACGAGCCGGCCGACGTCCTCGTCTCCTGCGGCGCCAAGCACACGCTGTTCAACATGGTCACGGCCCTGCTCAATCCGGGCGACGAGGTCCTGGTGCCGAGCCCCTACTGGGTTTCGTACCCGGAGCAGGCGCGGCTCGTCGGCGGCGTGCCGGTCGCCGTGGAGACGGCGGAGGCGACGGGCTTCGACCTCGACCCCGAGCGGCTCCGCGCCGCGGTGACGCCGCGGACGAAGGCGGTGATCCTCAACAGCCCGAACAACCCGACGGGCGCGGTCTTCTCGCCCGAGGCGCTCCGGTCCGTGGCAGGCCTCGCGGTCGAGAAGAAGCTCCTCGTCGTCTCCGACGAGTGCTACGAGGCCCTCACGTTCGAGGGGCGCCACGTCTCGATCGCCTCCTTCGGCCCGGAGATCAAGGCGCGCACGCTCGTCATCAACACGTGCTCCAAGGCGTACGCGATGACCGGCTGGCGCATCGGCTACGCGGCAGGGCCGCGCGAGCTCATCCGCGCGATGACCGACGTGCAGAGCCAGATGACGTCGAACCCGTCGTCCATCGCCCAGTGGGCCGCCCTCGAGGCGCTGGCGGGGCCGCAGGACGACGTCGCCAAGATGGCGGGGGAGTTCGACCGGCGGCGCCGGCTCATCGTCGGGGGACTCAACGCGCTCCCAGGCGTCAGGTGCGTCACACCGAAGGGCGCGTTCTACGCCTTCCCGAACGTCTCCGGGCTCTTCGGCAAGCGGGTGAAGGGGATGGACACTCCGCTCCGTGGCTCGGTGGACGTCGGCGCGTTCCTGCTCGAGCAGGCGCGCGTCGCGGTCGTCCCCGGCGTGGACTTCGGCTCCGACGCGCACGTCCGGCTCTCCTACGCGACGAGCGACACGCTCATCAGCGAGGGCCTCGCGCGCATGGGCGCGGCGATCCGGGAGTTGCTGTAGACTACTGCCGCGTCTGCGACATCATGGTCACGATGGCGCGGCGGGGCCGACGGGCGCGCGCGGTCTTAGCATGATTTCGCGGACGCGACACCAGGGGCCCCCGAAGGAGATCCGATGAAGCTCGAAGGCTCGTACGACGTCCCGGCGCCGCGCCAGAGAGTCTGGAACGCGTTCCTCGATCCCGAGCAGCTCCGCCAGGCGATCCCCGGCTGCGAGAAGCTCGAGGCGCTCGGCAACGACGAGTTCAAGGCCACGCTGAAGGTCGGCGTGGCGGCCGTCAAGGGGACGTTCGAGGGCAAGGTGCGCCTCGCCGACAAGCAGCCGCCCGAGTCCTACCGCCTCGGCGCCGAGGGCAGCGGCGGCCCCGGCTTCGTCCGCGCCGATACGCTCATCACGCTCAGCGAGATCGAGGGCGGCACGCGCGTCAGCTTCAGCGCGGAGGTCCAGGTCGGCGGGCTCATCGCGGGCGTCGGCCAGCGGATGCTGGGTGGCGTGTCGAAGATGATGGCCGACCAGTTCTTCAACCGCATGAGCGAATTGCTGCAGTCGTCCTGACCCCGCGCCCGCCCATGGCCTCTCGCTACCTCGAGCCGCGCCTGGAACGGGCCTCCCGCGCCGAGCTGACGCGGCTGCAGACGCGGCGCCTCAGGGCGCAGCTCGCGTACGTCGCCGCGCACAGCCCGTTCTACAAGCGGAAGTTCAAGGAGGCCGCCGTCAGGCCCGGCCTCGTCCGCACCCTCGGCGACCTCGGGATGCTTCCGTTCACGACGAAGGACGAGCTGAAGGCGAACCAGGCGGAGAAGCCCCTGTGGGGTGACATCCTCGCCGTGCCGCCGGCCGAGGTGCTGCGCGTCCACATGACCTCCGCCACGACAGGCCGCCCGCTGGCGGTTCTCGACACGAAGGAGGACTGGTACGCCTTCTATCACTCCTACGCGCGCTCGCTCTACGCCTTCGGCGTGCGGAAGGCGGACTTCGTCATGGCCGCGTTCTCCTACGGGCCGTGGATCGGCTACTGGGGCGGCTTCTACGCGGCCCAGGATCTGGGCTGCCTCGTCTTCCCGGCCGGTGGCCTCTCGACCGACCAGCGCATCGACGCGTTCCTGAACTACCCGATCACGGTGCTCGGCTGCACGCCGTCGTACGCGCTCTTCCTCGCCGAGGCGGCGGCGAAGAAGGGGATCGACCTCGCCAAGCAGACGAAGATCCGCATCACGTGGCACACGGGCGAGCCCGGCGCCTCGATCCCGGCGACCAAGGCGAAGATCGAGGCCGCGTTCGGCGCGAGGGCGTACGATCTCCCCGGCCTCACCGAGATCGCCGCGTGGGGGTTCGAGTGCGACGCCCGCGCCGGCCTGACCCACGTGCACGAGGACTACTGCTACCCCGAAGTGCTCGACGAGCGCGACCGCCCGGTCGGGCCCGGCGGGCGCGGCGAGCTGGTCCTGACGAGTCTCTTCCGCAGGGCGATGCCGCTCGTCCGCTATCGCACCCGCGACGTCGTCCAGGTCGCGGACCGGAAGTGCCCGTGCGGCCGCACGCTGATCGCGTTCGAGGGCGGCGTGCTCGCGCGGCTCGACGACATGAAGAAGATCCGCGGCATCATCGTCTACCCGCGGCGGATCGAGGAGCTGGTGCGGCCCCACGCCGGTGTGGACGAGTTCCAGATCGTCTTCCGCCGCCACGAGGGACTCGACGATATCCTCATCCGCATCGACCCGTCGCCGTCGCTCTCGCTCGCCGAGCGCGAAAGCCTCCGCGGCAAGCTCGCGGACGATCTGCGGACCGGGCTCGGGATCCGCGTCACCGTGGACGTCGGCGAGCCGGGCTCGCTCCCACGCTGGGACCACAAGGCCCGGCGCGTGAAGGACGAGCGCACGGAGGTCCCCTTCTAGTCCGCTTCGGGCGCCTCTCAACCCCGCCACTGTATCGCTTTCGCCGCATTTCGGCGGAACCGGAAGCGAAGTAGCGTGTTCTCATGAGCCGCCCCTCAGACTTCAAGAGCCAACTCGCTTTGCCCTTGACTGCAAGCCCTAGTGCTCATGACGCGCTTCGACCACAAGATGTTGTTGACATTGGACTCTCTTCGTCGCTATCCTCCGGCGAAGGACACGGGCAGGCTGAGGGCATGGCGATGGGTGGGCTCACGCTGGAACAACTGGTGAAGAAGTATGTGCCCCGGTTCTCTCTTGACCCGCTGCCACAGGAGACCATTCCACGGCTCGCCAAGGATCAGTCCGCTCTCAAGGCGATCCAGAAGGCGATCAGAGAAGTGCCCACTCGCCACGCGATTGTCCTGGGGGACGCGCGCAGGATGTCGCGCATCCCGGATGAGTCGGTACACCTCGTCGTGACGTCCCCACCGTACTTCGATCTGAAGAAGTACCCGGAACACGAATCACAGTTGGGCGCCCTGCACGACTACGACGTGTTCTTGAAGGAACTGGATCGAGTCTGGGCTGAGTGCTACCGCGTCCTTGCCAAGGGCGGTCGCTTGATAGTTGTCGTCGGTGATGTGTGCCGATCCCGCAAGGCGTTCGGTGCTCACATGGTCGTGCCGCTACACGCCTCGATCATGGAGCAGTGCCGTCATATTGGCTTCCACAGTCTCGCTACAGTGGTGTGGCACAAGATTTCGAATGCCGTGTTCGAGGTGGAGAACGGCTCCTCATTCCTTGGGAAACCATACGAACCGAACTCCGTCATAAAGAACGACACCGAGTTTATCTTGATGCAGCGCAAGCCGGGTGCGTATCGTCGGCCGACCGAGGCGATGCGAGTACTGAGTGTGATTGATGAGAAGTCACACAAGAAGTGGTCCAAACAAGTCGTTACCGTGCGCGGCGCTTCTACTCGTTCCCATCCGGCGCCGTACCCGGCCGAGCTTGTCGAGCCACTGGTCAGGATGTTCAGTTTCGTCGGTGACAGAGTGCTTGATCCGTTCTCTGGTACGGGCACAACCAGCCTGGCCGCGATGCGCTGTGGAAGAAACAGTATCGGTATCGAGATCGAGCCCTCCTACCATATGATGTCCATCCATCGTCTGGAGAAGGCCGCCAGCACCGAGGGGCTCAAGGCTCAAGTCGAGCCGATGCAGCTCTTCACTGGCGTGTGAACGGCGAACGGGAAGTTCAGACTGCTCGAGGCCTTCCGGACGACCTTCGCTGGGAAGGTTTACAAGCATCGCGACTCGACCCTCGGGAACAAGATCGGACGGCAGCTGTTCGAAGACCTTCTGACGCATCAGGTGTCTCGCATCTATGGTGAACATGTTGGGCGCGGTGCCGGTGTTGTCAATCGCAGCGGAAAAATCCTGACCCCAAGAGCGATGCTCGATTACGGCGCCGTGCTCACGCGGATAGGAGAGCTCTACCAGCGGCGTTTTCGCTGACGGAAGGGACAGCTTCAGACCGGAGTGAGAACGACGAGGGTCCGGGCGTACCAGGCCCGAAAGACGATGGCGTCGATCTCCTCGCTCAGCCGCTCGGTCCCAGACGGTACTACTCGGGTGCGAAGTCGCGCAGGCTCCCTTCGGGATGCCGTGGCTCGTCGATGTTCTGGATCGTCGCGTCCACGCCAGCATCGTAGCAGACCGGTGGTTGTGCGCGGTTCTCGACCTTGAAACCGGAGTGGTTGTCGTTTACCGTACCTGCGCTGCACTTCTGACCGATCGGAGGACAACGTGAAGGCGGCGTTCTTCAAGGAGCACGGCGGGGCGGAGAAGATCCTCTACGACGACTACCGCGACCCGGTCCCGGCGCCGGACGAGGCCGTCGTGCGTGTCCGGGCGTGCGCGCTGAACCACGTGGACCTGCTGCTCCTCGACGGCCGCTTCCCGCCGCCCGAGGGGCTGCCGCACGTGAACGGCTGCGAGGTGACGGGTACCGTCGAGGCCTGGGGCGCGGGCGTGAAGGGGCTCGCGAAGGGCCAGCGCGTCATCGTCTTCCCCGGCCTCGCGTGCGGGAGCTGCGAGTACTGCCTGCGCGGCGAGCGCACCGTGTGCGTCCGATATGGCTACATCGGCGCCCACAAGGACGGCGGCTACGCGGAGCTGGTGAAGGCGCCGGCCCAGAACATCCTGCCGCTGCCCGAGGCGATCGCGTTCGAGGCGGGCGCGGCGCTCCCGATGGCGATGCTGACCTCCTGGCACGCGCTCGTCGCGAAGGCGGAGCTCAAGCCCGGCCAGACCGTCCTCGTGCAGGCAGCCGGCAGCGGCGTCGGCAGCGCCGCCATCCAGATCGCGTGCCTGACGGGCGCTCGCGTGATCGCGACGGTCGGCAGCGACGACAAGATCGAGTTTGCGAAGGCGCTCGGCGCCGAGCGGGTCGTGAACTACCGCACGCAGGACTTCGTCGAGGAGACGAAGCAGTGGACGAACAAGCGGGGCGTGGACGTCGTCGTCGAGCACATCGGCGGCGAGACGTTCGAGCGGAGCACCTACGCCCTCACGCGGCTCGGCACGCTCGTCTCGATCGGCTCCCACGACACCCACTGGGGCCGGCTCGACCTCCGTCACGTCTATTCGAAGAACCTTCGGATCCTCGGGACGAACCTCGGCACGATCCTCGAGCTTCAGACGATCCTCGACTACGTCGCCGCGGGGCGGCTCAAGCCGGTCATCGACCGCGCCTTCCCGCTGAAGGACGCGCGCGCCGCCGTGCAGCACGTGCTCGACCGGAAGAACAAAGGGAAGGTCCTCCTGGTCTCGTGACGGGCAAGATCCTGCGCCGCCTGCTCCGGGACGGCCAGTACACGGAGGTTCATCCATGAGCGAGTTCCTGAGAACGGAGCGGGCGGGCGCGGTCGCGACGATCTGGATCGACCGCCAGGCGAAGATGAACACGATGACCGTCGCGATGCGGAACGAGTTCCCCGGGATCTTCCGCGACCTCGAGGCCGACGACGCGGTCCGCGTCGTCGTGGTCCGCGGCGCCGGGGGCAAGGCGTTCAGCGCCGGCGGCGACGTCGCCGAGTTCCTCACCCTCGCCCCCGCGGATCTGGAGCACTGGGGCGACACGCTGACCTCCGCCGAGCGCTGCCGGAAACCCGTCATCGCGGCCATCGACGGGTATACGATGGGGGCCGGCCTCGAGCTGGCGGTGGCCTGCGATTTCCGGATCGCGACGCTCCGGTCGGAGTTCGCGTTCCCCGAGGTGCGGCTCGGCATGATCCCCGGGAGCGGCGGCACCCAGCGCGCGCTCAGGCTCATGGGCATGACGCGCGGGAAGCTCTTCATCATGACGGGCCGGCGGATCACGGCAGCCGACGCCGAGGCGTGGGGATTAATCACTCAGGCGGTGCCCGACGACGGGCTGGATGACGCGGTGAACGCGCTGGCGAGAGAGCTCGCCGAAAAGGCGCCGCTCGCGCTCCGGACGCTGAAGCTGGTGCTCAACCGCGGCGCGGAGGCGCCGCTCGAGACGGCGCTCGAGCTCGAGCGCAAGGCGTACGCGTGGCTCCGCTCCACCCACGACTACGCCGAGGGCGTGACGTCGTTCCTCGAGAAGCGGCCGCCGAAGTACACGGGGAGATAGCCGCGTGGCCCACTCGTTCGGACTGATTCTGCCGAACCGCGCCGTCGTCCTCGGCACCGTCACGCCGCGCGACCTCGTCGACCTCACCGTCGAGGCCGAGCGTTCGCGCGCCTTCGACGCCGTCTGGGTGGGCGACAGCCTGCTGGCCAAGCCCCGCCTCGAGTCGGTGACGCTCCTCTCCGCCCTCGCGGGCGTGACGGCGAAGGTCCGGCTCGCCGTCGGTTGCATGGCGACCTTCATCCATCGCCACCCCGTCATGCTCGCCCACCAGTGGGCCAGCCTCGACGTGCTGTCGGGGGGTCGCGCCTGGCTCGCCGTGTGCCTCGGGGGGCCGAGCGAGGCGAGCGCCGCGCAGGCCGCCGAGCACGCCGTGATGGGCGTCACCTCCGCCGAGCGCGTCGGGCGCCTGGAGGAGGGTATCGTCGTCTTGCGGAAGCTCTTCCACGAGAAGAACGTCTCGCACCACGGCCGGTTCTACGCCTTCGACGGCGTCACGGTGGAGCCCGCGCCCGTGCAGAACCCGTGCCCCATCTGGATCGCCTCCAACCCGACGGGGCTCACGTGGAAGGGCGGCGCCTCCGCCTCCGAGGCGGTCGTCGAGCGTTCCTTCCGCCGCGTCGCCCGCCTGGCCGACGGCTGGATGACCAACAAGCTCTCGCCGGACGAGTTCCGCGCGCAGTTCGCGCGCATCCAGGCGATGGCCCGCGAGGAGGGGCGCGACCCCGCGACGCTCGGGAGCGCGCTCTACCACAACCTCAACATCAACGAGGACCGCCGGAGGGCGCTCGAGGAGTCGAAGACGTTCCTCGACACCTACTACACGGCGAACTTCAGCGCGAAGTTCGTCGAGCAGTGGACGGTCGCGGGGAGCCCGACCGAGTGCGTCGAGGAGCTGCGCGCCTACGTCGCCGCGGGCGTCGGGCACATGGCGCTGCGTCTCACCTCCTGGGACCAGCGGGGACAGTTCAAGCGCTTCCTCGCCGAGGTGGCGCCGGCATTCGGAGGACGCGGATGATCCAGGGCATCGACCACATCGTCATCGCCGTCCCGGAGCTCGAGGCCGCGAAGAAGAGCTACGAAGCGCTCGGGTTCACGGTGGTGCCTGGCGGCCGCCACCCGGTCGGCACCCACAACGCGCTGATCGCCTTCACCGACGGCTCATACATCGAGCTGATCGCGTTCTACGAAGCAAACCCCTCGCACCGGTGGTGGGGGCCGCTCCGGAAGGGCGGGGGCCTCGTGGACTTCTGCATGCAGACCGACGACCTGCTCGGCGACACGGCCGCGTTTCGCAAGGCCGGCGTCGCAATCGACGACCCGGCGCCGCTCAGCCGCGTGCGCCCGGACGGCTACCAGCTCCGGTGGGTGCTGTCGATCCCGCGGACCGGGCACCGCGGCGTTGCGCCGTTCCTGATCCAGGACGAGACCCCGCGCGGGGAGCGTATCCCGCGCCAGCACACCCACGCCAACGGCGTGACCGGCATCGGCACGGTGACGGTGGCCGTCGAGGATGTCGCGACGGTCCGGCGTTGGTACGCCGAGGTCCTCGGCCGGCCGGGACGGGAGATCGAGCGGCTCGACCTCGATGGCGCCGGCGTGCGCTTCGAGATCGGTCCGCACGTCTTCGAGTTCGTCGCCCCGAAGGGCGCCGGGGCGCCGTCGCTCATCGAGTGGCTCCGGCGGCGGGGGCCGTCGCCCTACGCGGCGACGCTCCGGACGACGGGCCGCCAGGTCGGCGCCCTCGACGAGACGCAAACCCACGATGCGAAGCTCGCGCTCGTCTGAGACGCGAGACAGAGGAGGCGTGACGATGAAACACCTGCGCAGCGTAACCGCCCTGATGGCGCTCCTGTCGATCCTCGGCGCCGGCGCGCTGGCCGCGTCGGCGCAGCAACCCGTGAACCTGCCGTTCTCCACGCTGAGCCAGGGCACCGCCTGGTACGTCTACGGCGCGACGATCGCCGGCCTCCTGCGCCAGACGCTGCCGGCCGGCTCGAACGTCGACGTCAAGCCGTTCTCGGGCGGCGTCGGCAACGCCAAGCTCGTGGCGAGGAACGAGACGCCGCTCGGACTCTCGTTCACGGTCACGAACCGCTGGGCCTCCGAGGGCAAGGAGGCGTACGACACCAAGATCGAGAACCTGCGCGGGCTCGTCGGCGGCCTCGACACCTACTACCTGGTCGCGCTCGCCACGAAGAAGCTCGACGTCAGCTCGCTCACGGACATCAAGGCCCGCAAGGTGCCGGTCAAGCTCTACACGCTCCCGGTCGGCTCGCTCGGCGAGTTCGGTGCCCGCCAGCTCCTGCGCGAGTACGGCCTCACCTACGCCGACCTGAAGAGCCAGGGTGGGTCGGTCGCGCACGTCGGCTACAAGGTCATCGTGGATGGGATCAAGGACGGCCACGGCGACCTGCTCATCGCGGTCATCACGCCGAAGCACCCCTCGATCACCGAGATCGCGACGTTCACGGACGTCAAGTTCCTCCCGCTCGAGCCCGAACGCATCAAAGGGCTCGCCGCCCTCGGCTACTCGCCCGAGACGATGCCCGCGGACACGTTCAAGAACCAGACGCAGCCGGTCGCGACGGTCGGCTTCCCGACGGTGCTGATCACGAACCGGGACCTCCCCGAGCCCGTCGCGTACACCGTCACGAAGACGGTCATCGAGAACAAGGAGGCGCTCGTGCGCGGCCACGCCGGACTCGCGGAGTTCGATCCCAGAACCGCCTGGCAGCCGGCGAGGGTCGGCCTGCCGCTCCATCCGGGCGCCGAGCGCGCCTACCGCGAGAAGGGGTGGATGAAATAGCCGGCGGCCCCTCCGCGGCCCTGATCCTCGGCGCCGCCGCCCGCGCGCTCGTCGGTCTCGCGGCGCCCGACGGAGCATGACCCGCCACGCGATCGCCGTGACCGTCAACGGCGCGCCGCGGGCCGCGACGGTGGACGCGCGCCTGAGCCTGCTCGACTGCCTGCGCGAGGAGTGGGGACTCACCGGGACGCACGCGGGGTGTGAGCACGGGGCGTGCGGAGCGTGCACCGTGCTGCTCGACGACGTGCCCGTGCGGAGCTGCTTGCTGCTCGCGGTGCAGGCCGACGGGGCGCGCGTCACGACGATCGAGGGGCTTGCCGCGGGCGACGAGCTCCATCCGGTCCAGCAGGGGTTCTGGGAGTGCCACGGGCTCCAGTGCGGGTTCTGCACGCCCGGCATGGTCCTCACGGCGGTGGACCTGCTCGCGCGCGTGCCGGACCCGAGCGAGGCCGAGATCCGCGAGGCGCTCGCGGGCAACCTCTGCATGTGCACCGGCTATGAGAACATCGTGCGCGCCGTGCGCTGGGCGGCCGCGCGGGCCGGGGAGCGGCGCGCGTGAGCGGCCGCGCGGCGCCCGCCGGGTGGGTCGGCCGGCCGCTCAAGCGCCTCGAGGACCCGCGCTTCCTGCGGGGCCGCGCGACCTACATCGACGACCTCAGATTCCCCGGCATGCTCCACGTCGCGATGCTGCGGAGCCCGCACGCGCACGCACGCCTCGTGCGGCTCGACGCGAGCGGCGCCGCCGCGCTGCCGGGCGTCGCCGCCGTGCTCACCGGCGAGGACGTCGCGCGGGCGATGCCGGCGCTCTCCCCGCTCATCCCGATCCCGACGCCGCCGCGGACCTACCCGCTCGCGGTCGGCCGCGTCCGCTACGTCGGCGAGCCGGTCGCGACGGTCGCGGCGTGCGACCGCGCGACGGCGGAGGACGCGGTCGAGCTGATCCGCGCGGAGTACGAGCGGCTGCCCGCGGTGGTCGACCCCGAGCGCGCGCTCGAGCCCGACGCGCCCGTGCTCTTCGACGAGATGGGGAGCAACGTGCTCTGGCACGACACGCTCACCTACGGCGACGTGGACGGCGCCTTCGCCGCCGCGCGCACGGTCGTGCGCGAGCGCTTCACGATCCACCGCTACGTCTCCACCCCGCTCGAGACCTTCGGCGTGATCGCGCACGTCGAGTCCGGCACCGGGCTCGTGACCATCTGGAGCAACGATCAGCGCCCCGGCCTCACGAGCGGCGTGGTGGCGGCGGCGCTCGGCATCCCGCAGAACCGGCTCCGGCTGCTCGCGCTCGACATCGGCGGCGGCTTCGGCAACAAGCGGAAGGCGCCGTACCTGATCCTGGCGGCCCTGCTCGCGCGGGCGACCGGCCGGCCCGTGAAGTATGTCGAGGACCGCCGCGAGAACCTCTCGGCGCTCGCGCACGGGGCGAACGGGGTGATGGACGCGGCGCTCGCCCTCGACGGCGACGGGCGCTTCCTCGCGATCGCGCTGCGCGACATCGTGGACGAGGGGGCGAACCTCCAGAACCCGACGCTCCACAGCCTGCTCAAGCTCGGCAACATCGTGAACTGCTACCGGATCGGCGCCGTGCGCTTCGAGGCGTACTCGGTGCTGACGAACAAGTGCCCGTCGGGCGCGAATCGTGGCATCGGCAAGCCCGCGATGTGCTTCGCGATCGAGCGCCTCGTCGACCTGGCCGCGCGCCGACTCGGCCGCGATCCGGCCGAGCTGCGCTTCGCGAACTTCATCCCGCCGTCGGAATTCCCGTACGAAACGCCGGTGGGCGCCTCGTACGACAGCGGCGACTTCCCCGAGACGCTGCGCCGCGCGCTCGCGCTCGCCGACTACGAGGGCCTGCGCGCGGCGCAGGCCGCGGCGCGCCGCGAGGGCCGCCTGGTGGGCATCGGCCTCGCCGCGGCCGTCGAGCCGAGCACGTCGAACCTGTCGTCCTACATGCTCGCGACGGGCAAGGGAGGCACCTCGGGCGTGGGCGAGGCCGCGCTCGTGCGCGTCGAGCTCGACGGGAGCGTGCGCGTGGCGACGGGCAACGTCGCGAGCGGCCAGGGCTACCCGACCGTGATCGCGCAGATCGTCGCCGACGAGCTCGGCGTCACGCCGCCGGACGTCGTGGTGAGCCCGTGGTTCGACTCGCACGAGAACCCGTGGATGTTTTCGTCGGGCAACTTCTCGAACAAGTTCTCCGGCACCGACACGGGCGCGATCGTCGGCGCCGCGCGCGCCGTGCGCGAGAAGATCCTCGCGATCGCGGCGCACGTGCTGGAGGCGGCGCCGGACGATCTCGAACTCCGCGCGGGCGCGGTCGGGGTCCGCGGCGTACCCGGGCGGCGCGTCACGCTTGCGCAGGTCGCGGGCGCGGCCTACCGGGACCTGCTCGCGCTCCCGCCGGGCGCCGCGGGCGGACTCGAGGCGCGCTACTACTACGTCAACCCGGCGGCGACGCGGCCGGATGCCGGGCGCCGCGTGGGCGTCCAGCTCACGTTTTCGAACTCGGCGCACGTGACGGCGGTCGAGGTCGACCGCGCGACCGGCGCGCTCCGCTTCCTCACGTACGCGATCGCCCACGACTGCGGGCGCGAGATCAACCCGCTTCTGGTCGAGGGGATGGTCCACGGCTCGACGGCCCACGGGATCGGCGCGACGCTGCTCGAGGAATTCGTGTACGACGACGAGGGCCAGCTCCTGACGACGACGTTCATGGACTACCTGAAGCCGACGGCCCTGGACGTGCCCGCCTTCCGCGTCGAGGCGCTCGAGACGCCGTCGCCGCGCACGCCGCTCGGCGCCAAGGGCGTGGGCGAGGGGGGCGCGATCCCGTCGCTCGCCGCCATCGCCAACGCCGTGGAGGACGCGCTGGCGCCGCTCGGCGTCACGATCCGGCACCTGCCGCTGACGCCCGCCCGCATCTGGGAGGCCCTCCGCCGTGCCTGACCTCCGCTCGCCGCGCGCGTGGCTGGCGATCGTCTGGTCGCTCTTCCAGCTCTACACCGCCAAGCAGGGCATGTTCGACCTGCTGATCCAGCTGCCGGTCCACGTGGCGTTCGCGACGGCCCTCGGCTTCCTCACGCCGGCGTCGTCCGCGCCGCTCACGGCGCGGCGGCGCTGGCTCGACGGCCTCGGGGCGCTGGCCGCGCTCGCCTGCGGCGCGCACTTCGTCGCGTGGAACCGCTTCCTCGTCACGCGCATGGCGATGGTGGACGACCCACGCATGCTCGACGTCGCGGTCTCGGTCCTCTTCATGCTGCTGCTGCTCGAGGCCTCCCGCCGTCACATCGGCGGCGCGCTGGTCGTGCTCGCGCTCGCGTTCATCGCCTACGCGTTCGCGGGCCCGTGGCTGCCGGGCTTCCTCTCGCACGGGGGCGTCCTCGCCCTGAAGTTCGTCGACCTCCAGATGCTGACGGTCGAGGGCGTCTTCGGCATCCCGACGCTCGTCTCCGCGACGTACATCTTCCTGTTCGTCGTCTTCGGCGCGGTGATGATGCACGGCGGGCTGCTCCGCTTCTTCACGGACATCGCGCTCGCGATCGCGGGGGGCACGCGCGGCGGCGCGGGCAAAGTCGCCGTCATCTCGAGCGGGCTCTTCGGCACGGTCAACGGCAGCGCGATCGCCAACGCGGTGACGACGGGCTCGTTCACGATCCCGCTGATGACGCGCGCCGGCTACCGGCCGGAGTTCGCGGCCGGCGTCGAGTCGACGGCCTCGATGGGCGGGCAGCTCATCCCGCCGGTCATGGGCGCCGCCGCGTTCATCATGGCCGAGACGCTCGGCCTGCCGTACTGGTCCGTGGTCGTCTCGGCGGTGATCCCGGGCGTGCTCTATTTCGTCGCCGTCGGGACGATGGTGCACTTCGAGGCGGCGCGGCAGGGTCTGCCCGTGTTCTCGCGCACCGAGCTGCCGCGGCCCGTCGCCGTGCTGCGGCGCGACGCCCACCTGCTCGCCGGGCCGCTCGTGCTCATCTACTTCCTCGTCGCCGGCGCCTCCCCGCTCTTCGGCGGCTTCTGGGCGCTCGTCGTCGCGGTCGTCGCGAGCTGGGTGCGCCGCGAAACGCGGATCGGCCCCGCGAAGGCCGTGACCGTGCTGGTCGATGGCGCCCAGAACTCGATGCCCGTGGCGCTCGCGTGCGCGACCGTCGGCATCGTGGTCGGCGTCGTGGCGATCACCGGGCTCGGCCTCAAGCTCGCGAGCGGCATCGTGGGCGTCTCGCAGGGGAGCCTGCTCGTGACCCTGCTCCTCACGATGGTCGCGGCGCTCGTGCTCGGCACCGGGCTGCCGACGTCGGCCACCTACATCATCACGTCGATCATGGCCGCACCGGCGCTCGTCCAGCTCGGCGTCCCGGTGCTCGCCGCCCACATGTTCGTGTTCTACTTCGGGATCCTGGCGGACCTGACGCCGCCGACGGCGATCTCGACCTACGCGACGTCGTCGATCGCCGGCGCCGACGTCTGGAAGACGCAGTGGATGGCGATGGGGCTGGCCCTCTCGGGGTTCATCATCCCGTTCAGCTTCGCGTACGACCCGGCGCTCCTGCTGCTGAAGTCGAGCGTGGCGCACATCGTGCTGCGGACGCTCGCGACGACGCTCGGGATCGTGATGCTCGGCGCCGGCGTGATCGGCTACCTCCGCGCGCCCACCCGCCTCTGGGAGCGCGCCGCCCTCCTCGGAGGCGCCGTGCTGCTGATCTTCCCCGGCGCGCTGGGCGACGTGGTCGGCCTCGCGTGCTTCGTGCTGGTGCTCGTCGCGCAAGGGCGGCGGCGCGCCGCACCCGCGGCGGGGCGCGGCAGGCGTGATACGATCGCCTTCCCATGAGCTTCATGGACCTGCGCCAGTGGATCGGGCTCCTGGAGAAGGAGGGGGAGCTCCGCCGGATCGGCGCCCTCGTGGACTGGGACCGCGAGCTTGGCGCGATCACCCGCCGCGTCCTCGAGAAGAAAGGGCCGGCTCTGCTCTTCGAGAACATCAAGGGCTACCGGACCGGGCGCTGCACGAAGCTCCTCGCCAGCGGGCTCGGGAGCCTCCCCCGGCTCGCCCTGGCGCTCGGCTTTCCCAAGGATGTCCCGAACCGCGACCTGGTCCAGCACGTCACGACGAAGAACCGCGAGACGATTCCGCCGCGGATCGTCGCGACGGGCCCCGTAAAGGACGTCGTGGTCCCTCGCGACGCGGTGGACCAGACGGAGCTGCCTGTCCCGAAGTGGCACTTCCGCGAGGGCGGACGCTACATCCATACGTTCTCGGGCATCGTCACGCGCGATCCCGACACGCGGGTGATGAACGTCGGCATCTACCGCGGCATGATCGGGCGGAAGGACACGACGCCGTTTCTCCTCATCAAGGGCGGCCAGCACTGGGGCCAGCACTTCCTGAAATATGCGGCGCGCGGCGAGCCGATGCCCGTCGCGTGCGTGATCGGCTGGGACCCGATCATGCCGTTTCTCGCGGGCTCGCCGATCCCGGCGGGCGTGTGCGAGTGGGACGTGATGGGCGCCTACCGCGGGGAGCCGGTCGAGCTGGTGCGCTGCGAGACGGTGGACCTGGACGTCCCCGCGGGCGCCGAGATCGTCGTCGAAGGCGTCATCAGCGACGATCCGGCGACCTACGAGACGGAGGGACCGTTCGGGGAGTTCACCGGCTACGTCTCCGACATCCCGACGCCGCGACCCACGATGCGGATCACGTGCCTCACGCACCGGCGCGACCCGATCTTCCGCGGCTGCCTCGAGGGCACGCTGCCGGGCTCGTACAGCGAGAACAGCGTGATGTCCTCCGTCCAGCGCGCCGCGATCGCGTGGAACATCCTCACCGCGGCGGGCATCCCGGGGATCCGCGACGTCTTCGTGCCGCCGATCACCAACGGCGTGAACATCGTCGTGCAGATCAAGAAGGCGTACCAGGGCCAGCCCAAGCAGATCGCCGCCGCGCTGTGGGGGAACAGCGCCGCCCAGTTCCGCTACAAGCACGTGACCGTGGTCGAGGAGGACATCGACCCGTCGTCCTACGAGCAGGTCGACTGGGCGTTCGCCCACCGCGTGAACGCGGGCGAGGGCGGCCTCATCGTCTTCCCGGGGATCTTCGGCTCGCCCATCGATCCGAGCACGCCGCTCGCGGACCGCGACGTCGCGCAGCTCGGGACCGGGCTCTGGAACCGCGTGCTGATCGACGCCACGCGCTCGTGGAAATTCGAGCGGCGGCCCGAATGGGGCGGGGAGCGTTTCCCGCCGACGGTGCGGCCGGCGCCCGAGGACGAGGCGCGCGTCCGCGAGCGCTGGACCGAGCTGGGGCTGGGGGATCTTTAGTGTCGCGTCTGCGAAATCATGGTAACGATCGTGCGGTGGGGCCGACGGGCGTGACGGTAGTTCTTAACATGATTTCAGGAACGGGACACTAGCGTGAAGATCACGGGCGTCGGCGCGATCCCGCTCGCCATTCCGCTCGACGAG
>JACPCG010000206.1 GCA_016179925.1 Candidatus Rokuibacteriota bacterium | reverse complement strand
TTTCATTCACCCCGGGGAACGGCATCCGACTTGCTCTGTCGTGATCTCGCGATCGTCGGCCCAGAGTGAACATATGCACACCTCGTTCGAGGAGCATCCGGCTGGAGCTCTGGCAGGCGGCCCGTCTGGCCCGCGATCCGGCCGTCCGGGCGCTCGCGGTCACCTGGTGCGCGCCGCAGGCGATCGGCATCGTGACGGCGGGGTCGCTGATCACCGTCCGCGAGACCGTCGGCTCGGCCGTCGACGAGTTCGTCCGCGACTGCCGCGCGGCGGCCGCCTAGGACACATGGAGGTGGGGCACGCCGCCCAGAACGTCTGTCTCCAGGCCGTGGCGGCGGGCCTCGGCACCGTGGTCGTGGGCGCCTTCGAGGACCGCGCCCTCAGGACGGCGCTGCAGATGGCGCGAGGGGAAGAGCCGTTGGGCCTGGGCTGCGTCGGGCGACCCCGCTCGGGAGGGGCATGAGGCATGGCCACCGTCGACGACACCACGCTCGCGCCGCCGTCGGCGCCCGAGGCGCTGCTCTGGGAACGGCAGGCGGACGGCGGCGTCGTCTGCGGCCTCTGCGCCCACCGCTGCCGGATCCGTCCGGGCCTGCGCGGGATCTGCGGCGTCAGGCAGAACGTGGACGGCACGCTCGTGACGCTCGTCGCCGACCGGATCGTCGCCGCCGAGGTTGACCCGATCGAGAAGAAGCCGTTCTTCCACTTCCTCCCGGGGAGCCTGGCCTACTCGATCGCGACCGTCGGTTGCTCCTTCCACTGCCGCTTCTGCCAGAACTGGGCGATCGCCCAGTGGCCCCGCGAGCGATCCGGGCCCATGCCGGGCGAGCTGACCTCGCCGCGCGCCATCGTCGCGGCGGCCCGCGCCGCGCGCTGCGCCACGATCGCCTACACCTACACTGAGCCGACGATCTTCTTCGAGCTGGCACTCGCGACGAGCCGCCTCGCCGTCGAGGCCGGGCTCCGGAACGTCTTCGTGACCAACGGCTACATGACCGCCGAGGCGCTCGCGCTGATCGCCCCGGTGCTCCACGGCGCGAACGTGGACCTCAAGAGCTTCTCCGACCGCTACTACCGGAAGGTGTGCAGCGCCACGCTCGCGCCGGTGCTCGAGACGATCCGGCGAATGCGCGAGCGCTCCCTCTGGGTGGAGGTGACGACGCTCCTGATCCCCGGGCGAAACGACGGCGACGACGAGCTCGGGGCGCTCGCCCGATGGCTCGTCTCGGTGGACCGCGAGATCCCGTGGCACGTCTCGGCGTTCTACCCGGCGTACAAGATGATGGACGCGCCGCCGACCCCGGTGAGCACGCTCCACCGGGCGGCGCAGATCGGCCGGCAGGCCGGGCTCCGCTACGTCTACACGGGCAACGTCCCTGGCGACCCCCTCGAGAACACGGCCTGTCCGACCTGCGGCCGCTGGCTCCTGCGCCGCCGGGGATTCAGGGTGACCGAGAACGCCCTCGAGAACGGGCGCTGCCCCGTGTGCAAGGAGGCGATCGCCGGTGTCTGGGCGTGAGCGCCGCTTGAAGACCTCCGCGAGGAAAACCGAGCGTGGAACGCGCCGCTGGGTCCATACGGTGACGACCGTGTCGACCGCCCCGCCGGCGGGCCTGTTCACCCGGGATGCGCCGACCATCGCGCGGGTGCTCGCCTCCAGGCGCGTGAGCCCGAAGGGCCCGACGTCCGGCCTCCGCATGCTGCTCTTCTTCATCAACCGGGCCGGGAAGGGGCTCGGCGCCAGGCGCCGCGCCGAGCTGCTCCGGGCCAAGCGCCTCATGCAGGAGATGATCGCGGAGCAGCGCGGCGCGCGCTGACGGGCCCGTGGGCAGAGCCGAGAACCAGCCCATCGCCGAGCGGCTTCGCGAGGCCGCCCGGATCCTCGAGGAGCAGCAGGCCAATCCGTTCCGCGTGCGGGCCTACCGGCGCGCGGCGGACACCGTCGCGGAGCTCGACGAGGACTTCCACACGGACAGCGAGCCCGAGGGCCAGCGCACCGTCGTGACCGAGACACGGGGACCGCTCGCCGGCCAGCGGGTGGTCCGCGGGCGGGAAGGAGACTGCCGCGCCCACTACGCGGCCCGGGAGACGCCGACGGCAGCGCGGAGGGCCGGCGGCGTTGGGTGACCGGCGGACGTCGCTCGTTCTGGAGGCGCTGCGCGAGACGCCGGTGGCCCGGCGGCGGATCGAGCTGGTCGAGCGCAAGGGGCTCGGCCACCCCGACACGATCTGCGATGCCCTCGTCGAGGCGATCTCGCTGGCGCTCAACCGGATGTACCTCGCGGAGGCGGGCGCGATCCTCCACTACAACATCGACAAGGCGCTGCTGGCCGCAGGCCAGTGCCGCAAGGGGTTCGGCTGGGGCGAGCTGACGCAGCCGATGGAGCTCGTGGTCGGCGACCGGGCGACCTTCGAGGTGGACGGCACGCGGCTGCCCGTCGAGCAGACCGCGCGCGCGGCGGTGGAGGCGTGGGTCGCCGCGCGTCTCCCGCACGTCCGTCCGGGGAAGGACCTCTGCGTGCGCCTCGTCCTGGCACCGGGCTCGGCGGAGCTCCGGCGGATCTTCGAGGCGCGCGCGAGCGAAATCCTGTCGAACGACACCTGCGGGGCCTCCGGCTATGCGCCGCTCAGCCCGACCGAGCAGCTCGTGCTCGCGGTGGAGCGCTTCCTCAACGGCCCGGAGTTCAAGGCGGCGTTCCCGGACACGGGAGAGGACGTCAAGGTGTTCGCCGCCCGCCAGGACGCGCGCGTCGCGCTGACGGTCGCGATGCCGATGCTCTGCGTCCCCACCCCGTCGGAGCGCGCGTATTTCCAGCGGAAGGACGAGGTGCTGGCCGCGCTCGCCCGACGCTTCGCCTCGGTGCCCTTCGAGATCGCCTGGCGGCTGAACACGCTGGATCGCCCCGGGCGCGGCGCGGAGGGCGTGTATCTCGTCCTGACCGGGACCTCGGCCGAGGACGCCGACTCGGGCCAGGTGGGACGGGGCAACCGCGCGAACGGGCTCATCGCCTTCTCGCGGCCGACCGGCGGCGAAGCGGCGCCCGGCAAGAATCCCGTCGCCCACGTCGGGAAAGTCTACAGCGTGTTGAGCCACCGCCTGGCGCAACTGATCCACGCGCGCTGTCCGGCGCTCGAGGAGGTCTACGTCCACCTCGCGGCGCGGATCGGCGAGCCCGTGGACCGGCCGTGGACGGGCGTCCAGGTGGTTCTGCCGGAGGGGCTGGCGCTGTCCGATGTCGAGGCGGTCGTTGCGGACGTCGCGGAGGCGGAGATCGCGCGTCTGCCGGCCTTCCGCGCCGAGCTGGCGCGGGGCGAGCATCCGGTCTGCTGACGGTCGCGCCTCGCACCCACAAGCCGGGGCTTCGCGGTATCCTTGGCAGACCGTGAGAGCCGGCGAGGACTTCTTCAACCTCTACAATCACGACTTGATCCGGGCCGCCGTGGCCATTCCGCGGGTGAAGGTGGCCGACCCCTCGTTCAACGCGCGGGACGTGATCGCGCTCGCAGGACAGGCGGCGGAGCGACGGGCGGTGGCGGTCCTGTTCCCCGAGCTCTGCCTGTCCGCCTACTCGTGCGAGGACCTGTTCCAGCAGCGCGCCCTGCTGGAGGCCTGCCAGGACGCCCTCGGCGAGGTCGTGCGCGCTTCCGCCGCCTGGCCGCTGATCGGCGTGGTCGGCATGCCGCTGGCGGTCGATCACCACCTCTACAACTGCGCCGTCGTGTTCTCTCGTGGACGGATCCTGGGCGTGGTTCCGAAGACCTACATTCCCAACTACCGCGAGTTCTACGAGCTGCGCCAGTTCAGCCCCGCCGACACCGCGCTGCGCGACGGGATCGAGCTCGGCGGCCAGCGCGGCGTGCCGTTCGGCAGCCGCCTCCTGTTCCAGATCGAGGAGCAGCCGCTGGCGACCTTCCACGTCGAGATCTGCGAGGACCTCTGGGTCCCGCTCCCGCCCTCGACCTACGCCGCGCTGGCCGGCGCCACCGTGCTCCTCAACCTCTCGGCCTCCAACATCACCGTCGCCAAGGCCGATTACCGCCATCAGCTGGTGGCGGGCCAGTCGGCGCGCTGCCTCGCCGCCTATCTCTACTCGGCCGCCGGCCCCGGCGAGTCGACCACCGACCTCGCCTGGGACGGCCACGCCATCATCTACGAGAACGGCAA
>JACPCG010000205.1 GCA_016179925.1 Candidatus Rokuibacteriota bacterium | reverse complement strand
GCCTCAAGACGGACGCCGCGTACCGCTTCGAGCGCGGCGCCGACCTCGAGGCGCTCGTCGTCGCCTCCGCCCGCGCCGCCCAGCTCATCGCCGAGCTCGGGGGCGGCACGATCGCGCGGGGCATGGTGGACGCGTATCCGAAGAAGCGAACGTCACCGCGGATCCGGCTCAGGATGTCGCGCGTGAAGCGCGTCCTCGGCACGGCGCCCACGCGCGCCCAGGCCGAGCGCATCCTCACCGGGCTCGGGCTGCCCACGCGCGCCCGTGGGGCCGACCTGGAGGTCAGCGTGCCGAGCTTCAGGCGCGACCTTGCGATGGAGGACGACCTCGTCGAGGAGCTGATCCGCGTCTGGGGCTACGACAAGATCCCCACGACCCTGCCCGGCGGCGCGATCGAGGTGGTCACCCACCCGCCGACCCTCCGCCAGGCGCAGACCGTGCGCCAGGCCCTCGTCGCCGCCGGGCTCATGGAGGCCGTCACCCACAGCTTCAGCGACCCCGGGCGCGCGGCCGTGCTCGCCGGTACCCACGCGCCGCCGGCGCTCCAGCTCCTCAACCCGCTGAGCCAGGACGCCTCGCTCCTGCGCACCCACCCGCTCGAGGGCGTGCTCGGCGCGGTCTCGACCAACGTGAGGCGCCGGCAGACGGACGTCGGCCTCTTCGAGCTGTGCAAGACCTACGAGCCCGCGACGAGCGAGACCGGGGCCCGCGAGCCGCGCTGGGCGGCGATCGCGCTCACGGGCGCGCGCGCCGAGCCGGCGTGGACCGGCGGCGGCGCGACGGCGGACGTGTACGATGCCAAGGGGCTCGCCGAGCACGTCCTGGAGACGCTCGGCGTCACGACGACGCCCGGCGGCGCCGGGAGGCTCGGAGGCTTCGAGCCCGACCGTCACGGCACGCTCGTGACCGGCGACGGCCGGCTGGCGGCCGAGTTCGGCGAAGTCGCGCCGGCGGCGCGCGAGGCCTTCGGGATCGCCGCGCCCGTGTTCGCGGCGGCGATCGCCCTGGATGTCGCGCTGGCGACCGGCCAGGTCTCGCTCCGCTACCAGCCGCTCCCGCGCTTCCCCGCCGTGCAGCGCGACCTCGCCTTCCTCGTCGGCGCCGGCCAGGCGCTGACGGCCGCCGAGGTGGAGGCCGCGCTCGCGCGCGAGGCCGGGCCGCTCGTGAGGCGGCTCACGCTCTTCGACGTCTTCGGCTTCCCCGACGGCCGGCGGAGCCTCGCGTGGCGGCTCACGTTCCAGGCCGAGGACCGTACGCTGACGGATGACGAGGTGAACCGGATCCAGGAGCGCGTCGCGCGCCGGATCACGGAGACGTTCCGCATCACGCTCCGGAGCGCCTGATGGGGAGGAGCGCCTGATGGGCGACAGCGTCGTCGAGCGGCTGGCCCAGCTCGAGGAGGCGGTGCGCCGCGCCGCCGAGGCGTTGGCACGCCTCCGGGAGGAGAACGCCCAGCTCAAGCGCGAGGTGAAGCGCCTGGGCGAGGAGCGCAGGCAGGCCCTCGGCCAGGTGGACGCGATCCTCAGGGACCTTGCGAAGCTCGACCTGGACACGACCGAATGACGCCCCGTGCGCCTGCGGCAGGCCACCCACGGTCCACGCCGGCCTCGCGGACCCCGTTACAATGAGCGAGCCCCGGCGCGTCGAGTTCCAGCTCCTGGGCCAGACGCTGACCATCCGCACCGCGGAGTTGCCCGACTACATCCGCGCGCTTGCGAAGTACATCGACGAGCGGGTGACGGCGCTCAAGCGGTCGGGCGTGAAGGACCCGATGACGGCGCTCGCGCTGGCCGCGCTCGACATCACCGACGAGCTCTTCAAGGCGCGCGACGATTCCTCGCGCGACGAGAGCGACGTGGGCAAGCGCCTCTCCGCCCTCGTCGCGATGCTCGAGCAAGCGACGCCGAAGGAGCCCGCCTAGCCCCGCGACGGGGCCGACGGGCACGCACGACAGGGGTCGCGGGACCACGCGGTCTGCGTCCGCTGCCCGGTGGCGGCTGGGCTCCATCCGGGCGCGCGTCGTTCGCGACCACGGGGCGGGAACGGGTCCCGCGACCCCTGACGTACGTGCCCGTCGGCCCCGGGCCGCGTGGCGGCGGTCCCTGACATGATCTCAACGACGGTGCCCTAGGCGAAGGCCCCGTGGCGGCCGGCGCCCGCCGCGAAGCGCTTGGCGCCCTCCAGGCTCTCGCCCGTGGCCGCCGATCGCATGCCGAGCGCGTGCTCGCGTCGTAACGCCGCGACGAGTCGTACGCCGAGTGAGTCGTAGGCCGACTGCCGGTCGCTCTTGACACAGTTCGGCGGGAAGCCGGCGATCCGGAGCGCGAGCGCCTCGGCTTCGTCGCGCGACTTGCCCTTCGTCACGACACGGTTCGCGAGCCCGATCCGCTCGGCTTCGCGCGCGTCCACCGGCCGGCCCGTCAGGACCAGATCGAGCGCGCGGCCGAGTCCGACGATCGCCGGCAGGCGGACGGTGCCCCCGTCGACGAGCGGGACGCCCCAGCGGCGGTTGAAGACGCCCAGGATCGCGTCTTCCTCGACCACGCGCAGATCGCACCAGAGCGCGAGCTCGAACCCGCCCGCGACGGCGTAGCCGGCGACGGCGGCGATCACGGGCTTGCCGAGCCGCATCCGCGTGGGGCCCATCGGGCCCTCACCGTAGGCGCGGCGGAGCCTCCGCGGAGCTGCGGCGAAGGCTTTGAGATCGTAGCCCGCGCAGAAGGTGCCGTTGGCGCCCCAGAGAACCGCGACACGCGCCTCCCGGTCCCGCTCGAAGGCGCGGAATTCGGCGCGCAGCGCCGCGGCCGTCGGCGGATCCACCGCGTTGCGCCGCTCGGGGCGGTCGAGCACGATCGTCGTCACCGGGCCGCGGGACTCGCGTCTCACACTCGATGGTTCCATGGCTTGCATCCTCCTCGCCGGTCATGGTACACAGGCACCGTCCCTGCGCTGTTCGTGATGCCGGGGGGAAGTTTCAACCTCGTAAACATAAGGGGAGCTGTGACAGAGGGTGGTGCGCAAGCCCCTCTCGAAGGGGAAGCCTGAAGCCCTCCAATTAACGGCGCCCACCTGGTCATACCAGGTTCGAAACACCGTCGGCACACGGCAGAGGCGGGGATTTGACTCCCTCGCCACCCGGCCCCTATACTGCGGAAATGCATGACATTTGGATCATTCTGGACTCCGCAATTGCGCTCTTCGCGGTCGTCCTGGGGTTTTTCCTCCACAAGCTGATCACCGACCGGAAGCTGGGCGAGGCCTCCACCCGCGCCGAGCGCATCATCCGCGACGCCGAGCGGGTCGTCCGGGACGCCGAGCGGGAGGCCGAGAACCGCCGCAGGACCGCCGAGCTCGAAGCGAAGGAAACCGCCCTCAAGGCGCGCACGGCCTTCGAGGAGGAGGCGCGCCGGCGCGAGCGCGAGTTCCAGGAGATCGAGCAGCGCATCCTCGGCAAAGAAGAGGAGCTCGCGCGCAAGCTCGACCAGCTCGACCGGCGGATGAACGAGCTCTCGGCCAAGGAGCGCGACCTCGGCGGCCGCGAGAAGGCGATCGCCGAGACGGAAGGCCGGCTCGCCACCGCGATGGAGGAGCAGAAGCGCAAGCTCGAGACGATCGCCGGGCTCACGGCCGAGGAGGCCAAGCGCCAGCTCGTGGCCTCCATGGAGCAGGAGGCGCGCCGCGAGGCGCAGCTCCTCGCCATGCGGCTCGAGGAGGAGGCGCGCGAGACCGCCCACCAGAAGGCGAAGGAGGTCCTCGCCACCACCATCCAGCGGCTGGCGCCGGATTACACCGTGGAGACCGCGGTCTCCGTCGTGGACCTGCCCTCCGACGACATGAAGGGGCGCATCATCGGCCGCGAGGGACGCAACATCCGGGCGCTCGAGCAGCACACCGGCGTGGACTTGATCGTCGACGACACCCCGGAAGCCGTGTTGATCTCGGCCTACGACCCCTACCGTCGCGAGATCGCGCGGCGCGCGCTCCAGATCCTCATCGCCGACGGCCGGATCCACCCGGCGCGCATCGAGGAGGTCGTCGAGAAGGTCAAGAAGGAGATGGAGCAGCACCTCAAGGACGAAGGAGACAAAGCCTGCTTCGAGGTCGGGGTTCACGGGCTGCATCCGGAACTGGTGAAGCTGGTCGGGCGGATGAAGTTCCGGACCTCCTACGGCCAGAATTGCCTCCAGC
>JACPCG010000102.1 GCA_016179925.1 Candidatus Rokuibacteriota bacterium | reverse complement strand
GATCTTCCCGCAGCCGGCGCAGGCCAGGTTGCAGCGGAAGAGCGGCTCGAGCATGAGCACGAGCGGGTAGCGCCGGCGCCCGCGGAGCTTCTGTCCGAGAACGTAGGACGTCACCGCCCACATCTGGGTCAGCGGAACGCTCATGTGCGCTGCACTCCTCGATTCGGGAGGCCCGGCGCCGGGCCGGCCTCACGCTGCACCCATCGTATCGTTACGGCGATCGCGGCGTGGATCGCCCCGCCGACGGCGCCGAGCGCCCACTCGCCGATCCACGCGGTCACCGCCAGGTTGAAGCCGAGCACGACGTGGTATAGCGCGACTCCCGGCCAGACACGTCCGCCGGTCGGGCGGCCCGCGAGCCCGAGATATGCGCCGACACCGGCGGCGCCGACGACGACCCAGCCGGCGAAGTTCGAGAGCGGGACCCCAAAGTACACACCGCCCTCCGGGTAGTAGAAGATCCGCCCGAGGAACCAGCGGTCCCCCCGGACCGCGAGCGGGTCGATGACGAGGTCGAGCGCCATCATGAGCACCCCGGTCAGGAGCGCCAGCGTGAAGATCGACGGGCGGCGGCGGCCGAGCGTGGCCCGCGCGAGGCAGAGCGCGGCGTAGGCGAGGAACGTGAATGACAGCGAGTCCATGAAGGGAACGTTCGCGAGGTAGAGCTCCCGTCCCCGCGTCACCCCCGTGTAATGGTAGAGCCCGAACGGGATCCCGATCCGCGTGGAGGAGAACTCCGCGAGCCAGGCCACGGGCCAGACCACGGCGCCGAAGCCGAGGGTGCGCCGCCAGCCGAGGTCCGCGGCGCCGGCGGCCAGGAAAAGGGCCAGGAACGCGAACACATAGGGACGGAGCACGAGCGTGCCGAGGACCAGGTCCATAAGAGCGTTTTCAGTCGCCGAGTCAACATGTTACCATCGGCGTTCGTGACAGCTATCAACGACGCGATCGCGCGCGCCCAGGCCTGGCTCCTCGCCCACCAGGCCGCCGACGGCCATTGGGTCGGCGAGCTGGAGGCCGACACGACCATCACGTCCGAGTACCTCCTGCTCTGCCACCTCATCGACCGCGTCAACCGCGACCGGGAGCGCCGCGCCGTCCGCTACCTGCGCCGGCGCCAGCTCCCCGACGGCGGCTGGAACCTGTTCGAGGGCGGCCCGACGGACCTGTCGGCGACGATCAAGGCCTACTTCGCGCTGAAGATGGCCGGCGTGAGCCCGGACGACCCGGCCCTGGCGTCGGCGCGCGAACGGATCCGCGAGATGGGCGGGCCGGTGAAGGCCAGCGTCTTCACCAAGATCCAGCTGGCGCTCTTCGGCGAGTACGACTGGAACGGCGTGCCCGCGATGCCGGCCGAGATCATGCTGCTGCCGCGCCCGTTCTTCCTGTTCAACATCTACGAGGTCTCGTACTGGTCGCGGACCGTGATCGTGCCGCTCCTGGTCATCATGGACCGCAAGCCGGTCAAGTGGTTGCCACCCCACCTCGGCCTCGACGAGCTCTGGCCGGAGTCCCGCGAGACGACGAGCCTGCGCTTTCCGCGCATGCCCGAGCCCTTCTCGTGGCGCAAGCTCTTCTGGAAGAATTTCTTCATCGCCGTGGACGACGGCCTCAAGATCTGGGAGCGGTTCACGACGCGGCCCCTGCGCAAGCGCGCGATCGACGCGGCGCGGCTGTGGCTCGAGGAGCGCCTCGCGGTCCCCGGCGGGCTCGGCGGCATCTACCCGGCGATGGCGAACTCGATCCTGGCCATGCGGCTCCTCGGCTATCCCGACGACCACCCGCTCGTCATGGGGCAGATCAAGGAGATCGAGGCGCTGGCCGTCGAGGACGGCGACGAGATCAACTACCAGCCGTGCCCCTCGCCCGTGTGGGACACCGCGCTCGCGATCAACGCGCTCGTCGAGAGCGGCACGGCACCGGACGATCCGGCGCTCCGGCGCGCCTCCGAGTGGCTGATCGACCGCCAGATCCTCGTGCCGGGCGACTGGCAGGTGAAACGGCCGCACGTCCACCCGGGCGGCTGGGCCTTCCAGTACCACAACGACTTCTATCCCGACCTCGACGACACCGCGATGGTGTTGATGGGGCTCGAGAAGGTCCGCGGCCTGGACAGCGCGGTGCAGGCGGCCAAGGAGCGCGGGCTCGGCTGGTTTCTCGGGATGCAGGGCGAGGATGGCGGCTGGGCGTCCTTCGACGCCGACAACAACCGCCTCTATCTGAACAACATCCCCTTCGCCGACCACGGCGCGCTCCTCGACCCCTCCACGGAGGACCTGACGGGGCGCGGCCTCGAGCTGCTCGGCACGCTCGGCTACGGCAAGGACTTCGAGCCGGTGCAGCGCGGCCTCCACTTCCTGCGCAGGACGCAGCGGCACGACGGGCCGTGGGAAGGGCGCTGGGGTGTGAACTACATCTACGGCACGTGGTCGGTCCTGCGCGGCATCGCGGCCATCGGCGAAGACCTCCGCCACGAGTACGTCCAGCGGGCCCGGCGCTGGCTCGAGCGTCACCAGAACAAGGACGGGGGCTGGGGCGAGACGTGCGAGAGCTACGACGACCCCGAGTTCGTCGGGGTCGGCGACTCCACGGCGAGCCAGACCGCCTGGGCGCTCCTGGCGCTCTTCGCTGCGGGCAGGACGAGCGGCCCCGCGGTCGAGCGCGGCGTCGAGTACCTGCTCGGCACGCAACGCCCCGACGGGTCGTGGGAGGACCGGTCCTGGAACGGCACGGGGTTCCCGCGCGTCTTCTTCCTGAAGTATCACTACTACGCGAAGTACTTCCCCCTCTGGGCGCTGGGGGTCTACCGCAGCACCCGGGCATGACGGACCGACCGCTCCCGTTGGCGCTGCGCGCCCTGGACGCCCTCGGCCAGCGGGCGACCTACGTCGTCGACTCGCTCGGCCGGTTCGGCACGTTCCTCGGGCAGGCGCTCGCGACGATCCTCACGCCGCCGTTCAAGTTCTGGGCGTTCATCGACCGGATCCACTACATCGGCTACCGCTCGCTCCTGATCATCGTGCTCACGGGCGGGTTCACCGGCATGGTCCTCGGCCTGCAGGTGTACTTGACGCTCGTCAGGTTCGGCTCGGAGGCGTACCTCGGCCCCGCCGTGGCCCTCTCGCTGATCCGCGAGCTCGGGCCCGTGCTCGCCGCGCTGATGGTCACCGGCCGCGCCGGCTCCGCGCTCACCGCCGAGATCGGGATCATGCGCATCACCGAGCAGATCGACGCGCTCACGGTGATGGCGCTGAATCCGCTGCGCTATCTCGTCGCGCCCTCGATCCTCGCCGGCCTCGTCACCTTCCCCCTGATGACCGCGATCTTCGACGTCGTCGGCATCTTCGGCGGCTACCTCGTGGGCGTCGAGCTGCTCGGGCTCTCCCAGGGCACCTACTTCGGCGAGATGCAGACCTTCGTGGACATGCAGGACATCATGACCGGGTTCTGGAAGTCGCTCTCCTTCGGCGTGGTCGTGACGTGGGTCTGCACCTACAAGGGCTTCAACGTCGGTCACGGCGCGGAGGGCGTCGCGAAGGCGACGACCGACGCGGTCGTCCTCTCCTCGGTGCTCATCCTGGTCTGGGACTACTTCATGGGCTCCGTCCTGCCGTGAGCATGGCATTGCGAGCCGCAGGACGTCGCGGGGCTGGGGCCCCGCCGTCCGAGGCGAGCTTATGATCAAAGTCCAGGGGCTGACGAAATCGTTCGGCCGCCAGCAGGTGCTGCGCGGGCTCGACCTGGAAGTCCCGACGGGCTCGATCACGGTCATCATCGGGCGCAGCGGCGGCGGCAAGTCGGTCCTGCTCAAGCACCTGATCGGCCTCCTGCACCCCGACGCGGGCCGGGTGCTGGTGGACGGCGTCGAGATCACCGGGCTCCGCGGGCGCGCGCTCGACGAGATCCGGCAGCGCTACGGCGTCGTGTTCCAGGGGGGCGCGCTCTTCGACTCGATGCGGTGCGCGGAGAACGTGGCGTTCCCGCTCCGGGAGAAGCTCCACCTGCCGCGCCCGGAGATTGTCCGCCGGGTCGAGGCGGCCCTCCACCAGGTGGGGCTCGAGGGCATGGGCGCCAAGTATCCGGCCGAGATCTCGGGCGGGATGCGCAAGCGCGTGGCGATCGCGCGCGCCCTCGTCACCGAACCCGAGATCGTGTTCTTCGACGAGCCGACGACGGGCCTCGACCCGATCCTGGTCAACACCATCCACCACCTGATCCTCGACCTTCACCAGAAGTTCCGCTTCACGGCCGTCATGGTGAGCCACGAAATCCCGGAGATCTTCGAGATCGCCGACACCGTGGCCATGCTGCACGAGGGCCGGATCGCGGAGGTGGGCCCGCCGCCGGCCATCCAGGCCTCGTCGAATCCGGTCGTGCGCCAGTTCATCCGGGGCGAGCCGGAGAACGCGGAGGGACGCTGATGGAACGAGCGCGCGTCAACATCGCCGTAGGACTCTTCGTGCTGATCGGCATCGCGGGGTTGGCGTACCTCTCGATTCAACTCGGGCGGGTCTCGTTGCTCGGCGCCACCGGCTACGTCGTCACCGCCGATTTCCCGTCGGTGGGCGGGTTGAAGGCCGGCTCGACCGTGGAGATCGCCGGCGTCGAGATCGGGCGCGTCGAGGCGATCGGCCTCGCCGACTATCAGGCGCGGGTGACGCTCCGGATCCACGCGGGCGTGAAGCTGCAGGAGGACTCGATCGCGTCGATCAAGACGAAGGGGCTGATCGGCGAAAAGTACCTGCGCATCAGCCCGGGCGGCTCCGACCGGATCATCCCACCCCGCGGAAAGATCCGCGAGGTCGAGGCGCCCGTTGATTTCGAGGAGCTCTTGTCGAAATATATCTTCGGAAGGATCTAACGAGGGGGCGTCGATGATGTTCGGTCGCCGCGGTTTCGTCGCCGCCGCCGCACTCGTGCTGCTGCTCGCGCCGGCTGAGGCCGGGGCCGGTCAGCCGACGGACCACCTCCGCACTCAGATCGACCGGGTCGTCCGGGTCCTCGAGGACCCGGAGCTGAAAAAGGAAAGCAAGGTCACGGCGCGGCGGGGCGCGGTCCGCAAGATCGCCAACGACATCTTCGATTTCTCCGAGACGGCGAAGCGCTCGCTGGCGCGGCACTGGCCGCCGCGGACGCCCGCGGAGCGTGAGGAGTTCACCGCACTGTTCGCCGACCTCCTCGAGCGCTCGTACATCTCGAAGATCGAGGTCTACGGCGGCGAGAAGATCGGCTACCTGGGCGAGACGATCGAGGGCGACTTCGCCACCGTGCGTACCAGGCTCGTCACCAAGCAGCAGACCGAGATCCCGATCGACTACCGGATGCTCAGGCGCGGCGAGAAGTGGCTCGTCTACGACGTCATCATCGAGGGCGTGAGCCTGATCGCGAACTATCGAACGCAGTTCAACAAGATCATCACGACCTCGTCCTACCAGGAGCTCGTGAAGAAGATGAAGACCAAGCAGGAAGAGTTCTACGAGGACGAGAGGAAGCGGACCTCGCAGCGGTGAGCCGGGCGGCGTGACCGGCGCCCGGCGGGCTGTTCAGCCGGAGGGTGCCCGTGATTCGCGGGGATGTGCTACACTCGCGCATGGAATATCCTCCGCTGCTCACGCCGGACTGATCGCGAACACAAGGAGGCGTAGGTGGGATCCGTTCGAGTCGCCATCATCGGCGTCGGCAATTGCGCGTCGGCCCTCGTCCAGGGCGTCGAGTATTACCGCCGGGCGCCGGACGGCGAGTTCATCCCCGGGCTGATGCACCCCCGGCTCGGTCCCTACCACGTCGGTGACATCGAGTTCTCCGCCGCCTTCGACATCGACGAGCGCAAGGTCGGCCGCGATCTCGGCGAAGCGATCTTCCAGGCCCCGAACAACACCGTGCGCTTTTCCGAGGTACCGCACCTCGGCGTCCCCGTCCAGCGCGGGATGACCCACGACGGCCTCGGCCATTACCTCGCGCAAGTGATCCGGAAGGCGCCGGGCTCCACCGCCGACATCACCGGCATCCTCCGCGAGACCCAGACCAACGTCGTCGTCAACTTCCTTCCCGTCGGGAGCGAGATGGCGACGAAATGGTACGTCGAGCAGATCCTCGACGCCGGGTGCGCGTTCGTCAACTGCATCCCCGTCTTCATCGCACGCGAGAGCTATTGGCGCCGGCGCTTCGAGGAGCGCGGCCTGCCGGTGGTCGGCGACGACGTGAAGTCCCAGGTGGGCGCCACGATCATCCACCGCGTCCTCACCAGGCTGTTCATGGACCGCGGCGTGCGGCTCGAGCGGACGAGCCAGCTGAACTTCGGCGGCAACACCGACTTCTACAACATGCTCGAGCGCGACCGGCTCGCGTCGAAGAAGATCTCGAAGACCGACGCCGTCCGCTCGCAGCTCGGCCACGAGCTGCCGGCCGACGCCGTCCACATCGGGCCGAGCGACTACGTCCCGTGGCTCGAGGACCGCAAGTGGGCGCACATCCGGTTGGAGGGGCGCGGGTTCGGCGACCAGCCGATCAACGTCGAGTTGAAGCTCGAGGTGTGGGATTCGCCGAACTCCGCCGGCGTGGTCATCGACGCGATCCGCCTCTGCAAGATCGCGGTCGACCGGGGCCTGAAGGGCGCCCTCCTGGCCCCGTCGGCGTACCTGATGAAGTCGCCACCGGAGCAGTGGGCCGACGACACGGCCCGCCAGCGCCTCGAGCGGTTCATCGCCGGCGAAGAGTAGGTGGCCGGCGCCAGCCGGATCGGAGGTCCCCTCCGGCGCCTGGTGCGCGTCTCCTGCGCGCGCCCCGCCGTCACGCTCGCCGCGGCACTCGCCCTCGCCGCCGTCTCGGTCGGCTACACCCTGACGACGATCACCTTCCAGACCTCGACGCTCCGGCTCCTGCCGCCGGGGCAGCCCTACGTCGAGAAGTACCGCCAGTACGAGCGCGAGTTCGGCGATCTCGACGACCTCGCGATCGTCGTGCAGGCGCCCTCGCTCCCCGAGGCCACGCTCTACGCGCGGCGGCTCGTGCGCGAGCTCCGCGCCCACCGCGTGCCGCTGGCCCGGATCGCGTACCGCATCGACCCCAAGCAGTTCGAGGGGCGCGCCCTGCTCTACCTCTCCAAGGAGCGGCTCGCCTCGATCCGCGACAGGATCTTCGACTACCAGGAGTTCATGGAGGCGTTCGCGGGCCGCCCGACCCTCGACCAGCTCATGGACGGCGTCGCGACCCAGGTCGCGACCGCCTTCGTCAGCGCGTTCATGGACCTGGGGCTCAGCGACAGCAAGTCCTCGCTCGACATCCGCTTCATCGAGGACATCGTGGCCCAGGTCGGGGCCCGGCTCGACCGGCCCACGCCCTACCACTCGCCCTGGGGCGCGCTCTTCGCGGTGGAGGGCGCCGACCGCCCCGGCGCCGGCTACTTCCTCTCCGACGACCAGCGGCTCCTGTTCATCCTGGCGGAGCCGGAGAGCGAGCGCGGAAGCTTCACGGGCGACCAGCGGGCGATCGAAGGCGTGCGCGCCGTGATCGCGTCGCTGACGCGCGAGTTCCCCGACGTCGAGGTCGGCGTCACGGGCAAGCCGGCGCTGTCCAACGACGAGATGACGGCGGCCTTCCGCGACAGCGAGCGGGCGACGGTGCTCGCGTTCGCGCTGACCCTCGGGCTGCTCTTTGCGGCGTTCCTCCGCTTCGGCAAGCCGGTGCTCATGCTGCTCGTGCTCGCGACCAGCCTCTGCTGGTCGCTCGGCGTCGCGACGCTCGTGATCGGCCACCTCTCGCTCTTCTCGGTCATGTTCATCTCGATCGTGATCGGCATCGGGATCGACTACGGGATCTACTTCCTCTTCCGCTACGAGGAGGAGCTGTTCCTGGGTCGGAACCTCCGGGAGGCGCTCGAGATCACGGCGGGCCGCAGCGGCCCGGGCATGCTGATGGGCGCCGTGACCGCGGGGGGGACCTTCTACGTCCTGGGGTTCACCGAGTTCCGCGGCATCCAGGAGCTCGGGTTCATCGGGGGCACGGCCATCGTGCTGTCGTGGGTGGCGATGATGACGGTCTTCCCGGCCGCGCTCGTCCTCGTGGACCGCCGCCACGCGAGCCGGCCGGCGGGCGCGATCCCGCGCGCGATCGCGCTGGAGCGTGTCCAGGTTCCGCTGGTCGAGCGGCTCGCCGCGTACCCGAAGACCGTGCTCGCGCTCGCGATGGCGCTCACGGCCATCTCGGTCTGGGGTCTCCGCGACGTCCGGTTCGACTACAACCTCCTGAACCTCCAAGCGGAGGGGACCGAGTCGGTCGCCTGGGAGAAGCGGATCCTCGCGACCGCGGGCCGCTCGGGCTTCACCGCGCTCGCGAGCGCGGACTCGCTCGACGAGCTCCGGAAGAAGGCCGCCGCCTTCAGCCGCCTCCCGTCCGTCTCCGAGGTGGACTCGGCGCTCCTGCTCATCCCCGACGACCAGCCGGCGAAGCTCAAGATCATCCGCGACTTCGCCCCGCTCGTGGCCCCCGTGCGCGTCGGGCGGGCGACGCCCGTGGACATCGACCGCCTGATCGCGGCGTTCGAGACGCTCAAGCGGCGCGTCGACATCGCCGCCAACGAAGCGCCGGAGGGCGACACGCAGCTCCGGCTCCTGAACGTGACCGAGGAGATCGGCCGGCTCTTGATCCGGCTGCGCCAGACCGACCGCGAGGTCAGCGAGCCGGCGCTCACGCACCTGCAGAACCAGATCTACAACGACTTCGTCCGCAACTTCCGGCGCCTCCAGGCGAACGTCGCCCCGCGGCAGATCGGGCTCGCGGATGTCCCGCCGGAGCTCCGCCGGAAGTTCATCAGCGACCGCGGGCGGTTCCTCCTGCAGATCCACCCGGCGATCGACATCTGGGACCGCGAGGGCGCGCGGCGCTTCGTCGCCGAGCTCCGGGCGGTGGACCCCGCGGTCACGGGCACGACGGTGATCACGTTCGAGGCGATCCACTTCATGGAGCGCTCCTACCTGGAGGGCACGGTGTACGCCATCCTGCTGGTCTCGCTGATCACCGCGCTCACGCTCCGGCGCGTCCGCGAGACGCTGCTCGCGCTCCTGCCGCTCGGGCTTGGCATGGTCTGGACCTTCGGCCTCATGTCCGTCTTCGACCTGAAGTTCAACATGGGGAACGTCTTCGCGCTGCCGCTCATCCTTGGCGCCGCGGCCGAGTACGGCCTGAACATCGTGATCCGTTCCATCGAGGGGCGCGACCACGGCGGGCCGCTCATCGCGCGCAGCACGTTGATGGCGGTCCTCGTCAACGGGCTCACGACGATCGTCGGGTTCGGCAGCCTCATGGTGGCCGATCACCGCGGCATCTTCGGGCTGGGGCTCCTGCTCACGCTCGGGACGACGACGAGCCTGATCGCCGCGCTCGTCGTGCTCCCCGTGCTGCTGCGCCTCACCTACCGGCCGGGCGCGCCCCAGACCCGCCCGGCGGAGCCGTCGGCGGCGCTCGTGGCGGCTGAGCGCGAAGGGCCGCCCTAGCCAGTGATGGACGGGACGCCGCGCGTCCTGATCCTGACGGCGAGCTACGGCGCCGGCCACAACGCCGTCGCCGCGGCGCTGGAGGCGGCCCTCCGCGCCGCGGGCGCGCGCACGCGGGTCGTGGACCACTTCCGCGAGCTGGTGCACCCACGCTTCGACCGCTGGACCCGGCGCCTCTACTCCGCCGTCCTCTGCGGCGCGCCCGCGCTCTGGGACCTCGCCTACCGGCTCGGCGACCGGATGGCGGCGTCCTCGCCGCTCGCCTTCGACGTGCCCCGGCTCGGCCGGACGAAGCTGGCCCAGCTCCTCGACGCCGAGCCGCCGGACTGCGTGGTGTGCACGCATCCGACGCCGGCCGGCGCGCTGGCCGACCTCCGGGCGCGGGGGCGCCGCGTCCCGCCGTTCGCCGTCGTCTTCAGCGACTTCGCCGCGCACCGCCAGTGGATCGCGCCCGCGGCGGACGCTCACTACGTGCCCGCCGCCGCGATCGCGCGCGGGGTCGTCGCGCGGGGCGCGCCCGAGAGCTCCGTGGTCGTCACCGGCATCCCCGTGCGCGCGGAGTTCGCCGAGCCATTGGAGCGCACGGCGGCGCGCGCGCGCCTCGGCCTCGACCCGCAGCGGCCCGTGGTCCTCGCGATGGCCGGCGCCGTCGGCGGCGTCGGACGCCTGGCCGTGGTCACCCGGGTCCTGCGCGAGCTGTCCGTGTCGTTGCAGGCCGTCGTGGTCACGGGCGCGGACGCGGCGCTCGCCGCACGGCTTCGTCGGCGCGTGGGCGGCGACCCCCGCATCCGTGTGGTGGGCTACGCGGACAACGTCCGCCAGCTCATGGCGGCGGCGGACGTGCTGGTCACCAAGGCGGGCGGCGTCTCGCTCGCGGAGGCGCTGGCGGCGGAGCTTCCCATCGTCTGCTTCGGGTCGCTCCGCGGCCACGAGGCGAGAAACGAGCGGTTCGTCGTCGAGTGCGGCGCGGCCCTCGCCGCGCGCTCCCCGGCGGAGCTCGGGCGGACGCTCCGGGCTGCCCTCGGGAATCCGGACCTCGTCGCCCGGCTCCGAGAGGGGATCCGCGCGGTGCGGCGCCCGCACGCCGCCCGCGACGTCGCGGACCACCTGCTGCGGCTCGCGGCGGGCGCCCGCGCTACGGCGAGCGCTGCGTGAGGAAGCGGACGAACTGGGCGCCTTCCCGGAGCCGGCGCGCGAGGAGCCGCCGGTCGCCCGCCATCTCGCGCGCGAGCGCGAAGATCTTCTTCGGCCGGAAGTAGAACCGCCGGTAGAACGTCTCCACCGAGTCGAAGATCTCGGTGCGCGTGAGGTGCGGGTAGCCGAGCGCGCTCTGCTGGAGACCCCGGCCATCCACGAGCCCGCCCCCGAGCCAGCCCCGCGCCACCGCCTCCCGGTGCATCTCGGTGCCGGGATAGGGCGCAGCGATCGAGACCTGGATCGTGTGCGGGTCGAGCTCGCACGCGTAGCGGATCGTCGCCTCGATCGTCTCCCGCGTCTCGCCGGGCAGCCCGAGGATGAAGGTGCCGTGGATCGTGATCCCGAGCTCCCGGCAGGCGCGCGTGAACCGCCGCGCCACGTCGAGCCGGAGCCCCTTCTTCACGTTGTTGAGGATCCCCTGGTTGCCCGACTCGTAGCCGACGAGGAGCAGGCGCAGGCCGTGGTCTTTCAAGATTCTCAGCGTCGCGTACGGCACGTTGGCCTTGGCGTTGCAGGACCACGTCACGCCGAGCCTCCCGAGCCCCCGCGCGATCGCTTCGGCGCGCGGCAGGTCGTCGGTGAAGGTGTCGTCGTCGAAGAAGACCTCGCGCACCTGGGGGAAGTGGCGCCGCGCGAGCGCGATCTCCTCCAGCACGTGCCCGACGGAGCGCGTGCGGTACCGGTGGCCGCCGACCGTTTGCGGCCAGAGGCAGAAGGTGCACCGGGACCGGCAGCCGCGGCCGGTGTAGAGCGACACGTACGGGTGCAGGAGGTAGCCGATCGCGTAGTGCTCGATGGTCAGGTCCCGCTTGTAGACGTCCACCACGAACGGCAGCGCGTCCATGTCCTCGAGCGGCGGCCGCGCCGGCGTGTGGCGGATGCACCCGTTGTCGCGGTAGCTCACCCCCAGGACGGTCGGCAGCGGGCGGCCCTGAGCGATCTCCTGGATCGTGAAGTCGAACTCGCTCCGGGCCACGAACTCGATCGCGTCGGACGCCTCGAGCGCGTCCTCCGGGTGCACGGCGACGTGGGCGCCAACCATGCCGAGGCGGAGGTAGGGGTTCTCGCCCTTGAGCGCGTCGGCGACCTTCACGTCCCAGGAGAAGGACGGCGTGCTCGTATGGAGCACGGCCAGGTCGTACCGGCGCGCCAGCGGCAGCACGTCCTCGACGGTGAGACCGTCGGGCGGCGCGTCGACGAGCCGCGAGCCCGGGACGAGCGCCGCCGGCTGGGCGAGCCAGGTCGGGTACCAGAACGACCGGATCTCGCGGCGCGCCTGGTAGCGCGAGCCGGCGCCGCCGTCGAAGCCATCGTAGGAGGGCGGGTGGAGGAAGAGTGTCCTGAGGTGGCCCGTCCCGGCGCTGCTAGGCACGGGAGACTTCGACGAGGTTCGAGTGGAAGGCGGGGCCGCCGCCCATGTCCGTGACCCGGTCGTCCGTCAGGACGTTCACCCCGCGTCCGCCGGGATGGAAGCGGTGCCACCAGATCCCTTCGATCACGACGACGCCGGAACGCGTCGCGTCCGTGACGCGTGCCGTGAAGCGCGCCCGGCCGCGCGCGCTCGCGACCACGACGGCGTCGCCGTCGGCGATTCCACGCGGCGCCGCGTCCTCGGGCGCGAGCATCACGCTCGGCGTCCCCTGCCGCCGTCGCAGGAGCTCCGACTGGCTGAAGGACGAGTTCAGGAAGAACCGGTTGGGCGGCACGATCCCCTGGAGCGGGTAGCGCGCGGCGAGCGCGCGGTTCTCGGGCCCCTCGACGAGCGGCGTGTACGTCGGGAGCGGCGGGAGCCCCTGGCGCTCCATCCGCTCCGAGTAGAACTCGACCCTCCCCGACGCCGTCGGCGCGCCGTGGGCGAACGGCAGGTAGGGCCTCGGCAGGTTGATCCGCGCCCAGCCGTCGCGGCGGAGTTGCGCGTACGTGATCCCGCGCACCGTGTGGTCGCCCCGCGCCAGGAACTCGCTGATGAGCGCTCGGGGAGTCTTCGCGTAGTGCTCCTCGGCCACGCCCATGGCGCGCGCGAGCCGCGCGCACACCTCCCAGTTCGACTTCGCCTGGCCCTGCGGCGGAAGCACGGGCTGGGCGAGCTGGAGCGTGAACTGGCCGTAGGCGCGGTAGAGGTCCTCGTGCTCCATGGACGTCGTCGCCGGCAGCACGAGGTCGGCGTAGAACGCGGTGTCCGTCAGGACCTGCTCGTGGACGACGGTGAAGAGGTCCTCCCGCGCGAGCCCCTCGAGAACGAGCGTCTGGTTCGGGCACACGGCCGCGGGGTTGGAGCTGTAGACGTAGAGCGCCTTCACCGGCGGCGCGAGCGTGCGGTCGGTCAGCGCGCGCCCGAGGTGGATCATGTTGATGAGGCGCGGCGGGGGCGCCGGCAGGAGGTCCGGGCGCTCCAGCACGGCGTAGTCGACGCCGAAGGCGCCACCGGAGGAGAGGAGCGCCCCGCCGTGGGGATCGGCGTAGGCGCCGGTGAGCGCCGGCAGGCACGCGAGGGTCCGGCAGGTCATCCCGCCGTTGTCGTGGCGCGAGAGGCCGATGCCGACCCGGATGAAGGTGCGCGGCGAGGCGCCGTAGCGCCGGGCGAACCTGACGAGGATCCCCGCGTCGAGCCCCACGATCGGGGCCACCCGCTCCGGCGGGTACGCCTTCACGTGCTCGGCGAGGCGCCCAAAGCCGAGCGTCGCGCGCTCGATGTAGTTGCGGTCGATCCGTCCCTCGGTGATCAGGACGTTCATGACCGCCAGCGCGAGCGCCGCGTCGGTGCCCGGACGGACCCTCAGGTGCTCGTCCGCCTGCTGGGCGGTCGGCGTCCGATACGGGTCGACCGCCACGACGTGCGCGCCCCGGGCGCGCGCCTGCTTCACGAGCGTCATCACGTTGATCGTCGAGTACGCCGCGTTCACGCCCCAGAGGACGACGAGGTCCGCGCCCACCATCTGCTCCGAATCGTTGCCCGTCACCGCGCCGACCGTCGCCCGCCAGCCGGCGTAGGCGGTGTTGACGCAGATCGAGCGGTCGAGGCGAGAGGCCCCGAGGGCGTGGAAGAGCGGGTGGCCCGCGTAGTACTGGACCTGCCCCATCGAGCCCGCGTAGGAAAACGGCAGGATCGCTTCCGCCCCGTGGTCGCGGATGATCGCCTGCCACCGCACCGCGATCGTCCCGATCGCCTCGTCCCAGGAGATCTCCGCAAACTCCCCCCCACCCTTCGGTCCCACGCGCCGGAGCGGCGTCTTCACGCGGAGCGGCGAGTGGACGCGCTCCGCATACTCGCGCACCTTGCCGCAGATCACCCCCTGCGTGAAGGGGTGCGCCGGGTTGCCGGTCACGGCGGTGAGGCGCCCGTCCTCGACGGTGACCAGCAGGGCGCAGGCCGAAGGGCAGTCGTGCGGGCACACGGACCGCATGGCGACTTTAAAGGTATCATGGCCGGCAGCGTGCTCGACGGCCTCCTCCGGCTGAACCCGTTCAAGACCCCCGAGGCCCGGCGTCTGGCCGTCCTGTTCGGCGTCGTCTACTTCGCCCAGGGCATGTGGAGCCTGCCCAACCAACCGATCACGATCGTCCTCAAGGAGCGGGGGCTCTCGGCGGCGCAGGTCGCGACGTTCTTCGCCATCAGCACGGCCCCCTGGCTCATCAAGCCCGTGTACGGCCTCCTGTCGGACTTCGTGCCCCTCTTCCGCTACCGGCGGAAGAGCTATCTCCTGCTCACCTCCTCCCTCGCCTCGGGGTCGGGCATGGCACTCGGGCTCGTCGTCCCGCACACGTACTGGTGGCTCGCGGTCCTGTTCACCTCCATGGGGCTCGGGCTCGCGTTCACCGACGTCCTCACCGACGCCCTCATGGTCGAGAACGGGCGACCGCTCGGTCTGACGGGCTCGTTCCAGTCGGTCCAGTGGGCCTCGATCTACGTCGCCGCCATGCTCGTCGGCGTGGCCGGCGGCGCCGCCGCCGAGCGGCGCAACCTGCACGTGGCGTTCCTGCTCGCCGCGTGCTTCCCGCTCATCTCGTTCGTGATGGCGGCGCTCTTCGTGCGGGAGAAGCGGGCGCGCACCGACCGCGACGCGTTCCTCGCGCGGATGGCGGCGATTCGCGAGGCCGTGCGCGAGCGCCACGTGTGGGTCGTGGCGGGCTTCATCCTCTTCTGGACCTTCAGCCCGTCGTTCGGGCCGGCGCTCCTCTACTACCAGACGGACCATCTGAAATTCGGCCAGCAGTTCATCGGCAACCTCACGGCGCTCGGCTCGCTCGCGGCGGTCGGCGGCGCGCTGATCTACGCGCCGCTCTCGCGGAAGTACCCGCTCAACTCGCTGATCGTCGCGTCCATCGGGATCGCCGTGACCGGCACGCTCGCCTACCTCCTCTACCGCGACCCCGTCTCGGCGATCGTCATCGACACCGTCTTCGGCTGCGTCGGCATGATCACCCAGCTCGCCTTCCTCGACCTCGCCGCGAAGTCGTGCCCGCGCCGCGTGGAGGGCAGCTTCTTCGCCCTCCTCATGTCCGTCTACAACGGCGGGACCCAGGGCGCGCAGATCACCGGCGGTTACCTCTACGACTGGCTCGGTTACACGCCGCTCGTGCTCATCTCGGCGAGCTTCACGGCGCTCGCCTGGTTCCTCGTGCCGCTCGTGCGGATCGACCGGATCGAGGGCAAGGCCCGCCGCGAGGCCGACGGGAACTCGTAGCTCGCGGGGGGCGAGTCCGGTAGTCGTCCTCACGGTCGTTGGAGTTACCATCCCGTGACGGGCGATCGTCGGTCGACATGATCGATCCGATCACCAGATGGAGGAGACGGTATGGCGAACTACGAGACGCAGCTCTATCGGAGAGACGGTCCGGTTGCGCGGATCACGTTCAACCGCCCCGAGCGCCGCAACGCCACGAACGTCCAGTTCTACAAGGACCTCCTCGGCTGCCTCGACGAGGCCGACGAGCCCGACGTCCGGGTGATCGTCCTGAGCGCCGTCGGACCGGTCTTCTGCGCGGGCCAGGATCTCAAGTGGAGCTCCCAGGCGACCCCGGACGACTACCTCCAGTACAACAAGTACCTGCGGCTGACCTGGGAACGGATCCGCCGCCACCCCAAGCCGGTGATCGCCCGCGTGCACGGCGACGCGTTCGGTGGCGGCATGTACATCATCTCCCGCTCGGACCTGGTGGTGGCGAAGAAGACGATCCGCATGGCCATGCGGGAGATCCACGCCGGTGAGCAGAGTGGCGGCGCCCATCTCTTCACGGTGGGTCGCGTCCGCTCCCTGGAGCTCAACCTGCTCGGTCGCAATATCACCGGCGAGGACGCCGAGCGGTGGAACCTGATCAACAAGGCCGTGGACACCGACGAGGAGCTCGACGCGCAGGTGAAGGACTGGGTCGACCAGCTCGTCGCCCTGCCGCCGCTGGCGCTCAAGGAGACCAAGGACTCGACGAACTTCCTGCTCGACGCGGCCGGCTTTGATCTCCACTTGAATGCGCCCTTCGGGCGTAATCTCCGGTACACGGAGGACCGCATGGAAGCGAAGCGGGCCTGGGTGGAGAAGCGGAAGCCGGTCTTCAAGGGCCGGTAGGCTCGCGCCGCTGCCTCAGGTGCGAACCGTGCGCAGGGGCCAGAATCTTACGGGCGCGATCGGTCGGAGCGGTACTGCTCGTAGACGAGGCAGTCGGGCTCCGCCTTGAGCACCGCCGCCACCTGCTCGCGCAGGATCGCCGCCAACTCGTCCCCCTTCCCCGGCTTCGCCGAGAGCTTCGCGACCACGGTCAGCACGTTCGCCATCACGCGTCCCTGTCTTCGTGGGTATAGATGCCGCGCGTCGTCGCCGCGTGGGCGCGCCTGAGCCAGCGGAGCGCGCGCCCGATCTCCTCCGGGCTCTCGATGTCCAGCTCGACCCAGCCCCGGCGCGCGAAGCGCCGGTGCGGGCGGGCGCCGCCCTCGCGGAGCGCGCGCGCCTGGTCGGCGGGCGCCAGGCGGATCCAGAGGTCGCGCGCCTTCTCCCTCAGCGGAAAGCACGCGAAGAGCGTCTCGCCGACGAAATACCCCCAGCGACCGAACATCGGCGTGATCCTCACGCCCTCCCACGCGCCGAGCGCCTCGTTGAGCCGCTGCGCGGGGCCGCTCCCGCCACGCGCGAGCGCGCGCCGGAGCTTGCGCCCGCGGCCCATGCCGCGGAAGCGTCGCCCGGCTATGGCCAGACCTGCGTGTAGGCGAACCGGGCGCGCTCGCTGACCGCGCCGAAGTGCGCGTCGTACTCGGCCCGGAGCGCTTTCATGTGGTCGGAGGCCATGAGCCGCCGGTACGTCGCCTCGTCGGTCAGCTCGTACACCGCCATGTACTGGTACTTGTCCTCGCCCTCGAGCGCCTTGTAGCGCCGGGCGCTCACCACGCCCTTGAACTGGAACACCTGGGGCACGTGCTCCTCGTTGTACCAGCGGTTGAACGCGTCCTCCTGGTCCTTGCGGATCGTCGCCTTCACCACGAACAAGACCGTCGCCATCGGAGATCTCCTCGTCGCCCGGAATCGAACGCGGCCATTCTGCCATTGACAGCGTCTCGCTCGCCATGCGAAAAGAGACCGTTTCGCCGGCGTTTCGCCAGACGGCAGAGAGGACGACGATGGCCACGACCGCGACGACGCGCGTGAGGTTCACCCCGGTCGAAGCGGCCGGACCGCTCTTCACCCCCGCCTTCATAGACTACCTGGTGCTGCTCCACGACGGGCTCGCCGCGCGGGCGCTCGAGCTCCGCGCGAAGCGCGACGCGGTCCTGCGACGCGCCCTCGGCCAGCACGCGATGCCCGGCCACCCGCCGGCGAGCGAGGCGAACACCGGCAGCTGGCGAGTACCGCCGGTCCCCGACGAGCTGAGAAGGCCGGGGATCGAGATCTCGGGCCCCTGCTCGATCACGTCGATGTTCATCAACGCGCTCAACCCCGGACCCGAGGGCGAGCGCGCCGAGGGCGATCTGGACGACGACGAGGACTCGGGCGGCCACCGCCTCATCGACACCGTGCGCGCGACCCACAACCGGCTCGCCGCCGTGAACCGCGAGCTCGCGTTCGACGACACGGAGAAGGGCAAGCGCTACCGGATCGCGCCGGGGGAGCTGCCGTTCTTCATGCACCGCGAGCGCGGCCTGCACCTCGACGAGCCCGACGTCACCGTGGACGGCACGCCCGTCAACGCGGCGATCCTCGGCTCGGCACTCACGCTCTTCTACGCGGGCCGGGCCCAGGCCGACCGCGGCCAGGGGATCTACTTCTACCTGCCGAAGCTCGAGCACGCCGCCGAGGCGCGCTGGTACCGCGATCTCTTCGACCTTTCGTGCGGGCACCTGCCCTACCTCAAGAGGGCGACGATCCGCGCGGTGGTGCTCGTCGAGTCGCTCCCGTGCGTCTACCAGATGGAGGAGATGCTCTGGGAGCTCGGCCCGTACGCCGCGGGGCTCAACGCCGCCCGCTGGGACCTCAAGGCCTCGATCTTCGAGTTCGTCATGACCGACCCCGCGCAGGTCTGGCCCGACCGCTTCGGCGTCGACATCAAGACGACGCCGTTCCTCGCGAACATCTTCCGCCGGCTGGTCGCCATCTGCCTCAAGCGCGGCGCGGCTCCGATCGGCGGGATGGCGACGGCGCTGCCGTCGAACGATCCCGAGGTGAACCGCGTCGCCGGCGAGGCGATCAGGAAGGACAAGGAGTGGGAGGCGGCGCAGGGGTTCATCCGGGCGTGGGTCGCCCACATCTTTCACATGAAGACGGCCGCAGATCCCTTCAAGAAGCTCATCGCGTCGGGCTGGAAGCCCGGGCCCGAGATGGCGAAGGCCGAGAACTACCCCGTGAAGATCGACGTGCCCGAGGGGCCGGTCACCGTCGAGGGGACGCGGCGCAATGCGCGGATGCTCATCGAGTACGTGGAAGGCTGGCTCAACGGCCGCGGCGCCAAGGGCATCGACAGCCTCGAGGGCAAGCCCGGCGTCCATCCCGCGCTGATGGAGGACCTCGCGACGGGCCGCATGTCGGTCGCCCAGATCGCCCAGCGGATCCTCCACCGGGCGAAGGACACGAAGACGGGCGAGACCCACGACGGTCCACTCGTGAAGAAGCTGCTCCAGGAGGAGCTCGCCGACATCCTGGCGCGGCGGCCGACGCAGGCCGACGTCGAGACGCGCTACCGCACGGCGGTCAAGGTCGGGATGCGCTGGGTGAAGAACTACACCGAGCTGAACTTCCGGAGCCTCGGCTCCTACGCGCGCGCCGACCTCGAGGCGATCGCCGCGGCCCCCGACGCGTTCTGACGCCCGCCGGGCGAGCCCGAGGCGACGCGCCTACTCGTAGCGGCTGATGTGGAGATGCACGCCGTGGCTCGCGTGGGGCTCGAGCGTCACCTCGCCGGTGCCCCGGAGACACTTCGTGCCGGCGCGGTCGAACGCCGTCATGAGCGCCGTGAAGTCCTCGGCGACGAGCGACAGGGCCACCATGCCCTCGGTCCCGCCGACCTCCTCGGCGGGCACGATCAGGAGGGCGCCGCGGCCGACGGCCAGCATCGTGCGCGGACCACCGTTCATCGCGACCTCCGGGAAGCCGAAGAGCGACTGGAAGGTCTCGCTGGCTTCCTTCACGTCGCGCGCGCCGATCACGAGCCGCTTGAGCCTGACCGGCGAGGCAGCCCCGTGCTCCGGGCTCTCGGTCGGCGTCGCCAGCTCGACGAGCACGCCGCCGCACGCCTTCGGGTGGAGGAACGCGATCTGCCCGGCGAGCCCCCGGCGCGGTGCCCGGTCGATCAGCTCGACGTGCTTCTCCGCCAGCATCGTGAGCGCCGCGGTGATGTCCGGCGTGTCGAAGCAGAGATGATGCAGTCCCTCGCCGCGCTTGGCGAGGAAGCGCCCCACGCTCCCGGCGGCGTCCAGCGGCTCGAGCAGCTCGATCTCCGTGTCGCCGCAGGCCAGCAGCGCGGCGCGCACGCCCTGGTCGGGGATGACCGCCTCCGTGAGAAGCGGCAGCCCGAGCGTCTCGCGATAGAACCGGTACGCCTCCGCGAGACGAGTCACGACGATCCCGACGTGATGAATCCGTCGCATCACGCGCAATCCCCCCTCAACGCACGAACGGCGCGACCCTGCGCGTGCAGGCGTCGCGGATGCGGACTCTGTGGTTGGACAGGAGCGCGCCCGGCAGCCGGCGCGGCGAGAAGTAGTCGAGCGCGAGCGTCTCGTCGCACG
>JACPCG010000143.1 GCA_016179925.1 Candidatus Rokuibacteriota bacterium | reverse complement strand
GTCCGAGGTCGCCCTGGCGGCGCCCCTCGGCGTCACGCGCGAGGACCAGAAGGACGTCATGGTGACGATCTACAACGGCAACCTCGGGCTCGTGAAGGACGTGCGCGACGCGCGCTTCCCCGCGGGTGTGACCGAGATCCAGTTCATGGACGTGGCCGCGCAGATCGACCCGACGACCGTGCATCTCAAGTCGCTCACCGATCCCGCGGGGCTCAAGATCCTCGAGCAGAACTACGAGTACGATCTCCTGACGAGCCAGAAGCTCATGGAGAAGTACGTCGGCAAGAAGGTCCGGCTCTACCAGGGCGACGGCACCTTCCACGACGCCACCCTCCTCTCGACCAACGGGCCGATCTTCGAGATCAACGGCCAGATCCACATGGGCCACTACGGGCGCCTCGTGCTGCCCTCGCTCCCCGAGAACCTCGTGGCCCAGCCGACGCTCGTGTGGCTCCTACGCAACCAGGCCGCCCGGCCCCAGCGCGTCGAGGCGTCCTACCTCACGGGCGGGATCACCTGGAAGGCGGACTACGTCATGGTGATCAACGCAGCCGACACGCTCAGCGACCTCACGGGCTGGGTCACGATCGACAACAAGAGCGGCGCCACCTACCGGAACGCCGCGCTCAAGCTCGTCGCGGGCGACGTCAACCGCGCCCAGGACCCCCGGCGGAACGCGCGCGCGATGGAGATCGCGGCCAAGTCGGGAATGGCGGACGCCAGCCGCGAGTTCAAGTCCGAGGGGTTCTTCGAGTACCACCTCTACACGCTCGACGGCCGGACCACGGTCAAGGACAACCAGACCAAGCAGCTGTCGCTCATGGCGGCCAGCGAAGTCCCGGTCGTGAAGCACCTTATCTACTGGGGCGCCCAGGATTACTACCGGAACGCGTACGGCATGCCGATCTCGAACCAGAAGGTCGGCGTCTACCTCGAGGTCAAGAACAGCAAGGAGAATCGGCTCGGGATCCCGCTGCCGAAGGGCAAGATCCGCGTCTACAAGGCCGACCGCTCGGGCAGCCAGCAGTTCATCGGCGAGGACTGGATCGACCACACGCCGAAGGACGAGCGCGTGAAGATCAAGATGGGCGACGCCTTCGACGTCGTCGGCAGCCGCCTGCAGAAGGACTGGAGGAAGATCGCGTCGAACCTCTACGAGGTCGAGTGGGAGATCTCGCTTCGGAACCACAAGAAGGAAGACCAGACGGTGACCGTGTACGAGCCCGTGCCGGGTGACTGGCAGGTCCTCACCTCGACCCACCAGTTCGAGAAGGTCGAGGCCCACACCCTCCGCTACCGGATCCCCGTGCCGAAGGAGGGCGCCGCGAAGCTCACCTACCGGGTGCGGATCCGCTACTGATGGCGAATTTCTTTGGCGTGGGCGAGAGGGCGGCGTCAAATAGGACCCGTGGAGTGGCTGTTGACGGAAGAAGTCGCCCTCGTGCTGGCGACGCTCGCCGCCTGCGGCCTCCTCGTCCTCGGCACCCTCGAGCTGATCTGGCCGACCCGCCCCCGCCGCTCCGGCGCCGCCAGGACGTCGCACCACGCGGCGGCCCCGGCGGCGCCGGGCGCGGCCCCAGCTGCGCCGGGCGCGGCGCGGGCTGCGCCGGTTGCGGCCCGCGGCCCGCGCAGAGCGCCGGGGGCCCCGCCCTTCGAGGACCGTGCCGCGGTGGCGCTCAGGGTCGGCCGGACGCTGCTGGGTCGGGCGCTCGAGGATCCGGATCCCGCTTCCGACCGGCGCCTCAGGATGGTCTGTCGGGCGATCGCCTGCCTCAATCGCGGCATCGAGACGGCGCCGGGGGACGCGAGGCTGCACGAGGCCCTCGCCGCGGCTCACGAGGCCCTGGAGAAGGCCGACCCGTGGACCGTGGACCAGCGGCTCACGGCGGAGATGCCCTGGCGGGTCCCGGCGTTCGCTCACGCCGGTGAAGCGTCCGGCCCGCGGTAGCCCGCGCGACGAGCGTCCGGTCGCTTGAAATCCTGTGCAGAACTGCCGCCACGCGCGCCCGGGGCCGACGGGCATGCACCACCCCCGGGGGTCGCGGGAACCCGTTCCCGTCCCGTTGGAGCGGACGCGCGCCCGGATGGAGCCCAGCCGCACCGGGGCAGCGGACGCGTGCCGCGTGGTCCCGCGACCCCTGGGGGTCGTGCATGCGCGTCGGCCCCGCCGTAGCCCCGTAGCAGCCCCTCACTCGGCCAGGCGGTCGAGCTTTCGCAGCTGGCGGCGCATCACGGGCCGGTCGACGGCGTCGTAGTGCGTGAGCAGGAGATCGCCGGGCATCGCCGGCACGCGGCTCCGCGGGTCGACGACCTTCGTCGTGAGCACCGCGCACGCGGCCGTCTCGAGCCGGGTCGCTCCCTCCTGCTGCACCAGGAGCTTACCCGTGCCGTCCACCGCCCACGTCGCGGGCGCGGTCGCGGCGAGGAGCGCCCGGTGGTCGGCCGGCGTGATCTTGGTCCTGGACGTCAAGTGGCGCACGGTCGCGTTCGCGGCGAAGACGTACCGCTGGTGCGGGTAGAAGGACGGGTTGCTCGGGTCGACGGCAACCGCGCGCGCGGTGCCGAAGCGGATCACCTCCCACGCCCCGATCAGGTCGGCCGGCGTGCACGGGCGGAGCGCGTCCTTCCTCTCCTCAGCGGGCGCTCGCCCCGCCGGAGCGCAGAGCGCCATGCTCAGCAGGACGAGGACGGCGAACGCGCGGCGCACCCTCCGACGATAGCACGCCGGCCGCGCGGTGCCGGGCGGGGCTCAGCTCGAGAGCGGTCGCCCGAACTCGTCGACGATCCGCACGCCCGAGCGCAGCAGGGCCGCGGTCTTCCTGTCGATGATCCAGCGGCCCTCTCCATCATGTCGATGATCGTTTCACCGGCTCACTTCCCGCGCCTGGCGAGATACTCCAGCCCCACCAGCACCTCGCGGGGCTTGGCGCCGTCGCCCGGGCCGATGATCCGGTCCTGCTCCATCATGTCGATGAAGCGCGCGGCCTTCGGGTAGCCGAGGCGCATCCGCCGCTGGAGGAACGAGATGGACGCCTGGCGCTGGCCGATGACGAGGTGCACCGCGTCCCAGTAGAGGTCGTCGCGCTCGGCGGCGGCGCCCTCGGCGAGATCGTCCTCCGTCGGGAGCACGACCTCCTCGTAGACGGCGGTGCCCTGCCGGCGGAGGAAGTCGCACACCGCGCGGACCTCCTCGTCGGAGACCCAGGCGCCGTGCACGCGCATCTGCTTGTTGGCTCCCGGCGGGACGAAGATCATATCGCCCCGCCCGAGGAGCTGCTCCGCGCCGTTGCCGTCGAGCACCGTCCGCGAGTCGACCTTGGAGGCCACCTGGAACGCGATGCGCGTCGGAAAGTTCGCCTTGATGAGGCCGGTGACGACGTCCACCGACGGGCGCTGGGTCGCGATGATCAGGTGGATGCCGACCGCGCGCGCGACCTGGGCGAGCCGCACGAGGGAGGTCTGGACCTCGCCCGCGGAGGCCATCATGAGGTCGGCCAGCTCGTCCACGACGACGATCCAGTACGGCAGCCGCTCGTCGGCGGTGACGGCCTTGTTGTACCCCTCGATGTTGCGGACCTGCTTCGACTGGAGCGCCCGGTAGCGCTCGTCCATCTTGCCGACGATCCAGCGCAGGCGCGCGCTCGCCTCCTTGGTGTCCGTGACGACGGGCGCCAGGAGGTGCGGGATGCCTTCGTACACGCTGAGCTCCAGGCGCTTGGGGTCGATCAGGAGGAACCGCACGACGGCGGGCGTCGCCTTGTAGAGGATCGAGCAGATCATCGCGTTGAGGCCGACCGACTTGCCGCTGCCGGTGGCGCCCGCAACGAGGAGATGCGGCATCGCCGTGAGATCGCCGACGACGGGCACGCCGTTGACGTCCTTGCCGAGCGCCAGCGGGAGCCGCCCCTTCGACTCCGCGAACTCCGCGGACACGAAGATCTCGCGGAGGTAGACCATGCCGGCCTCCGCATTCGGCACCTCGATGGCGACGGTGCCGCGGCCCGGGATCGGCCCGACGATGCGCACTGAGGCCGACTTGAGGGCGAGCGCGAGATCGTCGCCGAGGTTCACCACCTGGCTCACCTTCACGCCCGCCGCCGGCTCGAACTCGTAGGACGTGATGATCGGGCCCGGGCTCACCTGGACGATCCGCCCCTCGACCTCGAAGTCCTGGAGCTTCCTCCGGATCGTCTCGGCGTTCTCCTGCAGCTCCTCGCGCGTGCGCTTGACCTCGGAGGCCGGCGGCGGCTTCAGCAGGCC
>JACPCG010000101.1 GCA_016179925.1 Candidatus Rokuibacteriota bacterium | reverse complement strand
GTCGCCGACACGCGCGACTCGCCCGCGCTCGAGATCATCGAGAGCCTGCGCGCCAAGGGGGCGGTCGTGGCCTACCACGACCCGTTCGTGCCGCGGGTGGCGGTGGACCGGACCGAGCTCGTGTCGGTCCCGTGGAGCGAGGCCGAGGTCGGCGCCCACGACGTCGTGCTGATCCTCACGGCCCACGGCACGTACGACTGGCCGGCGATCGTGGGCGGGGCGCGCCTCGTCATCGACACGCGCAACGCGACCGGTGGCCTGCCGTCCGCTCCCCACGTCATCCGCCTCTAGCGCCCCGTCGCTGACATCATGTCAAGAAGCGCCATCGTTGACATGATTTCGCAGACGCGGCACTAATTCGCGGGTCCCGTGCAGACGCTGACGGCGATCCTCGTCTCGCTGCGCCCGCGGCAGTGGGTCAAGAACCTCTTCGTCTTCGCCGGGCTGATCTTCGGCCGGCAGCTCTTCACCCCGGCGGCCTGGATCGCCGGCGCCGCCTTCGCGATCTTCTGCGCGCTCTCCGGGGCGATCTACCTGCTCAACGACGTCGCCGACCGCGAGCGCGACCGGCTGGACCCGGGGAAGCGCGAGCGGCCGATCACCGCGGGCCGCCTGGGGGCGGGCACGGCGACGGCGGCCGCGGCGGTCCTGATCGCCGCGGGCCTCGGGGCCGGCGCCCTCTTCCCGCGCGCCTTCCTCGCCACCGCCATCGCGTACGTCGTGCTGCTCGTCGCGTACTCGGTGTGGCTCAAGCACATCGTCCTCGTCGACGTGCTCGTCGTCGCCTCCGGCTTCGTGCTGCGCGCCGTCGGCGGCGCGGTCGCGATCCGGGTGGAGATGTCGGGCTGGCTCCTCATCTGCACGATCCTGTTGGCGCTGTTCCTGGCGCTCGGCAAGCGGCGCTACGAGTACCTGGCGCTCGGCGCCGCCGCCGCCGAGCACCGCCCGATCCTCGCCGAGTACAGTCCGGCGCTCCTCGACCAGATGATCGCCGTCGTGACCGCCTCGACGGTGACGGCCTACGCGCTCTACACGATGTCGCCGGAGACCGTCACGAAGTTCCAGACGCACCTCATGCCGGCGACGCTGCCGTTCGTGCTCTACGGGATCTTCCGCTACCTCTACCTCCTCTACCGGCGGCAGCTCGGCGGCAGCCCGTCCGAGCTCTTGCTGGTCGACCGGGCGCTCCGGATCAACGCGCTCGGCTGGATTCTCGCGGTCCTGCTGATCATCTACGGGCCGCGGCTGGAGTAGAATGAACTCGGTGAGAAGTCAGGTCGCGCTCCTGCGCACGCGCCCGGAAACCGTCGTCGAGGACTACGGGCGCCTCATGCGCCTGGTGAAATACGATCGGGTCCTCCCGCGCGATCAGGACCTGATCCTCAAGCTCAACCTCTCCTGGACGAAGTACTTCCCGGCGTGCTCGAGCCAGCCGTGGCAGGTGGACGGCGTCCTGACGACGCTCCTCGAGGACGGCTACGGTCGCGCGCGGATCTTCCCCGTCGAGAACAAGACCGTCGTCACGGACCCCGTCGCGGGCTGCCGGAACAACAAGTGGGCGCCGGTGCTCGCGCGTCACGGCGTGCCGTTCATCCCGCTGCCCGACGTCGAGTGGGTCGTCCACCGCTTCAAGTCACCGCTCCTGAAGCTGAACGACATCTTCCCGGACGGCATCGAGATCCCGAGGATGTACGTCGGGAAGAACGTCCTCCACGCGCCGACGGTGGAGTGCGTCCATCCCGACACCGAGATCCTCCTCGCCGACGGGAGCCTCGTCCGCGCCGAAGCCCTGGTGAAGGAGTGGCAGGTGCGGGAGCCGGCGCACGACCTGCCGGATGGCGACCGGGTAGGTGAGGGCGAAGTGCGCGTCGTTTCACTCACCGCGGCAGGGCTCGGTGGCGAGCACGCGACACACTTCTGGCGGACACCGGTTGCCGATGGGGCGATGTGGACGGTTCGGATGCGCACCGGCCGGCAGGCGACGACGTCGAGCAGGCATCCGTTCTTGACGCCCCGGGGCTGGACGCCCGCTTCCGAACTGCGGGCGGGCGATCGGATCGCGATCGTCCGCCACGTCCGCATTCCAGGTGAATCGCAGCTCCTTCCGGCGGTCCCGATGCTCGGGCATGACGGTGTGGACGCCGACAGGCTTCCGGTGAGACCAGGCCGGCGGTGGAGCGTCGAAGCGCAGCGAGCGATTATCCGTGAGTACATCGACGGCCGATCGATTACAGGAATCGCCGCCGACCGAGGCGCGCACTGGGGGTCGATCCGTGCGATCATCCATCGCTACGGCATCCGGTCACGCTGGATCCGCGTGTGGGCACGCGCGCCGGAGCGGACCTCTCCCGACTTCTGGCGCTGGATCGGGTATTTCATCGCCGAGGGATACGCATACGACGCAAGCGGATCGTTTCGCGTCTCGCTCACGAACACCGATCCCGGGATCCGCGGAGACTACATCAGTCTGTGCCGATCGCTCTTCGGCGTGGAGCCGAAGTTGCGAGGCACCGAGATCTATTTCGATGCACTGAATCTCCGGCCGTTTTTCGAGGCGCTCGGCTTCAGGATCCCGACGAGCGCTGCTAACAAGGCGGTTCCCCACATCCTGTTCCGCTGCGGCGATCGCGAGATCGCAGCGTTCATCCAGGCCTATCTGGATGGCGACGGGAACGTGAGTCAGACAATCGGAATCCGGGCGACGACCAAGAGCCGTCGGCTGGCGAGCCAGCTCCAGATGGTGCTGTCGCGGCTGGGGGTCGTCGCCTTCGTGGGCACCATTCGGTCCCGTGCGAGTCGGCACAAGCCGTTTTCCGAGTACGCGACGATTTCGATCTACGGCGACGATGTCGTCACCCTCGCCACATGGATCAGCCCTCGTTGTGAGCCCAAGCGTCAGCGCCTTGAGCGGTTCGCGAGGAGTGGAACCGCGGGCAAGAGTCGCAGCCGCTGGGACGCGATCCCGATCCGCCCCGCGCTCTTCCGACGGATCCGGCACGGACTTGGGCTCAGCCGACGACAGTGCGGACTGGAGGGCGTAGCGAAGAATATTGAGAACGGGCGTTCGGCGACGCGGTCATCAGTGAATCGATTGCTCGAGGTCTTCGAACGTGCTGACACGGCTGGTGAATTCCGCGAAGAGATCGAGCGTCTCAGGCTGCTTGCCGCGCCCGACATCGCCTGGGACCGTGTTGTCGAGGTCAGCCAGGAGGTCGCGGACGTTCCGTTCTTCTATGACCTGACGGTAGAAGGCACCGCGTGTTTCATCGCGAACGGGATCGTGGCCCATAATACGCACGGGCACAGCGTGACCACCGGCGCCATCAAGAACTCGTTCGGGGGGTTGCTCAAGGAGGTCCGGCATTATGCCCACGAGTTCATTCACGAGGTCCTCGTGGACCTCATGTACATGCAGCGCGAGCTCCACCCGAACGTATTTGCGGTCATGGACGGCACGATCATGGGCGACGGCGCGGGGCCTCGCACGATGGTGCCGCGCGTCGGCAACCTCATCCTCGCCTCGGCCGACCAGGTGGCCATCGACGCGATCGCCGCGCGGATCATGGGGTTCGATCCGCTCGCGATCCCGTACTTGCGCCTGTGCCACGAGCGGGGGCTCGGCGTCGCGGACCCGCGGGAGATCGAAATCGTCGGCGACGCGGCCGCGGCCCGGATCACCATGGGGTTCACGACGCGCCGGAGCCTCGTGATCTGGGGCGACCAGCTCATCCGCCGGGGCCCGCTGCGGCCGCTCAAGCGCCTGCTGCTCCACTCGCCGCTCGTCGTGTGGGCGCCGTTCGCCTCGAACCTCTACCACGACCTCCTCTGGTACCCGACGATCGGCCGCGCGCGGATCCGCGCCTTCGCGGCGACCCCCTGGGGGCGCCTCTTCGAGCGGTACTGACATGGCGGGCACCGTCCGCGTGCGCTTCGCCCCGAGCCCGACGGGCCATCTCCACCTGGGCGGGGCCCGGACCGCGCTCTTCAACTGGCTCTACGCGCGCCACCACCGCGGCGCGTTCGTCCTCCGGATCGAGGACACCGACCGCTCGCGCTCGACCGAGGAGAACATCGCCGCGATCGTGGAGGCGCTCCGGTGGCTCGGCCTCGACTGGGACGAGGGGCCGCCGGCGCCGGGCTACCGCCAGACCGAGCGCCTGCCGATCTACCGCGAGCACGCCGAGCGGCTCCTGCGCGCGGGCCGCGCGTACTACTGCGACTGCCCCCCCGCGCTCCTCGACCGGGAGCGCAAGGCCGCCCAGGCGCGCAAGGCGACCTTCCGCTACTCCGGCCGGTGCCGCGAGCGCGGGCTCGCCGCCGGCGCGCTCCGCCTCCGCATCCCCGAGGAGGGCGCGACCGTCGTCAACGACCTCATCCACGGGCCCGTGACCTTCGAGCACGGCCAGCTCGACGACTGGATCCTCGTCCGCACGGACGGCACGCCGACGTACAACTTCTGCGTCGTCGTGGACGACGTGACCATGCGCATCACGCACGTGATCCGCGGCAACGACCACCTGCCGAACACGCCGAAGCAGATCCTCTGCTACGAGGCGCTCGGCTACCCGCTGCCCGAGGTGGCGCACGTCTCGATGATCCTGGGCCCCGACCGGAGCCGCCTCTCGAAGCGCCACGGCGCGACGTCGGTCCAGGCGTTCCGCGACGCCGGCATCGTGCCCGAGGCCATGGTGAACTACCTGGCGCGGCTCGGCTGGTCGCACGGCGACCAGGAGATCTTCTCGCGCGCCGAGCTCGTCGAGCTCTTCGACATCAAGGACGTCGCCGCCTCCGGCGCCGTCTTCGATGCCACCAAGCTCGAGTGGCTCTCCCACGAATACCTGAAATCGCTGGACGGCGCGCGGCTCGCCGCGCTCGCGGCGCCGTTCATCCGCGCTGCCGGGCTGACGCCCCCGGCGGATCCGGCGCGCCTGGTCCCGATCCTCGACACGCTCCGCGAGCGGGCGAAGACGCTCGTCGAGCTGGTGGCGGCCGGCCGCTTCTACTTCGCTCCGCCGGCGGCGTACGAGCCGACGGCCGCGCAGACGCTCTTCGGGCCGGAGGGCGCGCGGCGCCTCGGGCTGATCGTCGACCGGCTTGCGGCGCTCCCCGAGTTCACGGCGGCGGCGCTCGAGCGCGCCTACCGCGCGCTCACCGCCGAGCTCGGGCTCAAGCTGGTGGACCTCGCCCAGCTCTCCCGCCTCGCCGTGACGGGCGGCACCGCCTCGCCGCCGATCTTCGAGGTGCTGGCCCTGCTCGGCCGCGAGGAGGCGCTCGCGCGCCTCCGGCGGGCGCGGGCAGCCTGCGGGGGGACGGCGTGAGGCTCTTCCTGGCGCGGCACGGCCAGACGGTCTGGAACGCCGGGCGGCGGTTCCAGGGCGGGAGCGACGTCGCGCTCTCCGACCTGGGCCGCGCCCAGGCCGAGGCGCTCGGCCGCGCCGTGCGCGGCCATCGCCTCGCGGCGGCGTACGTGAGCCCGCTGCGGCGCGCGCTCGAGACGGCGGAGATCGCGCTCCAGGGCACGGCGATCCCCGTCGTGCCGCTGGAGGAGCTGCGGGAGCTCTCGCTGGGCGAGTGGGAGGGGTTCACGGTGGACGAGATCCGCGGGCGCGACGGCGACCCGTACCTCGCGTGGCTGCGCGCACCGCACGACTGCCCGCCGCCCGGCGGCGAGCCGCTTCCTGACGTCTGCGCGCGCATGCTGCGGGCGGTCGAGGAGATCGGGGCGCGCCACGCGAACGGCGACGACGTGCTGATCATCGCCCACGGCGGCGTGATCAGCGTCTACGCCTGCCACCTCCTCGGCATGCCGTTCAACGCGCTCTGGCGCCTGCGCGTGGACAACTGCTCGCTGACGATCGCCAGGCCGCCGCGGGTCGTGAGCCTCAACGACACCCTGCATCTGGGGCCGGAGCTGCAGTCCCCCCACCTCCAGCGCGGATGACGCCATGATGGTACTGCTCGCGCTCTTCGGGGGGATGGCGCTGCTGCTCTACGGCATCCAGCTGACCGGCGAGGGCCTCCAGCGCGCCGCGGGCGGGCGGCTCAGACACCTCCTCACGGGGCTCGCGAAGAACCGCCTCATGGCGGTCGCCTCGGGCGCCGCGGTCACCGCGATCATCCAGTCGTCCTCGGCCACGACCGTCATGCTGATCGGCTTCGTCTCGGCGGGCCTCATGGCGTTCCGCCAGACGCTCGGCGTGATCCTCGGGGCCGACATCGGGACGACGTTCACCGTGCAGCTGATCGCGTTCCGGATCACGGACTACGCGCTGCTGCTGGTGGGCATCGGCTTCACGATCGTCTTCGTCGCGCGCCGCCGCGCCGTCAAGGACATCGGCCAGGCGCTCCTCGGCTTCGGCCTGATCTTCCTCGGCCTCAAGCTGATCCTCGACGGCGTGGGGCCGCTGAAGGCGAACCCGCTCGCGACCCAGCTGCTCGCGTCGGTCGCGGATACTCCGGCGGTCGCGCTCCTCACCGCCGCCGCGTTCAGCGCGCTCGTCCACTCCTCCGCGGCGACGATCGGCCTGGCGCTGGCGCTCGCCGCCGAGGGGCTCCTGCGCCTCGACGGCGCGGTCGCGATCGTGCTCGGCGCCAACATCGGCACGTGCGCGACGGCGCTGGCCGCGTCGGTCGGGACCTCGGCGGAGGCCAAGCGGGTCGCCGTCGCCCACATCGCCTTCAAGCTCCTGGGCGCCGCGCTGGTCTTCCCGTTCATCGGGCCGTTCACCGCCGTCGTCGCGAGCACGGCGAGCGACCCGGCGCGCCAGATCGCGAACGCCCACACGCTCTTCAACTTCGGCATCAGCCTCGTCTTCCTGCCGTTCACGCCGCTGGCGGCGCGGGCGATCGAGGGGCTGGTGCCGGACGACCAGCCCGGCGACAACCCGTTCCGCACGCGCTACCTCGACGAGCGGGCGCTCGACCAACCCTCGCTCGCGCTCGGGCAGGCGACGCGCGAGGCGCTGCGCATGGCGGACGTGGTGCAGGGGATGCTGCGCGACGTGCCCGTGGTCTTCGCGAGCGACCACCAGGAGCTCCTCGAGGACGTGGAGCGGCGCGACGACCAGGTGGACTTTCTCGAGCGGGAGATCAAGCTCTTCCTTGCGCGCCTCGGACGGGAGGCGATGGGGCCCGACCTCTCGCGCAAGGAGATCGCGCTCATCTCCGTCATCGGCAATCTGGAGAACATCGGCGACATCATCGACAAGAACCTGATGGAGCTCGGGCGCAAGAAGCTCTACCACGCCCGGCGCTTCTCCGACGCGGGCTGGGCGGAGATCCAGGAGTTCCACGGGCTGGTCTCGAAGAACCTCGAGCGCGCCATCGCCGCCTTCGCCGCGAACGACCGCGGGCTCGCCCAGGAGGTGCTCGACCAGCGGCCCGTGATCCGCCAGCGCGAGCGGGACCTGCGCGAGTCGCACCTCGACCGGCTGCGGGCGGGGCTCGCCGAGTCGCTCGAGACCTCGGAGATCCACCTCGACATCCTGACGAACCTGAAGCGGGTCAGCTCGCACGTCTCCGCGCTCGTGTACCCGATCCTCGAGGAGGTCTGACCGCATGAAGAAGATCGAGGCCATCATCAAGCCGTTCAAGCTGGACGACGTCAAGGAGGCCCTGACGGAGATCGGGGTCATCGGCATGACCGTCACGGAGGTGCGCGGGTTCGGGCGCCAGAAGGGGCACACCGAGCTCTACCGCGGGTCGGAGTACACGGTGGACTTCCTGCCGAAGGTGAAGATCGAGGTCGTCGTCGGCGACGCCCTCGTGGACAAGGTCGTCGCGACGATCGCCGGGGCGGCGAAGACGGGCTCGATCGGCGACGGCAAGGTGTTCGTGCTGCCGATCGGCGAGGCGATCCGGATCCGGACCGGAGAGAAGGGCGAGTCGGCCGTCTGAACCCGACGCTGCGCGACTTCCGCCGGCTCGGTTTCGCCGACCCGGCCGCGGCGCTCGCGAACTACGAGAGCCTCACGCCGACGCCGCGCGACGCCGAGCTCCTCCGGCCGGCCCAGGCGCGGCTCTTCGCCGAGCTCGCCGCCGCTCCTGACCCCGACATGGCGCTCAACAACCTCGAGCGCTACGCCGAGGTCGTGGACCGCGCGGTCCTCTTCACGACGCTCGCCCGGCACCCGGGCGCGGTACCGCTCCTCGCCCGCGTCGGCGGCTCGAGCCAGTTCCTCGCCGACGCCCTGCGGCGCCGGCCCAGCACCCTCGCCTGGCTCCTCGAGCCGCGCGCGATGCGCGTCTGGCTCCCCGAGGACCTCGCGGCCGATCTGGCGCAGGCGCTCGGCCCGTTCGAGGCGCGCGAGGCGCGGATGAACGCGCTCCGCCGTTTCAAGTACCGCCACCTCCTCCGCGTCGGCGCGCGCGACCTGCTCGGCGACGCCGACCTCGCCGTGACGGCCGAGGAGCTCGCGCACCTCGCCGACGCGTGCCTGGCCGAGGCGCTCTCCTTCGCCGCCGCCGCCGCGCGGAAGGCCTGGGGCGCGCCCCGCGACGCGCGCGGCGCCGAGACGGGATTGGCCGTCGTCGGGATGGGCAAGCTCGGCGGGGAGGAGCTGAACTACTCCTCCGACATCGACCTGATCTTCGTCTACGGCGAGGACGGCGAGACCGGGGGCGGCGCCGCCGGCCGCGTGGAGAACGGCGCGTACTTCGCGCGCGTCTGCAGAGACGTCGTCGCGTTCCTCGAGGAGGTCACCGACGAGGGCGCCGCGTTCCGCGTGGACCTGCGCCTGCGACCGGAGGGGCGCATGGGCGCCGTCATCCTCTCGCTCGACCGGTACCGCGACTACTACGCGCACCGCGCCGAGCTCTGGGAGCGCCAGGCGCTGCTCAAGGCGCGGGTCTGCGCCGGCGACGAGGGCGTCGGCGCGCGCTTCGTGGCGCTCGCCCGCGAGGTGGTCTACCGGCCGGGGCTGGACGCGCGGATCGTGCCCGCGATCCGCGCGATGAAGTACCAGATCGACCGCACGCTCGCGGTGAAAGGCGCCGAGGCGACGAACGTCAAGCTCGGCCGCGGCGGGATCCGCGAGATCGAGTTCCTGGTCCAGGCGCTCCAGCTCCTCTACGGGGGCGACGATCCGTGGCTGCGCGAGCGGAATACGCTGAAGGCGATCTTCCGGCTGACCGAGCGTGGGTACCTGGCCCCCGACCTCGGCCGCGCGCTCTCGGAGGCGCTGGTGCACCTGCGCACGGTCGAGCACCGGCTGCAGATCCTGCACGAGTTCCAGACCCACACGCTGCCGCCCGCGCCGCTCGAGCTGGGCCGCCTCGCCCGGCGCGTGGGCATCAACCTCCCGCCGGCGCAGGCGGCGCGCCGGTTCCAGGCGCGCCACCGCGCGATCACCGCGACGGTGCACCGCGCCTTCGGCGCCTTCTTCTCGGTCGCGGGGTCCGCGAGGCCGGCGCGGACCGTGGGTGGCCCAAGGAAGGCGCGGCGGGGCGCCGTCCGGCTGCCCAGCGCGATCGCGCTCGGCGCGACGGGCTTCGCCGACCCCGAGCGCGCGCGCCACAACCTCCAGCTCATCCTCGAGGGGCGCCCGCTCGTGCCCTGGGCCGGCCAGCTGCGCGCCGCCCTCGAGCGCCTCTATCCGATGCTCCTCGACGCCCTCTGGAAGAGCCCCGACCCCGACGAGGCGCTCAACCAGTTCGAGCGCTTCCTCTCGGCGGCAGGCCCGCGCGCCGGGTTGATCGAGCTCCTCGCGGACAACGCCGACCTGCTCACCGGGCTCGTCCGCGTCTGCGCGGGCGGCGACCTCCTGACGCAGCTCCTGATCGCGCAGCCCGAGCTCCTCGCCAGCCTCGCGGCCCGCGCCTCTCTCATGCCACCCACGAGCGGCTCCGGCCTCGCGGCCCCCGCTACAAAGGCCGCCTTCCGGGCGGCGATGGCCGCGGTCTTCGAGCCGGCGCTCTCGCCCCCGCAGCGGCGGGATGCGCTGCGCCGCACCAAGCAGGCCGAGGAGCTGACGATCGTGTGGCGGTACCTCCTCGGCGTGACGACGATCGAGGGGTACTCACGCGAGATGACGGCGCTCGCCGAGGCGACGCTCCTCGCTGGCTGGCTCCTGACGCTCGCGCCCCTCGTCGAGCGCCACGGCGTGCCGCGCGACGCGGCGGGGCGCTTCATCCCCGCCGTCCTCGTCGGCATGGGCAAGCTCGGCGGGCGCGAGCTGATCACGGGCTCGGACCTCGACGTGTTCGTGGTCACCGGCGACGAGGGCGAGACCGACGGCGACGACCGCATCGAGGCCTCGTGGTTCTACGGCCTCGCGGTCGAGCGGCTCGCCGGCACGCTCGGCGACATCACGGCTGCCGGCGTCGCCTTTCCCGTCGACCTGCGCCTCCGCCCTGGGAGCAAGGGGAGCGGCTTCGCCTCGCCGGTCGGCGCGCTCGAGCGCTACTACCACGAGTACGGGGACCTCTGGGAGCGCCAGACCCTCACGCGCTCCCGCCTGCTGTTCGGCGACCGGGCGCTCGCCCGCCGCGTCCGCGCGGCGCTCCGGCGGCTCGTCTACGGCGACGCGCTCCCGCGGGCCTCGCTCAAGGAGATCGCGGAGGTCCGCAAGCGCATGGAGCTCGAGCTCGGCAAGGAGACGCGGGGGCGCTTCCACGTGAAATACGGGCGGGGCGGGCTCGTGGACGTCGAGTTCCTCGCCCAGGCGCTCCAGCTCGTCCACGGCGCGGACCACGTCGAGGCGCGCGGGCCGGCGACGGCGGCGGCGCTCGCGGGCCTCGCGCGCGCGGGCGCGCTCGCGCCCGCGGCGGCGGCGCAGCTCGCTGACCACTATCGATTCCTCCGGCGCGTGTCGGCGGCGCTGCGCCTGCTGGGCGCGCGGCCCGCCGACACGCTCGAGGTGGCCGGCCCCATGCCGGCACGCGTCGCGAGCGCGCTCGGCTACCCGTCGCGCCAAGCGCTCCTCGGCGCCTACCGCGAGATCACCACCGCCGTCCGCGCGGCCTACATCGAGCAACTGGGATCCTTGCTCCCATGAAAAGTGCGCTGGACCGACGGAGCCACGCCGCGCCTTTCTCAGGCCACCCACGGACACACCCGGCCCCGGCGTCCCCGTTACAATGACGCGTTTCTATATCGTCGACGGCCACTCCCAGCTCTTCCGCGCCTACCACGCGGTCGGCTACCTCTCGACGTCGAAGGGCGTGCCGACCCAGGCCGTGCTGATCCTCAGCACGATGCTGTGGAAGCTGATCAGAGAGGAGCACCCGGACTATCTCGCCGTTGCGTGGGACGCGCCGGGACCGACGTTTAGGGACGAGCTCTCGGCCGAGTACAAGGCGACGCGCGCGGCGATGCCGGAGGACCTGGTGCGGCAGCTCCCGTACGTGCGGCGCCTCTTCGAGGCGCTCGGGATCCCCGTGCTCGAGGTCCCCGGGTTCGAGGCGGACGACGTCCTCGCCACGCTCGGCGAGCGGACGCTGGCGCTGCCCGACGTCGAGGTCGTGATCGTCACCGGCGACAAGGACCTGCTCCAGCTCGTCGGCCCGCGCGTCCGGGTGCTCTCGGTCTCCGGGCGCACGGGCGAGCCCATCCTCTACGACGAGGCGAAGGTGCGCGAGCGGTGGGGCGTCGCACCGGGCCAGATCGCCGACGTGCTCGCGCTCATGGGCGACGCGATCGACAACATCAAGGGCGTCCACGGCGTCGGCGAGAAGACGGCGGTGAAGCTGATCGGCCAGTTCGGCTCGGTGGAGCGCCTCTACGAGAACCTCCCGCTCGTCGGCGGGAAGCTCCGCGAGACCCTCGCCGCCGGGCGGAAGGACGCGCTCCTCTCCCGCGAGCTCGCGCTGCTCAACCGGCAGGTGCCGCTGGCGTTCGACCTCGACGCGTTCCGGCGCCGGGAGCCGGACTGGGCCCGGCTCCGGGCGCTCTGGATGGAGCTCGAGTTCACGCGGCTCGTGAAGGACCTGCCGCCGCCCGCGGCGGTGGTGAGCGGCGAGCCGGCGGCGGCGCTCGCCGACCGCGCGGCGCTCGCCGCGTGGCTCGCGCGCCTGCCCGCCGGTGCCCCCCTGGCCCTCGACTGGGCGGGCGAGGCGCGGCCGCCGGACCCCGTCATCGCGGGCCTCGCGGTCTTCCATCCCGCCGTCGGCGCGGCGACCGTTCCCCCGGCGGCGGCCGCGGCGGAGCTCGCGCGCCACCCGCTCCGCGTCCACGACGCGAAGCCCCTGCTCGAGGCCTGGCTCGCCCAGGGCCTGGCGCTCCCGCCGGTCGAGGACGGCGCCGTCGCCGCGTACCTCCTGAACCCGGCGCGCTCGACGTACCGCCTCGAGGAGCTGTGCCTCGACGCCTTCGGCGAACACCCACCCGCGCTGCCCGCCGAGGGCGAGCCGGGCCCGGTGCTGGCCGAGCGGGCGCGCTGGGTCCACCGCTACTGGGAGCACGCCGCGGCGGAGCTCCGCGCCAAGGCGCTGTGGACGATCTACGCGGAGATCGAGCGCCCGCTGGTGCCGGTGCTCGCGATGATGGAGCGCCACGGCATCCGCGTGGACCCGGGCCGGCTTGAGGCCTTCGCGAAGGAGCTCGAGCGCGACCTCGACAACCTCACGCACGAGATCTACCGGCTCGCCGGTGAGGAGTTCACGATCGCCTCGCCGAAGCAGCTCGCGCAGATCCTCTTCGAGAAGCTCAAGCTGCCCGCGGTCCGCCGGACGAAGACGGGCTACTCGACCGACGCCGACGTCCTCACCGAGCTGGCGCTCGGCCACCCGCTGCCGGCGAAGATCCTCGAGCACCGGAGCCTCGCCAAGCTCAAGGGCACCTATGCCGACACGCTGCCCGGCCTGGTCAATCCGCGGACGGGCCGCATCCACACGACCTTCAACCAGCTCGTGGCGGCGACGGGCCGGCTCAGCTCGCAGGACCCGAACCTCATGAACATCCCGATCCGGACCGAGCTCGGCCGGCGGATCCGCGCCGCGTTCATCCCCGAGGAGGGCTGGCGGTTTGTCGCCGCCGACTACTCCCAGATCGAGCTGCGGATCCTCGCCCACCTCTCGGGCGAGCCCGCGCTCATCGAGGCGTTCGCCCGGGGCGAGGACATCCACACGCGCACGGCCTCCGAGGTGTTCCGGGTCGCGCCGGGGGAGGTGACGTCGCTCCAGCGCACGATCGCCAAGAGCGCGAACTACGCGATCCTCTACGGCGTCTCCGCCTTCGGCCTCTCGCAGGCGACCGGGATCGACCAGAAGGAGGCGCAGCGCTACATCAACGGCTACTTCGCGAGCCACCCGCGCGTGCGCGCCTTCATCGACCGGACGCTCGCCCAGGGACGCGAGGCGGGCTACGTGACGACGCTCCTGGGCCGGCGGCGCTACCTGCCCGACCTCGCGAGCGGCAACCCGGTGGCGCGCAACGCCGCCGAGCGCATGGCGATGAACGCGCCCGTCCAGGGCACGGCGAGCGACATGATCAAGATCGCGATGGTGCGCGTGCAGGCGGCGCTCGCGGCGCGCGGGCTCCGCGCGCGGATGCTGCTCCAGGTGCACGACGAGCTCCTCTTCGAGGCGCCGCCGGAGGAGGTCGCCGCGGTCGAGGCCCTCGCGCGCGAGATCATGGCAGCCGCGCTGCCGCTCCGGGTGCCCGTCGTGGTGGACGTCAAGTCGGGCCGGGACTGGGCGGAGGTATGAGCGACGCGCGCCTGTCTCAGGCCACCCACGGCACGAGCCGGCCTCGCGGACCCCGCTACAAATGACTCGGACCTTTCTGCTCGTGGGGCTCACCGGCGGCATCGCGACGGGCAAGAGCACCGTCTCCGAGACCTTCCGCCATCTCGGCTGCGTCGTCATTGACGCCGACGTGCTCGCCCGCGAGGTGGTGGAGCCCGGCCAGCCCGCGTACGAGGCGATCGTCGCGGAGTTCGGCCCGGGCATCCTCCAGCCCGACGGGGCGCTCGACCGGAAGAAGCTCGGCGCGATCGTCTTCGCCGAGCCCGAGAAGCGCAAGCGCCTGGAGGCGATCACGCACCCCCGGATCCGCGAGCGGTTCGCCGCGAGGCTGCAGGAGCTGACGGCGCAGGACTTCACGGGCATCGTCATCTTCGACGCGCCCGTCATCATCGAGAGCGGGAATTACAAGACCATGGACCGCCTCGTGGTCGTCGTCACCGAGGCCGCGACCCAGCGCTCCCGGGCGCTCGAGCGGGACGGGGACCGCGAGGAAATCGAGCGGCGGATCGCGAGCCAGATGCCGCTCGCCGAGAAGGCCCGGCTCGCCGACTACGTCATCGACAACTCGGGCGGCCGCGAGGCGACGACCGCCGAGGTGCGCCGCGTCTACGCCGCGCTGCTGGCCGACCTCGCGGCCCGCGCCTCTGGCTAGGCCGGGCGGATGCCGAGAGCGAAGGCGCAGAGCTGCGTCACCGGGCGGAACTCCACGACGCCGATCCGCTCGAGCCGGCCGCCGAGCGGCAGGGGCGCGCGCCGCGCGATCTCCAGCGCGACGGGCATCAGATCCTCGGTGAGGTCCATCGCGAGCGTGCAGTGGGGCACCCAGCGGCCCGGCGCATAGTCCTCCCACAGGCCCGTCCCGAGATGCGCGAACCGCCGGTGGAGGCCGGCGTGCAGCGCGGCGAGCCCCGGAGCCGCCTCCGGCGCCAGGAAGACGGCGCCGGTCGAGAACGTGCGGACGCCCGCGAGCGTCACCGGGATCGGCTCGATCTCGCCGGCGAACGCCGCGAGCTCGGCCTGGGCGGCGGGGAGATCGAGCGCCTCCCAGATGCCGAGCGAGATGTGAGGGTGGGCGCCGGCGCGCGCCATGGCGGTGATCCCCGCGGCCTCCAGCTCCCGCCAGATGCGGCGCACCGCGGCGCCCGCCGCGGGGTCGAGGACCAGCTCGATCGCGAACGGCATCGGCCCGCATCATGAGCAAGCGGCGCGCCCTCGGCCAGCACTTTCTGCGCGACATCCGGATCGCCCGCGCGATCGTGGACCTCGTGGCGCCCACGCCGGGCGACCTCGTCGTCGAGATCGGCCCGGGGGAGGGGGCGTTGACGGGCGAGCTCGCCCGGCGCGCCGGGCGCGTGATCGCCCTCGAGGTGGACCGGCCGCTCGTCGAGCGGCTGCGCACGGCGTTTCCGGCGGTGGAGGTCGTCCAGGCCGACGCGCGGACGTGGGCGTACCGTGCGCTGGTCCGGCCCGCAGGCGGGCGCGTCCTCGTCGTCGGCAACCTGCCGTACAGCGTCGCGAAGCCGATCCTCATGGCGCTCGTGGAGGCGCGGACGGCCATCGACGAGATGGCGCTCATGCTGCAGCGCGAGGTGGCCGAACGCGTGGCCGCCGCGCCGGGCGGCAAGGTCTACGGGAGCCTCTCGGTGCTCACCCAGCTCTACTGCGACGTGCGGGTCGCGCTGCGCGTGCCGCCCGGCGCGTTTCGCCCGCCGCCCAGGGTCGAGTCCGCCGTCCTGCACGTGCGCGTGCTCCGCGAGCCGCGCGTGGCGCTCGCCGACGAGCGCCGCTTCCACGCGGTCGTGCGCGCGGCGTTCGGCCAGCGGCGGAAGATGCTCGCCAACGCGCTGGCCGCCGGCCTTGGGTTGCCGCTTGAGGTCGTGCGCCGCAAGACCACCACGGCTGGGGTGGACCCCGGTCGGCGGGCGGAAACCCTCACAATTCTTGAGTTTGCCGCGGTAGCCCGGCAGCTATCATGAATCGCATGGAGAGGCGTGTCGTCGCCGCCGCGACGCTCCTCGTCGCGAGCGTTACCGGGCTCGCGGTGGCGACGGGCCTCTATCTCTGGCCCGGCGCGCCGGCGCCCTGGCTCCTCTCGGCGCCCGTGCCGCCGCCCGCCACCGAGCCCCGCCCCGCGTTTCCGACGACGACCCGCCGCGTCGAGGTCAAGCCGGGCGATACCCTCGTGAGCGCCCTCGCGCGCGCCGGCCTCGACCCGCGCACGGCCGGCGAGGTCACCGCGCGCCTGGTCCACAAGGGCGCGGAGCCGAGGAAGTTCCGCCCCGGCGCCGCGCTCGACCTGACCTGGAACTTCCGCCGCGAGCCGATCGAGGTCAGGTACGCGCCGAGCCCGTGGGTCCGCTTCGCCGCCGTCCCCGCGCGCGGGAGCTGGGAGGTCGCGCGCTCCGAGATCGAGCCCGACGTGCGGGTCGAAGCGGTGCAGGGGCGGGTGCGCCGCTCGCTCTTCGAGGCGGTGGAGGAGACGGGCGAATCGCCGCAGCTCGTCCTCGCGATGGTCGAGATCTTCTCCTCCGACTTCGACTTCATCACCGACACGCGGCGGGGCGACCGCTTCCGCCTTCTCGTCGAGAAACGCTATGCCCGCGGCGTCTTCGTGGACTACGGCCGGATCCTCGCCACCCAGTACGCGAGCGAAGGACGGATCCTCTCCGGCGTGGGCTACGCCCGGGGCGGGGAGGCGCGGTGGGCCTACTATGACCCGGGCGGCCACTCGCTGAAGAAGAGCTTCCTCAAGTCGCCGCTCGAGTTCACGCGCATCACCTCCGGCTTCACGTACGCGCGCCCCCATCCGATCCTGGGCGGCGTCCGGCCGCATCTCGCCATCGACTACGCGGCGCCGACGGGCACGCCGGTGCGCGCGGTCGGCGACGGCGTCGTCACGGCGGCCGGCTGGGACGGCGGTAACGGCATCTCCGTCACGATCCGCCACCGGTCGGGCTACGCGACGATGTACAACCACCTCTCGAAGCTCGGCCCGGGCATCCGCGCGGGCGCGCGCGTGAGCCAGCGCCAGGTGATCGGCTCCGTGGGCGCGACGGGCCTCGCGACCGGGCCGCATCTCGACTACCGGGTGTCGAAGAACGGCCGGTTCGTGAACCCGCTGGGCGAGCGGTTCATCCCCGGCGAGCCGATCGCCGCCGACGAGCGGGCCCGATTCCTCGAGCACGCTCGCGTCGCCCTCCGCCGCCTCGAGGCCCAGGCCCCCTTCTAAGGCAAAGCGCTAGGGCAGGGGGCCCGTGAGCGCCAGCGCGAACTTCAGCGCGCGCTCGACGGCAGCCAACTTCTCCCCTGAGAGCGGTCCGATGGGCTCAGCGAGGGACTGCTTGGGGATCGTCGTGATCGTGTCCAGGTCGACGACGCAGGGTTTCGGCAACCCGTCCTCGGCCCCCAAGAGAACCTCCGTCGGGATTCGCCGGATTCGCGTGGTGATCGGCGCCACGGTCACGAGCTGACGGACGACGTAGGCCTCATTGCGGGAGAGCAGCAGGACCGGGCGCCGGCCGGCGGGGGCGGGCAGTTCGGCCCACCAGATCTCGCCCCGTCGCATCTACCAGTCTTCGGTCGAGAGCAGTCGGACTGCGGCGGCCTGGGCCGCCTTCACTTCGCGCCGGCTCTCGGGCCGGCGGCGATACCCTGCCTCGTACTCCCGCACCAGCGCGACCTGCGCCTGGTGCTGCAGCCAGTGGCGAAGCGCATCCTGCATGACGGCGCTCCGGCTCTTCCCGCTGCGCCTTCTGGCTTTCTCGATCGCCCGGTAGAGATCGTCCGGGATGCTGACGGCCACCTTGGTTGCCACTCTCGCCATCTGCTCCTCCGCCCGGCTTGCGGTATGCGCGGAGTATAACCGGAGTCATACCGCGTGACAAGCCCGGGCCCGGCTGCTGGCGGCAACACCGCCCGGCCCTCCGGGAAACTTCGGGGAACGAAAGGGCGGGTGGTACGATGAACGCGCCGTCACGAAAGGAGTTGTCGTGGAGCCCTCGGTCCGGCTGATCCCCCTCGGCGGCCTCGGCGAGATCGGCCTCAACATGATGCTGGTCGAGTCCGGCGACGAGCTGATCGCGGTGGACTGCGGCCTCATGTTCCCCGACGAGACGCTGCCCGGCATCGACCACGTGATCCCCGACTTCTCCTACGCGCTCGCCAAGCGCGAGGGGTTCCGCGCCGTCGTCCTGACCCACGGCCACGAGGACCACATTGGCGCCCTCCCGTACCTCCTGCGCGGGGCAAGCGTGCCCGTCTACGGCACCCCGCTCACGCTGGCCCTCGTCTCCGAGCGGCTGCGCGAGCACGGGCTCCTCGAGACCGCCGACCTCCGGACGCTGCGGCCGCGCGAGCGCTTCGAGGTCGGCCCCTTCGGCATCGAGCCGATCCGCGTGACGCACTCGATCGTGGACGGGATCGGCCTCGCCGTCGAGACGCCGGTCGGGACCATCCTCCACACGGGCGACTTCAAGCTCGACCCGAGCCCGCTCGACGGCGAGCCGTCCGACGAGCGCCGGCTCGCGGAGCTCGGCGAGCAGGGCGTGCTCGTCCTCTGCTCGGACTCCACCAACGTGGACCGGCCGGGCCACACGCGCTCGGAGGTCGAGGTGGGGCAGGCGCTGACCGAGCGGTTCGAGCGGGCGGCGGGACGCGTCATCGTCGCCACGTTCGCCTCGCACATCCACCGGATCCAGCAGGTGCTCACGCTCGCCGCGCGCCACCGCCGGCGCGTGGCGCTCCTCGGCATGAGCATGCAGAAGAACGTGACGATCGCCGCCGAGCTCGGCTACCTGCGCGTGCCGGACGACCTCCTGCTGCCGCTCGAGGAGCTCGCGGGCCTCCCGCCCGCGCGCCAGGTGATCCTCTCGACGGGGAGCCAGGGCGAGCCCAATTCCGCGCTCGCGCTCATGGCGGCGCAGGAGCACAAGTACGTGCAGGTGGCGCCCGGCGACCTCGTGATCATCTCGGCGCGCGTGATCCCCGGCAACGAGCGGACGATCGGCCGCGTGGTGAACGCGCTCTACCGCCTGGGCGCCGAGGTCCTCTACGAGGACAACGCGTTCGTCCACGTGTCGGGGCACGCGAGCCAGGAGGATCTGAAGCGGATGCTTACGCTGACACGCCCGCTCAATTTCATTCCCGTCCACGGCGAGTACCGGCATCTGCTCGGTCACGCTCGCCTGGCGGCGGGCGTCGGGCTGCCCGCCGACCGCATCTTCCTCATCGAGGACGGCACGGGGCTCGAGGTGACGAAGACCGCCGCGCGCGTCGTCGGCCGGTTCCCCGCGGGCCGCGTGCTGGTGGACGGCAAGTCCGTCGGCGACATCGGCGCCGTGGTCCTGCGCGACCGCCAGCTTCTGGCCGAGGACGGGCTGGTCGCGGTCTCGCTCGTGGTGGACTCGCGCGGCGCCGTCGTGGCGGGTCCGGAGATCGCCTCGCGCGGCTTCGTCTACGTGAAGGAGAACGAGCCGTTGCTCGAGGAGTTGAAAGCCGCCGTGCTCGCGGCGCTCGCCGCGGCCGAGCCCGAGGCGCCGCGCGACCGCGAGGCGCTGGCGGCGCGCGTGCGCACGGCGGTCCGCCAGTTCATCAACCAGCGGTTTCGCCGGAAGCCGGTCGTGCTTCCGATCATCCTGGAGGTCTGATGCCCACGCTCGTCTCGACCGAGGAGAAGCCCGACCCGACGCCGCGCCCCCGCCGGAAGAAGGGCGGCGACCGCTGGTGGAGCGAGGTGAAGGGGATCCTGGCGCTCGCGGCCGCGGGCTTCAGCCTGGTCGCGCTCGCGATGTTCGATCCCGCGTTGCCGCCCGCCGAGCAGGCGAGCCCCGTCGGGCCCGTCGGCGTCTGGCTCGGCTGGGTGGCGTTCCAGTCGTTCGGCTACGCCGGCTTCCTCTTCCCGATCCTGTTGGGGGCCTGGGGAGCGTCGGCGTTCGTGCGGCCGGTCGTCATGCGAGGCTGGGGGCCCATCGCGGGCCTCGCCGTGCTGCTCGTGAGCGCGACCGGGCTCCTCGCGCAGGCCTCCAGCGCCCTGTCGCCGGGCGCGGCGCGGGCGGCTGCGGGGGGCGGCGGGCTCGTCGGCTGGGCCGTCACTTCGGGACTGCGCGCGGCGGTCGGCAACGTGGGGACGTGGTTCGTGCTGCTCGCCGCGCTGGCCGTGGGCATGCTCCTGGGGACGCGCGTCTCCTACGCCGCCCTGGTACGCGTCGCGACGGCGCGGCTCGAGAAGCTCCGCGGGCAGAAGCCGGCGCGGGCCGCGGTGGCGCGCGCGGGCGCCGAGGCCACCCCGATGCCCGCCGCCGCGGGCGCGGCGATCGCCGGCGAGGCCGTGCCCGAGCTGGTCGCGCCGCCCGTGGTCGTGGAGCCGTCGAGGCCGCGCGGCCGGCTGGCCGAGCAGGGCCTGGCCTGGCAGGAGACGTTCGACTTCGGCAAGGGCGGCGCCGAGGCGTTCCAGCTCCCGCCCGTGGGCCTGCTGAAGCCGCCGCCGGCCTCCGAGGTCAAGCGCACGCGCGAGGAGCTGCAGGAGAACGCCGAGACGATCCGGAGGAAGCTCCAGGACTTCGAG
>JACPCG010000142.1 GCA_016179925.1 Candidatus Rokuibacteriota bacterium | reverse complement strand
CGAGAAGGGGGAGGATCCCCCCTCTGCCGGGGAATCGTGATGGCCACGCACAAGGTCACGTTCCTGCCGATGAACGTCACCGTGGAAGTGGACCCGGCCAAGTTCCCGCTCCAGGAGGACGGCCTCCCGGGTTCGCTCCTGGACATCGCGCTGGGCAACAACATCGATCTGCAGCACAACTGCGGCGGCAAGTGCGCCTGCACGACCTGTCATGTCATCGTGAAGGCGGGGGCGGAGAACCTGTCGAAAATGGAAGACGACGAGGAGGACCGGCTCGATACCGCCGAGGGCCTCACGCTCCATTCCCGCCTGGGCTGTCAGGCGGTCGTGGGAGGCGATGTCGTCGTGGAAATTCCGCTGTCCGGGCGAGGCGGCCACAAGGCGCCGGAGTAGCTCGCCGTGGGGACTGGTATGCGCATGACGTGGAGGGACGCTGAGGACATCGCGATCGCGCTCAGCGAGAAGTATCCCGAGACGGATCCGCTCAGCGTCCGGTTCACGGATCTGCATCGTCAGGTGACGGAGCTCCCGGGGTTCTTGGACGACCCGAAGGCGTCGAACGAGAGCCTTCTCGAGGCGATTCAGATGGCGTGGCTGGACGAGTATCGGAACCGATGAGCGCTTTCGGCCGGGGGGGGCGGCCCTCCCGCGAGCACGCTGGCCGCCACACGTTCGGTCTGTTCGACGCAAGACGGTCCTGGCAATGCCCAGAAGCTACGGCTCTCGGGAGGGCCACCGCCCCAGGCCGTGACCCTCGCGGCCCGGTCGCGTCAGCCTCCGGACGCTACGGGTCTCCGAGGGGCCTGCCCACCCAGCCCCACATCACAGCATGCTCTCTCGGCCCTGCCGCGCACCGCTCGGAGGCAGGCCAGGCCGGCGACCGCAATCCGCTGCTACCAGGTGATGACCTGGTCGGCGGCGAAGATCAGCCCGAGCAACTCGTCGTAGGAGAGGTCGGAGCTCACGCGGCGGAGGGTGACGCGGGGCGGGAGCGCGGGGGCGTCGGCACCCGGAAGCACGGCGACGGTCACGCGATCGCCCGCGCCCTGCTGCTGCTCGATCACCTCGCGGGGGAGCGTGGCGTCCGGGCTCTTGAGCAGGTGCAGGACGACGGCCATCAGAAGACCAGGAAGCGCCGGCCCTGCCGGACGAGCTCGGCGATCCGTTCGTGGGTGACGGGGATGACCTCGTGGCCCTCCGCGTTCCAGTCGGGGTCGTCGGGGATCGCCGTCTTCTCGACGTGGAACGGCACGCCGAGCTCCTTCACGTTCGCGCGGAACCTGGCGATGTCGTCGCCGTCCACCAGGTCGTCGGTGTCGCCGTCGAGCAGGTGGGCGGCGGGGCCGGTCAGCACGAAGCAGACCTCGTTGTCGCCCGCCGTGATGCCGAGCCCGATGCGCAAGGCTTCGTTCGCCCGATGCGAGGTGCGCGGGTCGGCGGAGATCAGGACGACGACCGGCGGGTTGTCGGGCCCGGCGCCGGCTTCCCCATATACGCCGGCTCCGCCAGACATCTCAGTTGAGCGCGATGAAGCGGTCGGTGCCGTTGATCAGGTCGGTGAGCACCACAAGGCCGCAGTACGTGACGGTGTCGGCGTCCTCGAGCGGGATGCGGCGTTTCTGGCAGCCGTAGGCGCAGACGAAGAGCCTGGCACCGCGACCGGCGAGCGCGCGGACGCGCGGGTCGCCGAGCGCGCGGACGCCGTCGTCGATGAGGTAGAGGTAGAGGTCCGCGCCGCGCGCGAGGGCGGCCTCGGAGAGGCCGACGGCGGTCTCGAGGTTCGGATGCTCGAGCCCCGTGGACAGGAGCAGGCCGAGTTTCTTTTTCGCGAGATCCATGGCCGATCGAGCGTAGCATCGTAGGACAATGGAGAGCAAGGCGATGACCCGTCGCGTGTACCTCGACCACAACGCCTCGACGCCCGTGCACCCCGAAGTGATGGCGGAGATGCTCCCGTATTTCACCGACCTCTACGGCAACCCGTCGAGCATCCATGCCTTCGGCCGCGACGCGCGCGAGGGCGTGGACCTGGCGCGGGAGCGGATCGCGCGCTTCCTCAAGGTGTCGCCCCAGGAGCTCGTGTTCACCTCGGGCGGCACCGAGTCCGACAACTTCGCGGTGAAGGGACTCGCCTGGGCGCGCGGCCGTGGCCACCTCATCACCTCCCGCGTCGAACACCACGCGGTGTTCCGCACGTGCCAGGCACTCGAGGGGTTCGGCTTCGAGGGGACCTACGTCGGCGTGGACGGGTACGGCATGCTGGATCCGGACGAGGTCCGGCGAGCGATCCGGCCCGACACGGTCGCGATCAGCGTCATGCACGCCAACAGCGAGGTCGGGACGATCCAGCCGATCGGGGAGATCGGCCGCCTCGCCCGCGAGCGGAAGATCCCGCTCCACGTGGACGCCGTCCAGACGTTCGGGAAGATCCCGATCGACGTCGACGCGCTCGGTATCGATCTGCTCTCCTTCTCCGGCCACAAGATCTACGGCCCGAAGGGCATCGGCGGCCTCTACGTCCGGAAGGGCACGAAGATGGTGTCGATCCAGCACGGCGGCGAGCACGAGCGGCGCCGGCGCGCGGGCACGGAGAACGTGCCGGGAATCGTCGGACTCGGGAAGGCGGTCGAGGTTCGGGCGCGCGACATGCGCGCCGAGGCCGAGCGTCTGACGGCGCTGCGCACCCGGTTCTGGGAGGGCGTGCGCGCGCGCGTGCCCGAGGTGCGGCTCTCCGGCCACCCGACCGAGCGGCTGCCCGGCACCGCGAGCCTCCTCGTCCGCCACGTCGAGTCCGAGTCGATCGTGCTCGGCCTCGACCTCAAGGGCATCGGCGTCTCCGCCGGGTCGGCATGCACCGCGGGCAACGTCGAGCCGTCGCACGTCCTCGTCGCGATGGGCGTCCCCCTCGACTGGGCGATGGGCGCGGTGCGCTGCTCGCTGGGGCGGTCCACGACCGCCGAGGACATCGACTACGTCGTCGCCTGTCTCGAGCCGATCGTGAAGAAGCTCCGGCAGGTGCTGCCCGTCGGTGCGGCATGAGGTACAGCGCCACGGTGCTCGACCACTTCCTCAACCCGCGGAACGCCGGGATGATGCGCGACCCCGATGGAACCGGCGAGGAGGAGTACGAGGGCTGTGGCGACCTGACGCGCTTCTTCCTCCGCGTCCGCGACGGGCGGGCGGTGGAGATCCGCTTCCAGACCTATGGCTGTGGCCCGACGATCGCCGCCGCGAGCATGGCGAGCGAGCTCGCCCGAGGCCGGGCGGTGGACGACCTCTGCCGCCTCAAGGCGCAGGACATCGAGACCGCGCTCGAGGGCCTCCCCGAGGACCGCAGGCACGCCGCCGACGTCGCCGCCGGGGCGCTGCGCGCGGCGGCGCTCGACGCCCTCGGGAAGCGGGGCTGACCCGGTGTTCGCGCATCTCCGCCGCGACGTCCGCGCCGCGCTCGAGCGCGACCCCGCCGCTCGCTCCGCCCTCGAGGTCCTGCTCTGCTACCCGGGCGTCCACGCGCTCGTCGTCCACCGGTTCGCCCACGCGATCTGGCGGCGCGGCCTCACGACGCTCGCGCGGTGGCTCTCACATGTCGGGCGGTTCCTCACGGGCATCGAGATCCACCCGGCGGCCAGGCTCGGACCGGGCCTGTTCATCGACCACGGCATGGGCGTCGTCATCGGCGAGACCGCCGAGGTCGGCGAGAACGTCACGTTGCTCCAGGGCGTGACGCTCGGTGGAACGAGCCTCAGGCGCGAGAAGCGGCATCCGATCACCGTCGGCGACAACAGCCGGATCGGCGCCGGCTCCGTCGTCGTCCGTAACGTCCCGCCGAACTCCGTTGTCGTCGGCGTGCCGGGACGGGTAACATACAAGGACGGCCAGCGGGTGATGGGGTTCGACTTCGACCAGACGGACCTGCCCGACCCGGTCAGCAAGGCGATCGAGCAGCTCGTCGAGCGCATCCGCGTGCTCGAGGGCGATCTCGAGACGCTGCGAAAGCGAACGGAGGAGGAACGCGCGTGACCCCGAAGGACGTCCTGAGCCTGAAAGAAGCCTCGACCTACCTCGCGATAGACGAGACCACGCTGAAGGCGCTGGCGACGGATCGGCTCATTCCGTCACTCCAGCTCAACGGCGCGTGGGTGTTTTCCAAGAAGTCCATCGATAAGTGGCGCAGCCAGCAAGCCCGCCGGGGCTGAGCAGGGCTGAGCGAATCTTTGCCAGGCCACCTGCGGTCCGAGCCGGCCTCGCGGACCCCGCTACAATGACGCCACGCGCGTCTTTCTCGGGCCACCTGCGATCCGAGCCGGCCTCGCGGACCCCGCTACAATGATTCCCCGCGAGCACGCCTGGTCGGTCCTCACCGAGTTCACCAAGGGCGACAGCCTCCGCAAGCACGCCCGCGCCGTCGAGGCCTCGATGCGCGCGTACGCCGTGAAGTACGGCGCGGACCCGGATGCCTGGGGCGCGGCCGGCATGCTCCACGACTTCGACTACGAGATGCACCCCCGCGCCCCGCACCACCCGATGAAGGGCGCCGAGATCCTCCTCGCGCGCGGCGTGCCCGGCGCGATCGTCTACGCGGTCCTCGCCCACGCCGACTACTCCGGCATGCCCCGGGTGTCGCTGCTCGACCGGGCGCTCTACGCGTGCGACGAGATTTCCGGATTTGTCCACGCCTGCGCGCTGGTGCGGCCCGGCAAGGTCATCACCGGCCTGGAAGTCGGGTCGGTGAAGAAGAAGCTCAAGGATAAGGCGTTCGCGCGGACGGTGAACCGCGACGACATCTACCGCGGCGCGGGCGAGCTCGGCGTCGATCTCGACGAGCACATCGCGTTCGTGGTCGGCGCCCTCACCGGTGTCGCGCCCGAGATCGGTCTCGCCCGCGCGTGACCCATGGCCGGCGCAGGGCGGCGCCCGTTGATGCGCGCGTCTCGATGGACGACGTCGCGGGTCCGCCGCCCGTCCTGCCCGCCGGGCCGGGGCACATCCTGCGAGACCCGTAGCTTCCGGGGGTCGGCCCGAGCTCGACCGTCGCGGCGTGGGCTCGCGGGTGGGTGCTAACGTGGCTGAGCAGGGTGTGCCCCGGCGCGGCAGTCGGACGGCGCGCGCGATCGCGCACGTCGACATGGACGCGTTCTACGCGTCCATCGAGCAGCGCGACCGGCCGGAGCTGCGCGGCAAGCCCGTCATCGTGGGCGCCGATCCCACGGGGCGGGGCGTCGTCTCGGCCGCGTCGTACGAGGCGCGCGAGTACGGCGTCCGCTCGGCGATGCCGATCGGCCGCGCCGCCCGCCTCTGCCCCCACGCCGCGTTCCTGCCGGTGGACATGGCGAAGTACCGCCAGGTGTCGCTCCAGATCATGGCGATCCTCGCCGACTTCTCGCCGCTCGTGGAGCCCGTGTCGGTGGACGAGGCGTTCGTGGACCTCACGGGCACCGAGCGCCTTCTCGGGAGCCCGCTGGAGGCCGTGCGGCAGATCAAGGCGCGCATCCGGTGCGAAACCGGGCTGACGGCGTCCGCCGGGCTCGCGCCCAACAAGTTCCTCGCCAAGGTCGCCTCGGACCTCGAGAAACCCGACGGGCTCGTGGTCGTCCCGCCCGGCGGTGAGTCGACCTTCCTCGCGCCGCTCCCGGTCGAGCGCATCTGGGGCGTCGGGCGCGTCACCGCGAAGGCGCTGCGGGAGCTCGGCATCGCGACGGTCGGCCAGCTCCAGGGGGTGCCCCGCGCGGTCCTCGTCAGGCGCTTCGGCAAGCACGGGGAGGACCTCCACGACCTTGCGTTCGGCCGCGACGACCGCGCGGTCGAGCCTTTCGGCGTGCCCAAGTCGGTCGGGGCCGAGGAGACGTTCGAGGCGGACCTGCGGGACCCCGAGGGACTCAAGACGACGCTCCGTGCCCACGCCGAGCGCGTGGCCGCCGAGCTGAGGGAGGGCGGCTTCGCCGCCGCCCGGGTCACGCTGAAGCTCCGCCTGGCGCCGTTCGAGACCCACACCCGGAGCGTCACGGGCGAGCCGACGCAGGACGGGCTCGAGCTCTACCAGCGCGCCGTGCTCCTGCTCGACCGGGAGCGCGTGACGCGCCCGGTCAGGCTCATCGGGCTCTCGGCCTCCCGGCTGGGGCCGGCCGGTGTCGGCCAACTCGACCTCCTCGACCCCGCCGCGCTGCGCCGCGAGCGTCTCGCGCGGGTCGTCGACCGGCTGACGGAGCGCTTCGGCGAAGGAACCGTGGTCCCCGCCGCCCTGTTGACCAGACGAAGCTCCCGGCGCGGGGCGGGCAGTGTATAATTCTGCCGAGCCTGCGACCGGACTGACAGGTCATCCGGACCTCTATGACTCGCGTGTCGAGGAGGAGCCAATCATGCGACTCAGACTGACGGCGCTCGTCGTCGCCGCGCTGCTTGCCGCGGCGTCCCCCGCTCTCGCTCAGAAGGTGCCCGGCGTGACGGACTCCGAGGTCGTGATCGGGCTCACCATGCCGCTCTCGGGCCCCGCGGCGGCCTGGAGCAACACCGGTGTGGCGATGGAGGCGTGGGCGCGCTACGTGAACGATCAGGGCGGCATCCACGGCCGGAAGCTCAGGGTCGAGATGAAGGACGACGGCTACAATCCCGGCCGGGCCGTGGCGAACCTGACGGAGATGCAGGACAAGGTGTTCATGAGCGTCGGGCTTCTCGGCTCGGCGGTCCTCCAGGCGTCGAAGGACAAGGTGGCCGAGTTCAAGATCCCGACGATCAACCCGTACGGGAATCCGGCGATCTGGGCAAAGCAGCCCCGGGAGAAGCTGCGCTACGTGTTCGTGGCCTACACCGACTATCACGACGAGGGCGACTTCCTCGTTAGCTACGCTGTGAACAAGCTCGGGGCCAAGAAGGTTGCCGTCTTCTACCAAAACGACGAGTACGGCAAGGGCGGTCTCGAGGGCGTGAACCGCGGCCTCAAAGGGCTCGCCGGCAAGGGCTCGCTCGCAACGACCGTCTCCTACGAGCTGTCCGACCGCGAGATGGGCACGCACGCGCTCAAGCTCAAGGACTCGGGCGCAGACACCGTGATCCTCTACCCGACGATCACACACGGCGCCAACGTCATCAAGGAGATGGCGAAAGTCGGGTACCGCCCGAAGCTCGTCGCCTCGTTCCCGCTCGGCGACTACTTCATCATGTACCGGCTGCTCGGCGAGCTGTGGGAGGGCGCGCACTTCAACGCGCTCAACGCTGCGGCGCTCGCGAGCGATCCCGTCGCGAAGCCGATCCTCGACATCCTCACCAGGTACGAGCCCAAGCTCGTCGGCAGGGAGAACACGGCGCTGGCGGGGGTCACGGCCATCATCCTGGCACTCGAGGGGCTGCAGAAGGCCGGGCGTAACCTCACCCGGGACTCCTACGTCGAGGCCATGGAGTCGGTCAAGAACTTCAACACCAGGGGGCTGACACCTCCGGTCAACTTCGCGCCGAACCGGCGCCACGGCCTGAACGCCGTGCGGATGCTCCGGGCGGTGAAGGCGGCCGACAACTCGTACGTCGAGGTCGTGCCGGCTCAGATCTTCCAGCCGCACTTCTAGGGTGAGGCGGCAACGCCAGCGGGGAGGGCCCTCCGGGGCCCTCCCCTAGCTCTATGGGGGACCTGCTCGAGGTCAGGGACCTCTCGCTCAACTTCGGCGGGATCACGGCGCTCCAGGACGTCTCGGTCTCGGTGACCGAGGGCGAGACGCTCGCCATCATCGGACCGAACGGCTCCGGCAAGACCTCGCTCTTCAACTGCGTGACCGGAATCTACCGGCCGACGGCCGGCGCCATCGCCTTCCGCGGCGAGTCGGTGCTCGGGCGCACGCCGGACGCGATCACGCAGCGCGGGGTCGCGCGGACGTTCCAGAACCTGCGGCTCTTCCACAACATGACCGTGCTCGACAACCTCCTCGTCGGCCGGCACCTGCACTTCAGAAAGAACTTCCTCCACGCCATCCTGCGATTGCGGGGTGAGGAGATCCGCCACCGGCGGCGCTGCGAGGAGATCATCGAGTTCCTCAACCTCGAGCCCGTCCGCAAGAGCCGGGTTGCCGACTGCCCGTTCGGCGT
>JACPCG010000100.1 GCA_016179925.1 Candidatus Rokuibacteriota bacterium | reverse complement strand
GCGCGTGCGCGACCTCTTCGAGCAGGCCAAGGACAAGGCGCCGTGCATCATCTTCATCGACGAGCTCGACGCCATCGGCAAGTCGCGCGCGGGCGCCACGGGCTTCATCGGCGGCCACGACGAGCGCGAGCAGACGCTCAACCAGCTCCTCGCTGAGATGGACGGCTTCGACTCGTCCAAGGGCGTGATCATCATGGCGGCGACCAACCGGCCGGAGGTCCTCGACCTGGCGCTCCTGCGCCCGGGCCGTTTCGACCGCCAGGTCGTCGTGGACAAGCCCGACGTGCGCGGCCGCGAGGCGATCTTGCGCTTGCACGCGCGCAACGTCGTCCTGGCGTCGAGCGTGGACCTCGCGGTCATCGCCGCGCGGACGCCCGGGTTCGCGGGCGCGGATCTCGCGAACATCGTCAACGAGGCGGCCCTGTTGGCGGCGCGCAAGGAGAAGGACGCCGTCGAGATGGCGGATTTTGAAGAAGCCATCGATCGCGTGGTTGCAGGACTTGAAAAGAAGAGTCGAGTTCTATCGGAAAAGGAACGGGATTCGTCGCGACGTCCGTCGCCCACGCCGACCCGGTGCACAAGGTGACGATCATCCCGCGCGGCGTGGCGGCCCTCGGCATGACCTACCAGCTGCCGACCGAGGACCGGTTCCTCCTCACGCGGAGCGAGCTGGAGGACCGGATCGCGGTGCTGCTGGGCGGCCGCGTGGCCGAGGAGCTCGTGTACGGCGAGATCTCGACGGGCGCGCACAACGACCTCGAGCGGGCGACCGAGCTCGCGCGTCTCATGGTCACGAAGTACGGGATGTCGGAGCGCCTCGGGCTCGCGACCTACGGCGAGCAGGTGCCGCTCTTCCTCAAGGGCACCGGCATGGGCGGCGAGCGCGACTACAGCGAGGCCACCTCGCGCACGATCGACGAGGAGGTCCGGGCGATCCTCGACCGGACTCACGACCGGGTCCGCGGGATCCTCACGACGAAAAAGGCGCTCCTGATCGCCGCGGCGCGGGAGCTGAAGCGGGTGGAGACGCTGGAGGGTGAACGGCTGCGCCGGGCGCTGGCGGGCGAGGGCGTGGCGGAGGAGGTCCCCCGATGATGCAGGTGAGGCGGAGAACACTCGTCGGCGCCCTGGCGCTCGCCGTGACGGCGGGCTTCGTCCTCGGCGCCGGGGCGACGGGGCGCGCCGATCTCTGGCGGGCGCCGGCGCCGGCCCCGTCGTCCATGGTCCAGGCCCCGATCCTGCCGGTGCAGATGCCGCTGCCGAGCGGGTCGTTCGCCGCCGTGGCGGAAACCATCAAGCCGGCCGTGATCAATATCACCACCCTGTCGCGGAGTGGCGGCCTCCAGGGGCGCACGCCGTTCGAGGAGTTCTTCGGCGAGGAGTTCTTCAAACGCTTCTTCGGCGAAGCCCCCGAACGCATCCCGCAGCGGAGCCTCGGGTCGGGTGTCGTCGTGGACCCGACGGGGATCGCGCTCACCAACGCCCACGTGGTCGAGCGGGCGACCGACATCGAGGTCATCACGCTCGACGGCGGCAAGCATCGGGCGAAGGTCATCGGGCTCGACAAGAAGACCGACCTCGCGGTGCTCAGGCTGGACGACGGCAAGAACAGCTTCCGCTTCGCTCGCCTGGGCGACTCCGACAAGATGCAGGTCGGCGACTGGGTCATCGCCGTCGGCTCGCCGTTCGGGCTCCAGGCGACCGTCACGGCGGGGATCATCAGCGCCAAGGCTCGCCAGATCGGCCAGGGCCCGTTCGACGACTTCCTCCAGACCGACGCCGCCATCAACCCCGGCAACTCGGGCGGCCCGCTCGTGAACATGCGGGGCGAGGTGATCGGCATCAACACCGCGATCGTCGCGGGCGGCGCGGGCATCGGGTTCGCGATCCCCTCGAACATGGCGCGCAAGATCTACACGGAGCTCCGGGACAAGGGCCGCGTGACTCGCGGCTGGCTCGGCGTGTCCATCCAGCCGCTGTCGCCCGACCTCGCGCGCGAGTTCGGGGTCACGGACGCGCGGGGCGTGCTCGTCAACGAGGTCGTGGCCGACAGCCCGGCCGCGAGGGCGGGGCTCCAGCGGGGCGACGTGATCCTCGAGTTCGACGGCAAGAAGCTCGAGGGGCCGGGCGACCTGCAGCGCGCGGTGGGTCTCTTCGCGCCCGAGCAGGTCGCGAAGCTCAAGATCTGGCGCGACCAGAGCGAGAAGGTTGTCGAGGTGAAGGTCGGCCAGGCGCCCGACGAGCGCGAGGCGCGGGAGCGCCAGGGCGGGCGCGCGCGCTCGCTGCTCGGGCTCGAGGTCCGGCCCATCACGCCCGACATCGCGGCGCGGCTCAACCTGCGCTCGACGGAGGGCGTGTTCGTGGCGCGCGTCGAGGACGGCAGCTCCGCCGCCGAGGCGGGCGTCCAGCGGGGCGACGTCATCAAGCAGATCAACCGCCAGAACGTCCGGAGCCTCGCCGACTTCGAGCGCCTCACGCGCGACGTGAAGGAGGGCGACCGCCTCACCGTGCTCCTGCAGCGCGGGCCGATGTCCCTCTACGTCGCGTTCACCGTCGGCCGCGGATGAGCGACGCGCGCCCTTAGACTGTCTTCAGCAGGGTCGTGGCGATGAGTGTCGAGTTCAAAGACTACTACCGGATTCTCGGCGTCGACCGGAAGGCCGACGAGCAGACGATCAAGTCCGCCTACCGAAAGCTCGCGCGCAAGTATCACCCGGACGTCGCCAAGACCAAGGACGCGGGCGAGCGATTCAAGGAGATCGGCGAAGCCTACGAAGTCCTCTCCGATCCCGAGAAACGCCAGCGCTACGACACGCTCGGCCCCGACTGGCAGCGGTACGCCCAGGCGCCTCCCGGCGGGCCCGGCGGGTTCCGGGTCGAGTACGGCGAAGACCTCGGAGACTTCTCCGATTTCTTCCGCACGGTCTTCGGCGATCTCGGCGGGCGCGCCCGCGGCCGGGGCCCCGGCTTCGCGGCCGAGGACCTGTTCGGCGCGCGGCGGCCCCGCCGCGGCGAGGACGTGCAGGCGAACGTCGAGATCACCCTGGAAGAGGCGTTCGGCGGCACGCGCCGTACCTTCGCGCTCGATCTCGACGAGCCGTGCGCGGCGTGCCGCGGCAGCGGCCACGTCAGGGGCCAGCCGTGCACCTCGTGCCACGGCGGCGGCTGGCAGCGGTCGCACCGCCAGGTGGACGTCAAGATCCCGGCGGGCGTCAGGAGCGGCCAGCGCGTGCGCGTGTCGGGCGAGGGCGCAGGAGGTGCCGGCGCCCGCGGCGATCTCTATCTGGCCGTGACGGTGGCACCGCACTCGCTCTACGACCGGAGGGGCGACGACCTCCACGTGTCGCTCCCGATCACCGCGCCCGAGGCGGCGCTCGGGACGACACTCGAGGTGCCGACGCTCAGGGGCCGCGTGTCCATGAAGGTCCCGACCGCGACCTCGAGCGGGCGCACGTTCCGGCTGCCGGGCTACGGGATGCCGCGCGTTCGAGGCGGCGGGGCCGGCGACCAGCTCGTGACGGTGAAGATCGTCATGCCCAACGACCTGACGGTCGAGGAGAAGGCACTGTACGAGCAGCTCAAGGCGCTGCGGAGAGACAACCCGCGCGCGTATCAGGAGTAGTGTGAACTAGAGAGTCGAGCATGAGACTGGACAAGTTCACGGTGAAGGCACAGGAAGCGCTGCAGGCCGCGCAGTCGCTGGCGGACCAACAACGCCACCAGGCGATCGAGCCCGAGCACCTCCTCACGGCGCTCCTCGAGCAGCGCGAAGGCGTCGTCGGCCCCGTGCTCGCGAAGCTCGGCGCGCGGCCGGAGGCGATCAAGCAGGCGCTCCAGGCCGAGCTCGCCAAGCTCCCCGCGGTTCGCGGCGGGGGCGGCCAGTACCTCGGCGAGCGGCTGCGGCAGGCGCTCGAGCGGGGCGAGGCCGAAGCGGAGCGGCTCAAGGACGACTATGTCTCGACCGAGCACCTCCTGCTGGCCCTGGCGCAGGAGCGCGACGGCGCCGCCGGACGCGTGCTGGGACAGCACGGTGTCAGCGCCGAGGCGATCTACAAGGCGCTGGTCGAGGTCCGCGGGGCGCAGCGGGTGACCGACCCGAACCCCGAGGAGAAATACCAGGCGCTCCAGCGCTACGCGCGCGACCTCACCGACCTCGCGCGCAAGGGCAAGCTCGACCCGGTCATCGGCCGCGACGAGGAGATCCGGCGCGTGATCCAGGTCCTGTCGCGCCGCACGAAGAACAATCCGGTCCTCATCGGCGAGCCCGGCGTCGGCAAGACCGCGATCGTCGAGGGGCTTGCCCAGCGGATCGTCGGCGGCGACGTCCCCGAGGGGCTCCGCGGCAAGCAGCTCGTCGCGCTCGACATCGGCGCGCTCGTCGCCGGCTCGAAGTACCGCGGCGAGTTCGAGGACCGGCTGAAGGCCGTCCTCAAGGAGATCACCGAGTCCGAGGGCCGGATCGTCTGCTTCATCGACGAGCTCCACACCCTCGTGGGCGCGGGCGCGGCCGAGGGCGCCGTGGACGCCGCGAACATGCTCAAGCCCGCGCTCGCCCGCGGCGAGCTCCGCTGCGTGGGCGCGACGACGCTCGACGAGTACCGCAAGCACGTCGAGAAGGATGCCGCGCTCGAGCGGCGCTTCCAGCCGGTCATCGTGCGCGAGCCCTCCGTGGAGGACACGATCGCGATCCTCCGGGGTCTCAAGGAGAAGTACGAGGTCCACCACAAGGTGAGGATCAAGGACGCGGCGCTCGTCGCGGCGGCCGTCCTCTCGCACCGTTACATCGGCGACCGCTTCCTCCCGGACAAGGCGATCGACCTCGTGGACGAGGCGGCGGCCCGCATCCGGATGCAGATCGACTCGATGCCGCAGGCGATCGACGAGATCGAGCGGCGCGTCATGCAGCTTCAGATCGAGCGCGTGTCCGTCGCGCGGGACGACGACCCGGTCTCGCGCGAGCGCCTGGCGAAGATCGACGCCGAGCTCGCCGAGCTCGGCCCCAAGGGCGTCGCCCTCAAGGCGCGCTGGCAGGCGGAGAAGGACGGGATCACGCGGATCGGCCGGATCAAGGCGGAGATCGAGGCCGCCCGCCACGCGATGGCCGACGCCGAGCGCCGCGGCGACCTGAACCGCGCGGCCGAGCTCCGCTACGGCACGCTGCTCGCCCTCGAGAAGCAGCTCGGCGAGCTCGAAGCGCAGCTCACCGACCAGCACGCCCAGGGCCGCATGCTGCGCGAGGAGGTGGACGAGGAGGACATCGCGGCCACCGTCGCGAAGTGGACCGGCATCCCGGTGACGCGCCTGCTCGAGGCCGAGATCCAAAAGCTCGTCCGCATGGAGGAGCGGCTCGGCCAGCGCGTCGTCGGCCAGGATGACGCGATCCGCGCGGTCTCCAACGCGGTCCGGCGGGCGCGCTCGGGACTGTCAGATCCCAACCGCCCGATCGGCTCGTTTCTGTTCCTCGGGCCCACCGGCGTGGGCAAGACGGAGCTCGCGCGGGCGCTCGCCGAGTTCCTCTTCGACGACGAGCGCGCGATGATCCGCCTCGACATGTCCGAGTACATGGAGAAGCACACCGTGGCGCGCCTGATCGGCGCGCCACCCGGCTATATCGGCTATGAAGAAGGCGGCCAGCTGACCGAAGCGGCGCGCCGACGTCCGTACTCCGTCATTCTGTTCGACGAAGTCGAGAAAGCCCACGCGGACGTCTTCAATGTGCTTCTGCAGCTCCTCGACGACGGGCGGCTGACCGACGGCCACGGGCGCACCGTGGACTTCCGGAACACCGTCGTCATCATGACGTCGAACCTCGGCAGCAATATTTTCCGCGAGTACGAGAAGCCGGAGAAGGTGCGGCCGCTGCTCATGCAGGAGCTGCGGAACACCCTGCGCCCGGAGTTCCTCAACCGGATCGACGACATCGTGATCTTCCACCCGCTCGGGCGGGCGGAGATCGCGCGGATCGTGGACCTCCAGCTCGCCCACCTGCGCCGCCGGCTCGAGGCCAAGCGCATCGAGCTCGCGGTCACCGACGCCGCCAAGGCGCTCCTCGGCCGCGAGGGGTACGACCCGACGTTCGGGGCGCGCCCGCTCAAGCGGACGATCCAGCGCCTGGTCCAGGACCCGCTCGCGCTCCGGCTGCTCGAGGGCGAGTTCGTGGAGGGCGATACCGTCACGGTGGACGCCGAGGGCGAGGCGCTCACATTCCGGCGCGGCGTGACGGCGATGGTGGCGGATTAACATTCATGTTCACTTCAACGCCAGCCGTACGTACCCGGTTTCTCGGAGATCGGCCACACCCGCGGATTGGAACCGTCGATCCCCCTGCCGCCGCTCCGGTTCCCGCCTCGAACTGGACCGTCGGCGCTCTGCATACCGACGATCGAAGATCACCTGAACACTATCGTCACCCCAGAACTGCCTCATGAGACGGCCTCGCATCTCAGGATGGTCCCGCGAAACGATGTAGCGGCACCGGACGTTCCGACTCGCGTCCACCCCTGCATCTCCGCGGTAGTAGTGCGGGCTTGGAGACATCCCCTGCCACCTTCTCACGGCCCAAAGGGTGAATTCCCGGAATCGCCCGCGCCGCTGCCGCGCGACTCTGACAGCGGCGCGTGTACGGCCGCAAGCCACTCTTCAGAGTCGGGTGACTGCGAACAGGCGGATCAGCATGGATCCCATCACCACCCCCGCGACCGTACCGATGCAGTTTAAAACAAGCGACCCGCCGTGCAAGCTCAATCAAGAGGTCAGAGGACGCCATCGCCAAGAAGATGAGCCCGCCCAGCTAGCGCTTCAGCGTGACGACGGAGAGGTCACGGACCACCGGCGCCGCCGCCGGGCGCGCCTTGGTCATCCGGCTGTGGCCCTCGAAGAGCACGCCCTCTTCGATCACAATCACTGGCGCCTCGACGTCGCCGAAGACGCGGGCCGAGCCGCGAATCTCGACGCGCTCGGCCGCCATGACGTCGCCGACGACCTCGCCGTTGATCAGGACGACGCCCGCGCGGATCGAGGCGTTGATGACGCCCTTCTCGCCGACGATGAGGCTGTCATTCGAGACGATCTCGCCGCGGAAGCGGCCGTTCAGCATGACGGTCCCGCTGAACGTGTACTTGCCCTCGATCTCGGAGCCCTCGTCGATGAACGCCGTCCGGTCCCTGCCCCGCACGGAGGGCTTCAGTTTCTTCTTCCACCACAGCATCGGCGCTGCTCCGCGCGCGGCGGATTACCGCTGCGCGCTCTGCTGACCCGCCCGCTCCTCTTCGACCAGATAGAGCTGGGCGCTTGGCTGGTCGTTCATCTTGACGACGTTGCCGTCGAAGAACCCGCCCTTCGAGATCACCAGTGAGTCGGTCTGGATGACGCCGCTGACCTGCCCCGTCTCCGTGATCTCCACGTTGCCGGTGGCCACCATGTTGCCCTCGTAGCGGCCCATGATGATCGCGTCCACCGTCTGGACGTTGGCGTTGACAACGCCCTTCTCCCCGATGACGAGCTTGCTGCCGACATTCAGCTCGCCGCCGAGCTCGCACTCGATTTGGATCGAGTCCGCGATCTCGAACTTCCCCTCCATCCGCGCGTGGTCACCGACCACGATGAGCAGGCTGATCGGAGCGGCGGGCTCGCCGTCTTCCGGCGCCTGCGGGGCGGCCGGCTTCCGCGAATCCTTCTTGCTTCCAAACATCGGGAGTCTCCTGACCTGGGGTTTGCGATATAGGTCCTTCCTCCTATGCTAAAGCGGACCGCGCCTCTTCGAGAAGAATCTATGTATACCTGTAACCACGTCGGGCCCCACAGTGCGCTCGGCGACCGGCCGCACAGCGCCCGAGGCGATCTGGCCTGGTCGGCGGTGAACCGGAAAAGGGTTGGCTGACAGGAGGACCCCGAGACCCTGAGCGACTCCGGGCCGTGTTCGGCCGCGCGCGCCGGTGACGCTCGCCTGGGCGCCTGAATCCACGCCGCGAGGTGTTACCATCATAACCGCGTGACCTCGTCCCGCCGGCTCCACCCCGCGTGGATCGTCCTGGGCGCCGTGACCCTCTGCATGCTGGCGGGGACGGGGCTGCGCTCGGTCTTCGGCGTCTACATCAAGCCCATGGAGGCGGAGTTCGGCTGGGGCCGCGGGGCCCTCTCCGGCGCCGCCGCCGTCTCCCTGCTCCTCCTGGGCGCCGCGGCGCCGCTCGTCGGGCGGCTCGCCGACCGCTGGGGCCCCAAGCGCGTGATCCTCGTCTCGCTCCTCATGCTCGGGGGAGGATCCATCGGCGCGTCCTACGTGCAGCAACTCTGGCACGTCTACCTGACGACCGGGCTGCTCATGGCGCTCGGCGCGGGCGGCCTGGCGCCGACGACGGGCGCGACCGTGACGGCGCGCTGGTTCGAGGCGCGGCGGGGCGTCGCGATGGGCATCGCCGCCGGGGGCATGTCGGCCGGCCAGCTCGTCGTGATCCCGCTCGCCACCGTGCTGACCCTCTGGTTCGGCTGGCGCATGAGCTTCTTCTGGCTCGGCGTGGGGCTGCTCGTCTTCGTGCTCCCGGTCGCCTTGCTGCTCGTCCGCAACGACCCCGAGGAGTCCTCACTCCGGCCGTACGGCGCGACGGGCCCCGCGCAAACCGCGGCGCAGGCCGCGGCCGTCCAGAAGGCCGGGCGCGTCCCCGTCCTCGAGGCGCTGCGGGTGCCGCAGTTCTGGCTCCTGATGGCGACGTTCTTCGTCTGCGGCTACACGTCCAACGGCATGGTGCTTACCCACTTCATTCCCCATGCGCTCGAGCACAACTTCAGCGAGCTCGAGGCCTCCACGGCGCTCGGCGTGATGGGCGCGATGAACGTGCTCGGCACGGTCGGCTCGGGCTGGCTCTGCGACCGGCTCGGCCCCCGCGGCCCGCTCGCGACCTACTACTTCGTGCGCGGCCTCTCGCTGCTGTTCCTCCTCTACGTGTGGGACGCGCCGTCGCTGCACGTGTGGGCGGCGATCTTCGGGATGAACTACATCTCGACCGTGCCACCGACGACGACGCTGACGGCGAACATCTTCGGACGCTACTCGGTCGGCGAGCTGTCGGGCTGGATCTTCTTCTCGCATCAGGTGGGCGCGGCCCTCGGCGCCGCGCTCGCCGGCTGGATCTACGAGTGGACCGGCGCCTACACGGTCGCGTTCGTCTCCGCCGCGGTCATGGGTTTCCTCGCGGCGTGGCTCGCGCTGGCGATCCGCGACGAGCCCCTCCGGTCGCGGCCCATCGGCTCCCCCGCGCCGGCCGTGTCCTGAGTGGGGGGCCCCGGCATGGCCCCCCACACCCCCCCGACGCTCGGCAGCGCCCCGGCGAAGCCGTGGCGCTCCTCGACGCCGCGGTTCGTCCACAGGCTCTGAGCGCGTGCGCTACTTCGAGGACTTCGCGCCGGGCGACGTGATCGAGCTGGGCAGCCGGACGATCACGAAGGACGGCATCGTCGCCTTCGCCCGGGAATTCGACCCGCAGCCCTTCCACACCGACGAGGCGGCGGCGGCGCGCACGATCTACGGGGGCCTGCTGGCGAGCGGCTGGCACACGGGATCGCTGGCGATGCGGATCCTCTACGACGGCCTGTTGAAGGACACGGTGAGCCTCGGCTCGCCGGGCGTCGACGAGTTGCGGTGGCTCAAGCCCGTGCGCCCCGGCGACACGCTGTCGCTCCGGATGACGATCCTCGAGACGATCCCCTCGCGCAGCAAGCCCGACCGCGGCCTGGTCCGCTCGCTCATGGAGATGCGGAACCAGCACGGCGAGGTCGTGCTGACGATCCGGGGCCTCTCCCTCCTCGGCCGCCGGCCCGCCTGAGCGGCAGCACCCGCCACCGGGCTCAGCGCATCAGCGCCTTCGCGCGGTCGAACGCCTCCGCCGCCCTCCCGTTGAGGCCGACGCGCTGGTAGACGTGGCCGCGGAGGAGCTGGAGGTTCGGCTCGTCGGGCTGAGCGGCGACTGCGGTCTCGAGCTGTGCTCTGCGGTGAAGACGTAAACGCCTTTCTCGATCCGCGTGAGAGTGTACGTCCCGTCGCTCCGGATCCACTTGTCGCCGACCTGGTAGGTGGGGCGCTCGACGCGCGGTGTCTGAGCGCCGGCAGGCACCGCGCAGAGAGCGAGCGCGAGCACCGCGAAGAGGGTCGCGGATCGAGCGCTAGCGTCATGACGACTGTCACGCCCTGTCGCGCCGAAGATACGCGAAACTAGGGGTTCGATTTTACAGAGACGACTTCGGCGACGGGAAAACCTTACGGTGAAGGGCCTATCGCGCGATCGCGTGGGAGCCGCGCCGCGGATCGGCGCCGGCCCAGCGGGTGCCGTCAGGACCCACGCGGACCGCGCACACCGCGCCAGCGCGCCACTCCCACTCCGGCCACTCGGCCACCTCGTGGCCGAGCGCGCCGAGCGCGGCGCGCGTGTCGGCGGGGACGCGGCGCTCGACCTCCACCTTGCCCGGCGCGATCGCGTGCGGCCAGAACGAATCGGGGAAGCTGCGCGAGGCGACGCGCGGCGCCTCGACCGCGCGCTGCAGCTCCATGCCGAAGACGGTCAGGTTCAGGAAGACCTGGAGCATCGCCTGTTGCTGGACGTCGCCGCCCGGCGTGCCGAACGGCATGAAGAGCTTGCCGCCGGCGAGCGCCATCGCGGGCGCCGGGGTGAGGCGCGGCCGCTTGCCCGGGGCGACGACGCTCGGGTGCGCCGGGTCGAGCCAGCCCTGCGAGCCGCGCGGTGAGACCACGCAGCCCACACCGGGGACGACGGGCGAGTCCACGTTCGGGTCGCTCGGCGTCGCCGAGAAGCCGTTGCCAGCCTCGTCCACGACGGCGACGTAGCTCGTGTCGAGCGCGTCCCTCGGCCCGCCCGCGGGTACCGGCTCCGAGCCTCCCGCGAGCGGGAGCGCGGCCTCGCGGTGGCGCGTCGCGGCCAGGCGAGAGGGATCGCCGGGCGGCGGCATGTCGGGCCACGCGCGGTCGCTCACGAGCGTCCTCCGGGCTTCGGCATAGACCTTGGACAGAAGCCCCTCGGCGGGGACCTTCACGAAGTTCGGATCGGCGTAGTAGGCGTCGCGGTCAGAGAACGCGAGCTTCACCGTCTCGACGATCCGGTGCAGGTACGCGGGCGAGTTGTGGCCGAGCCCGCTGAGATCCACGCCGTCGAGCAGGTTCAGCATCTGGAGCAGCGCCGGCCCCTGGCACCAGAACCCGCACGCGGCGATCTCGTAGCGGCCGAACGCCGTCGTGAGCGCGGAGCCGACCTCCACGCCGAAGCCCGCGAGGTCGTCGTAGGCGAGCGGGCCGCCCTCGGCGCGGTGGAATTCCGCGATGCGCTTCGCCGTCTCGCCGCGGTAGAACTCGTCCCGCGCCGCGCGGATGCCGGCCTCGCGGCTCCCGCCCGCGCGCGCCTCCGCGCGCGCCATGCGGCGGAGCGTCTCCCCCAGATCGCGCTGGACGAGGACCTCGCCCGTCCGGTACGCGCGCTGATCTTTCAGATAGAGCGCGGCCGACGTCGGCCAGCGGCGGTACTTGTCGGCGTTCGTCGCCATCTGGTAGGCGGAGAACGTGGAAACGGGGAAGCCGCGCTCCGCGTGCTCGGTGGCGGCCGCCGCAACATCGGCGAAGGACATCGTCCCCCAGCGCTCGAGCGCCGTCAGCCACGCGGCCGGCGCCGCCGGCACGACCGTGCGCGGCAGGCCCGGCGGGATCTGCGCGCCGTGCTTGTCGCGGAAGTATGCGGCGCTCGTCGAGCGCGGATAGGGGCCGACGCCCGAAACCTGGAACGTCTCGCCCGTGCGCGCGACGTGGACGAGGATCGGCGCCACGCCGGCCACGCTCACCATGTCGCAATGGACGACGCCGAGCGTGAAACCCGCTGCGACGCCCGCGTCGATCGCGTTGCCGCCGGCTGCGAGCACGCGCGCCGCGGCTTCGGAGGCGAGCGCGTGACCCGCCGCGACCGCCCAGCGCGTGCCGAGGACCTGCACGGTGGCGGTCGGCGCGTGCGCGGGCGCCTTCGGCTGAGAGGAGACGGAATCGAGGCTCATGCGGCGCCTATATTACCGCTTGTGGCGGGTTCGCTGGGCCTTCCGGCGACCCTTGCGGCCTTTCTTCATCGGCTTGAACTGCAGCGGGCCGAGGTTGGTCCAGCAGAGCGTGATGGAATCGTCAGTGACGTAGACCTCATCGGGGGCCCCTTCGCCGCGGCCGAATACGCCGACAGTAGCTCGATCCCCCTCTTCTTCATGCCCTCAGAAATCCTCAAGGCTTTGTACCACGTTGAACGTCCGCGTGCCAATCAAGCGCTCGTTGGCGAGAAGGTGGAGGTTGTAGAGTCCCGGACTTTCGACGCGAATCGAGAGATCCTGCAGACGCACGAGGTCAAGACGCAGCCGATATTCGCCCTCCGCATCGGTGACCATCGGGTAAACCCACAGCTCGCCCAGGTTCGCCGGGAACCGTGGAGCGCTAATGCTCCGAACAATGCCGATCAGGCTCGCCTTGTGCGTGCCCTCCTCGCGAATGATCAGATCGCACAGCAGCAACGCGCTGACGACCGGACGCGCCAGTGGCATCGCGGGGATCGTAGCCCGCTGTGCTGAGAAGCGAAATGCCTCAAGTCTGATACATCGCCGTTGGTATGATAGCCGTGAGCGTGAAGGGACCATGCGATCTCGAGGGGAAGATCTGGGCGGTGACGGACACGACGCGCCGGCCGAGCAAGCGCCAGAAGGACCTCGCCGACATCGCGCGGCTCCTCGAGGCACACCCGGAAACGCGTCGGCTGGTCCCGGCCGAGATACTCAGGCGGCTGGAATCGTGACCGCGCCGCTCATCGGCGTCACGACCTCGGTCACCGTGGGCAAGTACCCCGAGCGCGCCTACGTGAACGCGGCGTACCTCGACGCGGTCCAGCAGGCGGGCGGCGTGCCGGTGCTGCTGGCGCCGCAGCTCGGCGCGGCGGCGCGCGCGGCGCTGCTCGCGCGGATCGACGGCGTGCTCCTCACGGGCGGGGGCGACGTGGACCCGGCGCGCTTCGGCGAGCCGCGCCACCCTGCGGTGTCCGAGGTCTCCCCGGCGCGCGACGCGCTCGAGATCGAGCTGACGCACTGGGCGCTCGCGAACGGCCGCCCGCTCCTCGCGATCTGCCGCGGGCTCCAGGTGCTGAACGTGGCGCTCGGCGGGAGCCTCCACCAGGACATCCCGAGCGATCTCCCGCCGGCGCTCGACCACAGCCAGCAGGCGCTCCAGCAGGCGCGGCGGGACCAGGCGGTGCACCACGTGAAGGTGCTGGAGGGCTCGCGCCTCGCCCGCATGCTCGGAGCGCTGGACGTGGACGTGAACAGCTTCCACCACCAGGCGCTGAAGGCGCTCGGCCGCGGGCTCACGCCCGTCGCGTGGTCGCCGGACGGGATCGTCGAGGGCGCCGAGATGTCGGACGGTGGGCGCTTCGTCGTCGGCGTGGAATGGCACCCGGAGGAGCTGGTCGGTCACGATCCGGCCGCGCGCAATCTCTTCGCGGCCCTGGTGGACGAAGCGCGGAAGCGCGGGAGGCGCTAGACCAGCGCCCAGCGCGACGGCGCGTCGCGCACGACCGTCTCGCTCACGCGCCCCTCGCGCTTCAGCTTTTTCAGGTGGGACTCCACCGACATCGCCGCCGTGGCGTGGAGCGCCTTCGGGACCTCGGCGTAGATCCGCTCGACCATCACCGGGATCGTCGCGAGCCCGTCGCCGAGCGCGTCGAGGATCTGGCCCTCGCGCATCAGCCGGTGGTCGATGTACTCCTGGATCTTCGCCGGGGCGTCCTCGATGACGGGGCCGTGCGCCGGGTAGATGCGCCGGACATCGAGCTGCTGGAGGCGCCGGAGCGAGCTCAGGTAGTCGGCGAGGTCGCCGTCGTCGGAGGGGATCACCGTCGTCGAGCCGCCGAGGATGACGTCACCCGTGAAGACGGCCTGTTCCTCGACAAGGTAGTAGCAGAGATGGTCGGAGGCGTGACCCGGCGTGTACACGGGGATCAGCGTGACGCCTTCCCCTTCCACCCTCTGGCCGTCGCGGAGGTCCTCGATCGGCTCGGGGAGCCCGCTGTCCCGGTGGATCATCTTCGCGACGCGGAGCCCCTCGAAGCGCGCGCGGAGCTGGCCGACGCCGCCCATGTGGTCGCGGTGGCGGTGCGTGAGGAGGACGCGCGCGGGCTGCGTGAAGCCGCGCTCGGCGAGATAGGCTTCCAGCAGCGGCAGGTAGTCGGGCACGCCCGCGCCTGTGTCGATCAGGATCGGGTCATGGCGGCCCACGAGGTACGTGTTGGTGCCGGGCCCCGTCATCATCCCGGGGTTGAGCCCGAGCACGCGCCCGACGAGCCTCGAGACCGTCGCGGTCCGGGGGAAGCCGTGGTCGATCCAGCTCACGCCTTCACGATATCAGAACGTCACCACGCTCCGGGCGACTTCGCCGCGCTCGAGCGCCGCGTACGCCTCGTTGATCCGGGCGAAGGGGTAGCGCCGGGTCAGCAACTCGTCGAGCAGGAGCTTGCCCGCGCGGTAGAGCTGGATCAGCTTCGGGATCTCGACACGCGGCGCGCCCGCGCCGTAGATCGAGCCCGTGAGCACGCGCTCCTCGAAGACGAGGGAGAGCGCGGGCACTGACACTTCGGCGGTCGGCGGCGTCACGCCGAGCACCACGCAGACGCCGCGCTTGGCGAGCACATCGTAGGCCTGGCGCATGACGGCGGGCTCGCCGATCACCTCGAAGGCGTAGTTGACGCCCCTGCCCCCGGTGAGCGCGCGGATCTCCGCGACCGGGTCGCCGTGCCTGGCGTCCACGGCGTGCGTGGCGCCGAAGCGGCGTGCCCACTCGAGCTTCTGCGGGACCCGGTCCACCGCGACGATCATTCCCGCGCCGGCGAGCGCGGCGCCCTGCACGACGTTGAGCCCGACGCCGCCCGTGCCGAAGACGGCAACGCTGCTGCCCGGCCTGACCCGCGCGGCGTTGACCACCGCGCCCACCCCTGACACGACCGCGCAGCCGAGGAGCGCAGCGCGGTCGAGTGGGAGGTCGTCGGGGATCCGGAGCACCGCCCGCTCCGGAACGACGGCGTACTCGGCGAAGCTCGACACGCCGCAGAAGTGCTTGATCGCGCCCCCGCGCAGCGTCAAGCGCGTCGTGCCGTCGAGGAGGCAGCCGGTCGCGCGGACCTGCATGCCCTCGGCGCAGAGGGCGGGCCGGCCGTCGCTGCAATACTCGCAGACGCCGCAGGAGAGCCGCCAGAGCGGGATCACGTGGTCGCCGGGCGTCACGGTCGTCACGGCCGCGCCGATGTCTGCCACGACGCCCGCCCCTTCGTGGCCGAGCACGGCCGGCAGCGGCGCCTTCGCGTGGCCGGTCATCACGTGGAGGTCCGTGTGGCAGATGCCGGCCGCGGCCATGCGGATCAGCACCTCGCCCGGCTGCGGCGCGCCGACCTCGACCTCGTGGATCTCGAGCCGCTGTCCGACTTCGAAGAGCACCGCCGCCTTCGCCTTCATGCGCGGTCTCCTATGCGACGCCGGGCGCTCGCCGGAGCCGCCGGGCCTCGAGCACGCGGAGAATGCCGCCGGGCATGAAGAGGCCGATGAACAGGAGCATGAGCCCGTACAGGGCAAGCCGCGGGATCGGCATGGCCACGTAGCCGAGGCCGACGTCGAGCCCCCGCAAGATCACCGCCCCCACCACCGGCCCCAGCACGTGTCCGCTCCCGCCGAGCATGGCGATGATCACGGGGAACAGGCTCATCTCGAACCCCAGGACCGTCTCCACGTAGATGTGCCCCATGAACAGCGCGAAGAGGCATCCGGCCGCCGCCGACGGGATCGAGGCGAGCACCAGGGCCACCTGCTTGTACCGGAAGGGGTCGATCCCGATCGCGGAGGCCGCCGTCTCGCTGTCGCGGAGGGCGTGGAAGGCGATGCCCAGGCGGCTGCGCGCGATCAGGAAGTTGAGCAGCACCGCGGCGACCGCGACGGCGAGAGCCGCGTAGTAGGCGACGGTCAGGCTCGGGTAGTGCCTGGCCGGGATGGTGATCCCGTACGAGCCTCCGCTGAGGTCGCCGGCGTTGAGGACGATCTGCTCGAGGATGAGCACGAGCCCGAAGGTGATCACGGCGAAGTAGGCGCCGCGGACCTGGAAGAGCGGGTAGGCGATCCCGGCGGCGAAGACCGCCGTGACGACGACGGCGGCCAGGACCGCGGCCGCCAAGCTGAGACCGCCCTGCTCCCGCCCCCACTCCACCCGGGTCAGGGTCACCGCGGCGACGTAGGCGGCGAGGCCGAAGAACGCGCCCTGCCCGAGGTTGATGTACCGGAGAAACCCTCCCAGGATGTCGTAGTTCGCCGCGAGCGTCGCAAAGATGAAGGTGAAGAACAGGGCCGTCAGCAGGTCGCGCGTCAGGAGGGCGGGCAGGATCGCCAGCCCGACCACCACGGGCAGGGAGGCCGCGAAGACCTTCCAGGCCTTCATCGTCGGCGCTCCAGGAGCCCCTGGGGGCGAATCACGAGCACGAGGAAGAGGACGAGCAGGAACATGATCGGCGACCAGCGCGGTCCCACGAAGAACGCGGCCAGGACCTGGACCATTCCGAGCACGATCCCGCCCAGCAGGGCGCCGGGCAGGCGACCGACCCCGCCGATGACCACCACGATCAGGGCCACGAGGGTGAGCCAGATGCCCTCGTACGGGTTGAGCGGCACGGTCAGGACGTAGAAGGCCCCGGCGATGGCGGTGAAGAGGATCCCGAGCGCGAAGATGACCCTCGAGACCGCCCGCGGGTTGACCCCGACGATCAGGGCCCCCTCGTAGTCCTGGGCCAGGGCGCGCGCGGCCTTGCCGACCGCGGTTCGCCTGAGGAGCAGGTGGAAGGCGCCGATAGCGACCGCCGCGAACGCGAGGATCAGCAGGCGCTGAGTGGACACGATGATCCCGCCCACCTGCAGGTGGGGCACCGGGAGCGCGAGGGAAAAGGACGGCTCCGGGTGGACGAAGCGCGCCCAGTAGTACCCCAGGAGCGTCTCGATGGTCAGGGCCAGGCCGAACGTGACGATGATGGAGCTGATGAGGATCGTCTCCGCGGCCTTGTGCAGGATGGGCCCCACGAAGACCGCTTCGAAGAGGACGCCGACGAGGGCGAAGGTCGCGGCCAGGATCAGGATCGACAGCGCGGGGTCGAGCCGGAAGACCTGCACCAGCAGGGTCGCCAGCGCCGCGCCCAGCACCATGAGGGGGCCGTGCGCGACGTTGAGCACATGGGTCGTCGCCAGGGACAGCGAGAGGGAGAGCGCGATCAAGGCGTAGATCCCGCCAAGGCTGGCCCCGCCGATCAGGAGATCGATGGCGGTCTGCACAGTGAGCGCTCAGCCCCGGCTCACAGCGCGAGGTACGTCTTCTGGATGTAGTCGTCGTGCAAGAGGCTCTCCCGGGTCCCTTCCCGGACGATCCGGCCCCGTTCCAGGACGTAGCCGCGGTCCGCGAGCTCGAGCGCGCCGTACACGAACTGCTCGACGAGCAGGATCGTGAGCCCCTCGCGGTGAAGGGCCTCGAGGTGCTCGTAGAGGACCTCGATGGCCCGGGGCGCAAGCCCCAGGGACGGCTCGTCCAGCATGAGCAGTTCGGGCTCGGACATCAGGGCCCGCCCGATCGCGAGCATCTGTTGCTCGCCGCCCGACAGCGTGCCTGCCAGCTGCCTCCGCCGCTCCGCCAGTCGCGTGAACAGCGTGTACGCCCGGTCGAGGCGCGCCCCGGGCTTCCCGCGGCGGGTCGCGGTCGCATACGCCCCGAGCTCGAGGTTCTCCTCCACGGTCATCTCGGGAAAGATCCGTCTGCCCTCCGGCACGAGGGCGAGGCCCGCGCGGACCCGGACCCAGGGCGGTTCACGCTCCAGACGCTTGCCCAGGAACCCGACCTGGCCCGACGGCGCCTCCACCAGCCCGAGGATGGCCTTGAGCGTGCTCGTCTTGCCCGCCCCGTTGGGGCCGATGAGCGCGATGACCTCGCCCTTCCGGACCTCGAACGACACGTCAAATACCGCCGGCAGGACGTCGTACGAGACGGACAACCGCTTCACCTCGAGCATCGGTCAGGCCTTGCCGGGCTTCCGCTCGCCCAGGTACGCCTTGATCACCTCGGGGTGCGCCACGACCTCGGCCGGCTCGCCCTCGGCGATGACGACACCCTGGCTGAGGACCGCCATGCGGCCGGAGAGGCCGGTGACGGCCTTGACGTTGTGCTCGATGATCAGCAGGGTCAGGCCCAACTCGGCCTGGACCCGACGGACGATGCCGACCACCTCCCGGCTCTCGGCGGGGTTGAGACCCGCCATCACCTCGTCGAGGAGCAGGATCTCGGGCCCGGTGCCGAGCGCGCGCACGATCTCGAGCCGCTTCCTGTCGGATAGCGTCAGCCTGCCCGCGGGCTCGTCGGCTGTGTCCCCGAGCTTGAACAGCGCCAGGAGCTGGCGCGCCCGGGCGCGTGCCGCCCCGAGCGAGCCGGGCGCCCGCCCGCCGAACAGGCAGCCGGCGACCACGTTGTCCAGCACCGTCATCTCCGCGAAGGGTTGGACGAGCTGGAAGGTGCGGCCGACGCCCCTCCGGCAGATCTCGTGGGGCCGGCGGCCCACGAGATCCTCGCCCCGGAGGAGGACCCGGCCACCATCGGGCCTGAGGAAGCCCGAGATCACGTTGAAGAGCGTCGTCTTGCCGGCCCCGTTGGGCCCGATCAGGCCGAAGATCTCGCCGCGCTCCACCTGGATGTTGACGCCATCCAGCACGCGGAGCCCGCCGAACGACTTGCTGACGTGCATCAGTTCCAGCAACGGCATTCCCAGCCCCTCACAGGCTCGCCTCGGACGGCAGGGCCCCAGCCCCGCGACGTCCTGCGGCTCGCACTACCCTCCACAGGCCATGCGTTCCCCGGGACAAGCGCCTGGAGACCCTGCCGATGGTGAGGCGGAGGGGCCTGATCCTCCCCGCAGGTCCGGAGGACCAGGCGCCCGCCTGGTGAAGGCCGATCTCGAGCGAGCTAGTAGGGTCGGGAAATCGGCTTGTACGCGCCGTCGGCCGCTGCTTCGGGCCAGATGACCTGGAGCTTCCCTCCCCGAACCTGCATGACGATCGGCTTCTGCGTCCCGAAGCCGCTCGCCTTCTTGTCGGCCACCGCCACGTCCCAGTTGAAGTAGAGCGGGCCGTAGATCGCCTTGATCGGCCTGCCCTTGGAGTAGCCTCGGAGGGTCGCCATGACTTTGGCCCGGTCGAGCGTGCCCGCGTCCTGGATCGCGGCGAGCAGGGCCTCCATGCAGGTGTACTTGATCGCGAGCCAGGCGACGTCGTAGGGGTCGACGCCGAGGCGCTTGGCCACCTTCTCGGCGCGCGTGCCCGCGAACCACTTCTTCGAGTTGTAGGTCGCGCCCGTCACCCCCTCGGCGAGCCTGGGCGTGACGCCGGCGAGGAACCCGGCCCCGAGGAACCGGGAGTAGAGGTCGCGGGGCTTGAGCTTCAGCTCCTCCGCCTGCTTGACGAACGCGTTCATCTCGGGCGGCCAGAGCGACAGGAAGACGATGTCCGGATCGAGTGGTTTCATCTTGGCGATGATGGCGGAGAAGTCCGTGGTGCCGAAGGGCACGCGCTCGTGGAGCGCCACCTTGAGCCCCGCGCGCCCGGCGAACTCCTCCGCTCCCCGGCCGACGTCGAGCGTGTGCGGCCGGTCGGAGGACACGATAGCGACGGTCTTGTAGCTGATGCTCCCCCGCTTGTTGAGCGTCGCGATCATGTCGAAATACGTCTCGGACCACGGGAACCCCAGCTCCAGCACCCCGGTGAACCACTTGAGATCGCGGGTGTAGAGCGCCGTATCGTTCGCCTCGCAGCCGACCATGGGGGTGGAGAGCTTCTCGGCCACCGCCGAGGCGGCCATCGTGATCGGGCTGGTGGAGGGGCCCAGGAAAAGATGCACTCGGTCGACCGCGGCCAGCCGCTCGTAGAGCTCCACCGACTTCGGCGGCTTGCTCTCGTCGTCGTGCACGATCAGCTCGATGGGCAGCTTGGCGTTGAACTCCCTGACGAAGACGCCCCCTTCCTCGTTGACCACCTTGGCCCACTCCCGCATGAAGCTGAGCATCGGCGGTCCCCACTCCGGGGAGAACGCTCCGGTTACGGCTAGGGTGGCGCCGATCTTGATGGCGGCGGGCGCCTGCGCGGCACCCGCCTGCTGGCGATCGGCGGAGAAGACGATGGCCGCGGCCAGCACCAGGATCGAGATCGTCACGAGCTTTCTACCCGACATCGCTCCCTCTCCTTTGGATCGTCGAGACGGTCACAGCGAGCGCGAGGTCGCGGGATCTGAAAAGCGCATCGAGTCTATAAGCGGCCGGGCGGCCCGTCAAGCGACGTGTTCAGGACGCGGGGAAGCGGTTCGCCTTCCAGTCGAAGCTCTCCCAGAACACGTCGATGCGGTCGACGATCCCGTGGAACTTGTGGCGGCCGTCGGCGTGGGCGGCCCAGAGGTCGTCGAGCGAGTGGAACTGGGCGACGTAGGCGAGCGCGTACTCGGCCGGCTCCGCCATCGCCATCTCGCCCGCGAGGAACCGGCGGTAGCCCTCGCCGGGGAGGATCCAGAACCCCTCGGACGTCTCCTCGGTGAAGAGGCGAGGCGCCTGGTCGGCCGGCGCGCGGCAGAGGAAGAAGCGCGCCGTGAAGCGGATCGGGCTCGAGCGCGGCGTGATGAAGTGCGAGAGGTAGCGGAGCCCGCGCAGGTCGCAGCGCCACCCTTCGCGCGCGACCAGCTCGGCGAACGGCGCCTCCCCCGCGGACCGCCGTGACCCAGAACGCGAGCGCCGGGGCGCCCTCGTGGCCGGGAAAGATCGTCTCGGCCTCGACGGTCTCGAGGCCGACGCAGTGGGCGAGAGACGCCGGCGAGCCGTCCTCGGGATCGACCTTGCCGCCGGGGAAGGCGTAGAACCCGCCGAGGAACTTCATACCCCGGTTGCGCCGGATCATATAGACCTCGATCGGCTCCGGCGCGCCGGGAGCTGCGGGACGCACGAGCACGACCGACGCCGCCGGCTTGGGCTCCACCGGGGTGTTCATCGCAGGCGAGTCTTCAGGCGGCTACTCCTGCCCGCCGCGCGCCCGTGGAGGAACAAGCCCGCGGAGTCGCTCGGCCTCGCGCCTGTAGAATTGGACAAGTTCATCCCAGTTCAATTCGATAACCATGTACCTGCGCAGAAAAGCAGCGACTCCCGAGAGGTCGCGCGCATCGTCAAAGCAGGTGGCCAGGACGAGGGGCGTGACGCCGGGGTCCTTCTCCGGGACGAGCCGGACCAGATCGCCGAGCCCATACCGTCCCGAGCGCACGATCTCGTACAGGTCCACGTAGTCCTTCGGCTCCCTCCGGCCGAGCGCGGTGAGCTTGTTGACCGCGATTGCGAGGAGGCCATCGACGAACACGCCGTCCTGGCGCTCCGGTGCGATGAGGTAGCGAGGCGCGTCGAACACGAATTCTATTTTCGTCAACGGACGCTCGCCCCGGTCTCCAGCCAGGAGATACTGCACGTGATCGCCTCGCCGCGCTGAGCTCTCGATGTGGAGGCTGCTTCGAGTCAACGCGCGCTCAAGCTGCTCCCGGTGTGCCGAGGGTTCGAGGTTCGAGCGTTCGCGCGTGAAGAAATCGAGGTCGTCGGAATACCGGTGATGCAGGTAGTACGCCGCCAGGGCGGTGCCGCCGGACAGATAAAAGGGATCCGGCTCGCGCTGCGATTCGAAGAACGCCTCGAGGAAGCGCCGCTGGGTGTCGGTGAGGACGCTAATCGCCGCGGCTCCAGTGGCGGGCCCAGGCCTCCCACTTGCGCCGCGTCCGCTCGTCGAGGTGGCCGAGCTTTGGAAGCGCGTCCAGGATGTCCTCCGGGTTCAGGAGCTCCCGGACGCGGGATTCGGGAGCGTCCTTCAGGAGGCGGCCGATCGCCCACACGCGTTCCTCGGCGTTCTTCTGCTCGAGGATGCCCTCCAGTTCGGCGCGGCTGATCCGCGCATCCCAGATCCAGTCCTCCCGGTCCTCGCGCGCGGCGGACTTCCTCCACCGCTCGAGGTCGGCCAGTACCGCCTGAGCCCAGCGGACGACCTTCGGATCCTGGTCTGACGTGAGTTTCTGGGCGAACTCCGTCCGTCTGGAGATCAAAGGCACCGCGCTGCCTGACCATGCGCCGGACAGCGCCCGACTCGCGAGCCTCGCACCCAACCGCTCGTCCTCCCCCCAGCGGACGAGCAGTTCGCGGGCGAGCCCCCAGAAGCCGTCCTTTTCGGCGTCCACTACGTCCGCGACGGCGCGGGCGCCCTCGATGCCGCGCCGCTCGACGAACGCGAGCAGTGTCGGGAGGTCTTGGTCAGGACGGATCTCTTTAGAGAAGGTCCATTCGAGCCAGTAGGGCGGATCGGGGGCGAGGGCGAGATCGAGCAGCACCTCGAGCACTCCCTGGCGTTCCTTGCGAAGCAGCGTCTTCCAGGTCAGGGCGAGGTGGTCCGACGCATGGAACCGGCGCCGCCCCGTAGAGACGCTCTCGTGCATCACTCGTGTGAACAGCGCGAGCAGGCGCTTGGAATCGCGCTCGCCCAGCTTCGCCGCGAGACCATCCCAGCCCCAATCCCGTGCTCGCTCCTCGGCGGCCGGCATGCAGCTCTCGAGGAGGCTCCAGCCGAGTTCCTCCAGTCCCGCGCTCACCTGGGCGCCGCGCACGAGTCGGAGCCAGATGGCGCGCAGCAACGCCGACCGCGTCTCGGGGGTGTGATCATCGATCGAAGTGATCAGCGCCTCGGCCTCGGGGGCGCTGAGACGATCCCAGGCCACGCCGAACGCGACCTGGCGCGCCAACTCCGGCCGCGGGATCCCACGGTGCTCGGCGATCTGCCGCACGCGCCGGACGGTGGCGTCACCGGGGGGAAGGTAGATCGTGGCAGCAAGAGTTCCTGCCGAGAGGTCGGGCCGCGACGCGATCAGATCGTCGAGGGCACGCCCCGCCCGGTCGGGCTCAGCCTCGCCCCAGCCCTGGAAGTAGGCGGCCACCGCCTGAGCCCAGAACTGGTCGCCAGGCTTGGCCAGGAGCGGGCCAAGCTGCTCGCCCCGGTCGAGTCTCCCGAGCTCGTGGAACAGTGGCGAGCGATGCTCGGCGTCCTCGCTCGTGAGCCACGGCAGATGCTCCCGGAGCGCCTGAGGGTCGGCCGAGAGCTCTCGCGCCAGCGCCTGGATCGCGCTGGTCGTCCGCTCTTCACCCTGTGAATCGACCTCGCGGGCCCAGGTCCGGGGCCCGACCCAGTACCAGAGTCGATCCTTCAAGGTCCTGGTCGTGAGATCCTCGATGAGCGCCCGGGCGCGACCCAAGGCCGCGGCCAGACTGTCCCGCGGGTTTGCCTCAGCCTGCTCGCGAAGGTTCTCGGCGATCAGTTCGAGGCTGGACACGACGCGGGAACGCGAGCGAGCCGATCCGGCCTCCCGCCCCACGCG
>JACPCG010000099.1 GCA_016179925.1 Candidatus Rokuibacteriota bacterium | reverse complement strand
GGTGCCCGCACCGCGGCTCGTCGCGCTGCCGGCCGGGCTCAGCACCAAGCAGGGCGCCGCGATGATGCTCCAGGGGATGACCGCGCACTACCTGGCGTGTTCGACCTATCCGCTGAAGAAGGGCGACACCTGCCTCGTCCACGCCGCGGCGGGCGGTGTCGGGCTCATCCTGTGCCAGATCGCCAGGATGCGCGGTGCGCGCGTCATCGGTACGGTGTCCACCGACGAGAAGGCCAAGCTCGCGCGGGAGGCGGGCGCCGACGAGGTCATCCGCTACACCAGGCAGGACTTCGAGGCGGAGGTGAAGCGGATCACGGGCGGCAAGGGCTGCCAGGTCGTCTATGACTCCGTCGGCAAGACGACGTTCGACAAGGGGTTCAACTGCCTCGCGCCGCGCGGGATGATGGTGCTCTTCGGTCAGTCGAGCGGGCCCATCGGACCGTTCGACCCGCAGATTCTCAACCAGAAGGGTTCGATCTTCCTCACGCGCCCGAGCCTCTTCCATTACATCGCGACGCGGGAGGAGCTGGTTCAGCGCGCGAGCGACCTGGCCGAGTGGATCAAGGCAGGCAAGCTGAAGCTGCGCACGGAGTTCGAGTTCCCGCTGAAAGAGGCGGCGGAAGCCCACAGGGCGCTCGAGGGGCGCCGGACGACGGGCAAGGTCCTCCTGATCCCGTGAACGTCGCCCAGCTGCTCGAGCAGGCGGCGCGCGATCACGCCGACCGCCCCGCGCTGATCGCCGGCGACCGCCGGTGGACCTACCGCCAGCTCGACGACGAAGCCTCCGCCCTCGCGGCGGGGCTCGCCGCGCTCGGGCTTGCGGCGGGGGAGCGGATCGGGCTCCACCTGCCGAACTCGCCCGAGTTCGCGCTCGCCTACTACGCGGCGCAGAAGATCGGGCTCGTCCCGCTCTCGCTGAACGTCACCTACAAGGCCGAGGAGATCGAGTACATCATCGCGGACGCGGCGGCCTCCGCCGTGGTCACCGCGGGCCCGGTCGCGCTGAACCTGCCGGGGCGCGACAGGATGCCGTCGGTGCGCCACGTGATCGACGCGAAGGACCTCGCGGGCCTGCGGGGCCGGCCCCTGCGGGCCCGCGACCTCGACCGCGAGACGACGGCGGCGATCCTCTACACCTCGGCGACGACGGGACGGCCCAAGGGCGTCATGCTCTCGCACGCCAACATCGTCTCGAACGCGTACGCGACGGTGCACCATCTCCGCATGACGCATGACGACCGCGGCCTCTGCGCGGTGCCGATGTTCCACTGCTTCGGTCAGAACTTCGTCATGAACTCGCTCGTCACGGCCGGCGGGCTGCTGGTCATCCACGAGCGATTCGTCCCCGACCAGTTCCTCGAGGCGGTGAGGCTCCACCGGATCACGCTCTTCTACGGTGTGCCCACGATGTACATCCTGTTCCTCTCCAGGGGCGAGACGCTCGACTTCGCGTCGATCCGTCTCTTCTTCTCGGCCGCGGCGCCGCTCCCGACCGACGTGGAGCGCCGCTGGCGGGAGCGCTACGGCCGGCCGATCGTCCAGGGCTACGGACTCACCGAGTGCTCGCCATTCGCGGCCTGGAACCACGACGTTCACGTCCGTCCGGGCTCCGTCGGCACGCCGATCGAGAACGTCGAGATGAAGGTGGTGGACCCCGAGGGCCGGGAGGTGCCCGACGGCGAGCTCGGTGAAATCCTGATCGCGGGGCCGAACGTGATGAAGGGGTATTTCGGCAACCCCCAGGCGACCGCCGAGGCGGTCCGCGACGGCTGGCTCCACTCGGGCGACATCGGCTACCGCGACCGGGACGGCTACTACTTCCTCGTGGACCGCGTGAAGGACATGATCAACGTGTCCGGCTTCAAGGTGTTCCCGCGCGAGGTCGAGGAGGTGCTCTACCGCCACGAGGCCGTCAAGGAGGCCGCCGTCCTCGGCATGCCCGACCCGGTACGCGGCGAGGCGGTGAAGGCCTTCGTCGTGCTCCAGGAAGGCAAGACCGCGACGCCGGAGGCGCTCCGGAAGATCTGCAGCGACGCGATCGCTTCCTACAAGGTGCCGGAGAGCATCGAGTTCATCAGCGCCCTGCCGAAGAACCCGACGGGCAAGATCCTGAAAAAGGAGCTGCGCCAGGACCCGCTCGTCTCGCGCCTTCGGCGTTCATGAATAGTTCGGGCTAGAATGGGGTCGGAGGTGGGCCATGGGATCTTGGGCCCTGCTGACCCTCGTCGAGGAGTACTGGACCTTCACGCGCCCGGTCGGGCCCAAGCCCTGGCGCCTCTCCGCGATCCAGACGTCGTAACCGCTCAGGGTGGTGCGCGTTGAAGCGCGCCCTCAGGTGGGTGTTCGGAGCTCTCGCGGTGGTCGCCGTCCTGGCGATCGCCGCGGTGATCGGCCTGCCGTTCCTCGTTGACACCCCGCGCGTCCAGACCCTGATCGCCGGGAGCGCTTCGCAGGCGCTCGGACGGCCCGTCAAGTTCGCGTCGCTCTCCGTCGCCGTCTTCCCGCGGCCCGCCGTCAAGCTGCACGCACTCGAGGTCGCCGAAGACCCGCGCTTCGGCCCGGGGCCCTTCCTCAAGCTCGAGACCGGGCGGCTCGCGCTCAAGCTGCGCCCGCTCGTCGGCGGGCGCGTCGAGTTCGGCGATCTGACGCTCAGCCGGCCCGTTATCTCCCTCGTCCAGAATCCCGATGGCCTGCTGAACATCGCGAGCCTCGGCGGGCCGGCGGACGGACGGAGCCCGGCGCGCGCGGGCCGCCCCGGCGCCCCAGCCGCCGCGGGCGGAGCCGGGGCGGCGCTCCCCGCGCGCGTCACGATCGAGAAAGCGACGATCACCTACGTCGCCCGGGGACAGGCGGGCATCCCCAGCCGCTACCGCGTCGACGATCTCGACCTCACGGTGACCACCGGGCCGACGCTCGGCTTCGAGGGACGGGCGCGCGTGCAGCCCGGCGACCTCGCGGTCGCCATCAGCGAGGGACGGCTCGCGTTGGACGGCGCGCGGAGCCTCGGCGAGGCGTCGGTGAGCGCACGCGTCGCCGTGGAGGGCACGGACATCGCCGCGCTCGTCACCGTCTTCGCCGGCCCGGCGCCCGCGATCGGGGGGCCCATCAAGGCGACGCTCGCGGTGAGCGGCAGGCTCGGCGCGCCGAAGGCGGCGGGCAGCGTGGAGCTTGCAAGCGTGCGCGTCAGGCAGACCACCGCCGCCTGTCCCGAGCCCAGGCTGCGGACGCTCACGCTCACCGGGTTGAAGCTCGCCGGTCTCGCCTGGGAGGGCAACCGGCTCACGAGCCGGCCCGTGACGGCGAGCCTCGCCGGCGGGACGGTCTCGACCAGTCTGACGGTGACGCTCGACCGCGGCGTGCGCCTCGCACTCGCCGACCTCGCCGTCAAGGGGCTGCCCCTCGAACCGGTGCTGGTGGACTTCCTCTGCCAGGGCTACGCGGTGACCGGGCCGCTCGATCTCACCGGCGCGCTCTCGGCGAGCGGGCCGGACCTGCTCGGCACGCTCTCGGGACCGGGCCAGCTCCGCATCGGCCCGGGCCGCGTCGTCGGCTCCCAGGCGCTCGCGCTCATCGGCGGGGTCGTGCGGGTCGGCGGCGCGCTCTCGTCGCCCCTCTCCGCGGACCTGCCGATGTCGCTCTTCGCCTCGCCCCTCGAGTTCGACTCGATCACCGGCACCTACCGGATCGCCGACGGTGTGGTGACCATCCGCGACCTCACCTACGCGAGCCGCGTGATGAAGGTCGCGGTCGCCGGCGAGTACGGGCTCGCCACCGGCCGCCTGAACCTCGACCTGGTCGTGAGCCACGGGCGGGGCCAGGCGAGGGCGAAGGTGACGGGGACCGCGGCGGCGCCGTCGGTCAAGGTGGAACCGTCCTCGCTCGTCCGCGACCGCGACCCGACGAAGGTCGAGGGCGGATTGAAGGACTTGCTCAGGCGGTTCCGCTGAAGACCATGAACCTCCGCAAGGCGGCGTCGGTCATCTTCTTGAAGCGCCTCGCGACGTATGATAAAAGCATTCCGTTCTCACCACACCTCGGCGAGGGAGCCCATGAGCGGCGAAGGCAAAGGCGGTCTCGAGGACGTCGTCGTCTCGACGTCGGACATCTGTTTCATCGACGGGCGCGAGGGCCGGCTCCTCTACCGCGGTTTCGACGTTCACGACCTCGTCGAGCACTCGTCCTTCGAAGAGGTGGTCTATCTCCTGTGGCACGGCGGCCTGCCGAGCCGGAAGGAGCTCGACGCCCACACCAAAGCGCTCAGCGCAACAGCCACGCGGAAGCTCCCCCCGACGCTCGTCGCGATCCTGCGCGCGCTGCCCAGGAAGACGACGCCGATGGAGGTGCTGCGCACGGGCGTCTCGGCCCTCGCGGCCTTCGACCCGGACGCCGCCGACAACTCGCGGGAGGCGACGGCGCGCAAGTCGCTGCGGCTCACGGCCCGGCTCCCGACGCTCGTGGCCGCGTGGGAGCGGATCCGGCGCGGCAAGCCCCTCGTGGCGCCGAACCCGAGGCTCTCCCTCGCCGCGAACTTCCTCGCCATGATGAGCGGGAAGACGCCGACCCCCCTCGAGGTGAAGACGTTCGACGTGGCGCTCATCCTGCACGCCGACCACGAGTTCAACGCCTCGACGTTCGCCGCGCGCGTGACCGCCGCGACGATGTCGGACGTCCACTCCGCGATCACCTCGGCCGTCGGCGCGCTCAAGGGCCCGCTCCACGGCGGCGCCAACGAGCAGGTCATGCGCATGGTCGAGCAGATCAAGTCACCGGCGCTCGCGGAGGCGTGGATCCGGAAGGCGCTCGCCGACAAGGCGCGGGTCATGGGCTTCGGCCACCGCGTGTACCGGGTGGAGGACCCGCGCGCGAAGCACCTGCGCCGGCTCGCCACCGAGCTCGGCCGGCAGATGGGCGACACGAGCGCGGTCGAGATCCTGAACACCGTGGCCCGCGTCGTCACCGAGGACAAGCACATCTACCCGAACGTGGACCTCTACTCAGGCGCGGCGTACCAGTCCATGGGGATCCCGACCGACCAGTTCACGCCGATCTTCGCGATCAGTCGGGTGGCGGGGTGGACCGCGCACGTGATGGAGCAGCACGCGAACAACCGGCTGATCCGCCCGCGCGCGGAGTACACCGGCCCCACGCACGCCACCTACATCCCGCTCGACCGCCGCTAGTCCGGAGCATTCATGAGCGCCGCACGCGCGGGTCGGACGGTGGCACACGGAGCGCAGCCTCGGGAGGGGTCGACGAGACCGTTCCCGCCGCGTGGCCACGGACCCCGCGCGCAGGATGGAGCCCAGCCGCACAGGGGCAGCGGACGCGTGCCGTGTGGTCGAGCGATCCCCCCCGGGGCCGCTCTCCTCGTGCCACCGTCCGGCCCGCGCGTGCGGCGATCATGAACAACCCAGGCTAGGCTACTGCGGGACGGCCCCCCGCCGTGGGTGCGCGGGTCACGATCGCGATGTCGGTGTTCAACCAGCTCGCGCTCACACGTTCCTGCATGGAGACCGCGCTTCTTCGAGCGGTTCGAGTACGCGTACCCGCTCCGCTTCGAGCGCAACCCCGAGAACCGTTCCGTGATCGCCACCCTGAACCGCGCCTGGCGGCTCGCCGACACCGAGTTCCTCTGCTTCCTCCACAACGACACCGAGATGGTCGAGCCCGCCTGGCTCGCCCGCCTCCTCGCCGCGCTCGCCGAGCCCGCGGCGGGGCTCGCCGGCCTCGAGGGCATCAAGCGCCTCCGCCGGAACGGACGCTACGTCGGGCGGACGATCGTCCACAGCTTCGCCCACGGGCCGACCGTCCGCGCGCCGTGGGAGGAGGTCGCGGTCGTCGACTCGGTCTGCATGTGCCTGCCGCGCGCGCTGATGGAAGCGGTCGGCGGCTTCGACGAGGGCTACGGGTTCTACCACGGCCTCGACCGCGACCTCTCGCTCGCGGTGCGCGAGCGGGGCCGGCGCTGCCTCGTGGTCAGGGCGCCCTTCATTCACCATGGCGGCGGCACCCGGGCGCGGGAATTTGCCGCCCGTCCCGAGCGCGAGCGCCGCGACCTGGCAGCGCGGCGCGAGGCCCTGGACCGGTTCAGGACGAAGTGGGGCCACCGCCTGCCGTGCGACGTTCGTTCGCGGCGCGAGCGCGTGCTGGCGTGGTTCCGTCCGACACTCGCCCTCGTATGACGCCGCTGCGCATCGGGTTCGTCGGTCAGGAGCTCGAGGACTTCGTGGACTCGATCCGCGAGCGTCGCGAACCCCTGTCGGGCGCGCGACTCGCGCGCGCGGTCGTCGGGGTGATCTATGCGGGCTATCTCTCAGCGGCGACCGGGCGGCGCGTCGAGCTGCCGCGCGCATGATCCCCTTCGCGAAGGGCCACGGGCTCGGCAACGACTACATCGTCATCAACGAGGCGGACCTGCCGGGCCCGCTGTCGCCGGAGGCGATTCGCCGGATCTGCGACAGGAACTGGGGGGTCGGCTCGGACGGGATCCTCCTGCTCGTCCCGACGCGACGCGCCGAGTTCGGCGTGCGCATCTTCAACCCTGACGGCAGCGAGGCCGAGAAGTCGGGGAACGGCCTCCGCATCTTCGCCAAGTACCTCTGGGACCACGGCCACGCGAAGACAGAGACGTTCACCGTGGACACGAAGGGCGGCGTGGTCGAGTGCCGGTGCCACGTGCTGAACGGCCGCGTGAACTTCGTGACCGTCGAGATGGGCCGCGTCACCTTCCGGGCGCCCGAGATCCCGATGAACGGCCCCGACCGCGACGTCGTCGGCGTGCCGCTCCAGCTCGCCGACGGCACGACCCTCACGGTGACCGCGTGCTCCGTCGGCAACCCCCACTGCGTGACGTTCGTCGAGCGGCTGGACGCGGCCGAGTGCCGGCGGCTCGGCCCGCTGATCGAGCGCCACCCGGCGTTCCCCAACCGGACGAACGTCCAGTTCGTGCGTGTCCACGCGCGCGACGCCGTGGACATCCTCATTTGGGAGCGGGGCGCGGGCTACACGCTCGCCTCCGGCTCGTCGTCGTGCGGCGCGGCCTCGGCGGCCGTGCGGACCGGCCTCTGCGATCCCGGGCGCGTGCGGGTGCGGATGCCGGGGGGCGAGCTGGTGATCGAGGTGCGCCCCGACTGGTCGCTCCGCCTCGAAGGCCCGGTGGAGGAGGTGTACCGCGGGACGCTGTCGGCGGAGTTCGCGGAGTCGCTGTGAAGCGGATCTGCGTCTTCGCGGGCTCCTCGGAAGGCGCGCGCCCGGCCTACGCGGAGGCCGCGCGGAGCCTCGGCGCCGAGCTGGTCAAGCGCGGGCTCGGCCTGGTCTACGGCGGCGGCTCGATCGGCCTCATGGGCGTGCTCGCCGACACGGTGCTGGCCGCGGGCGGCGAGGCGATCGGCGTGATCCCCGGGCCGCTCGCCTCCCGCGAGCTGGCCCACGCCGGGCTCACCGCGATGCACGTCGTCGGCTCGATGCACGAGCGCAAGGCGCTGATGGCCTCGCTCTGCGACGGCTTCCTGGCGCTGCCCGGCGGGCTCGGGACGTTCGAGGAGACGCTCGAGATCCTCACGTGGGCCCAGCTCGGGATCCACAGGAAGCCCGTGGGCGTGCTGAACGTCGAGGGCTACTGGGACGGGCTCCAGCGCCTGCTCGCCCACGCGGTCGAGGAAGGCTTCGTGCGGCCGGAGTACGCCGCGCTCCTGCTCTTTGGTGGGACACCGGCCGAGCTGCTCGACCGCCTCGCCGCCTGGCGGCCGCCCGTGCTGGCGCGCGCGTGGCTCGCCCCGAGCCAGACGTAGTCAGGCTCGAGTGGACGCGCGCGTCGGCGCGGACGGGAGTAGTGTTCACGCGTCCATTCTAGCGCGCCCGATGCGGAGTGGCGACGCGCGCCCGTGGTACACTCCGGCCGCAGTGATTGCGGCGTGGTGCTGGGACCTCATCGAGCCGTACCTCACGCGGAACCTGCTCAATCGCGGCATCGAGCGCCCGACGCGCCGCCAGCTCCTCGAAGAGTTCGCGCGCGTCTGGCCGGAGTGCACCGCGACCGTCGGCGTCCAGGAGCCGTTCGCGGGCACGATCCGCTTCAAGTGGCTCGTGCGGCTCGGGACCCGCGAGCTGGAGCCGTTCCTCGAGGATCCCGCGGGCTGGATCGGCGCGCGCTACGGGGGCGGGAAGTTCAAGATGAACCTGCACCACGGCCTGCACTTCGTGAACACGAAGAATTTCAAGCCTGACGGCGAGCCGAGGTGGAAGGAAGCGCCGGCGCTCGCCCTCGAGTGACAAAGGAGACTTCGATGCCGAGTGAGGAGACGCGACGCGTCCTGAAGGTGTTCGGTGTGGCGGTGACCAACCTCGAGGACGCGCTCGACCGCAAGGCGCCGATGGACGAGATCATGAAGTGGGATCAGGAAGTCGCCGAGCGGACCCGCGAGACGCTCGCGCTCATCGACCGGCTCAGGAGCCGCCGGATCGCGTGATGAAGGACGCGACGGGCGCCGAGCTGCGGCTGCTGCGGCCGCCGCGACGGATCGTGTCGTTGCTGCCGAGCACGACCGAGACGCTCTGCGCCCTCGGCCTCGGCGACGCGCTCGTCGGCATCACCGCCTACTGCGTCGAGCCGCGGGAGCTCGTCCGCGGGAAGACCCGCGTCGGCGGCACGAAGGACCCGGACCTCGACCGGATCCGGGCGCTGGCGCCGGACCTCGTCGTCGCCAACGTCGAGGAGAACGTGCGCGAGCACGTGGAGGCGCTCCGCGGGTGGGGGATCCCCGTCTGGGTGACCTACCCGCGCACCGTCGCCGGCGGGATCCGGATGATCCGGGAGCTTGCCGAGATCACGGGGACCGGGGCGCGGGGGGAGGAGATTGCGGGCGACCTCGAGGCGGTTCTGGCCCGCGTGCGCGCGGCTTCGGCGTCGCGGCCGCCGGTGGACGTGTTCTACGCGATCTGGCGCGAGCCGTACATGACGATCAACGCCGATACCTACATCCACGACGTCCTCGCGGTCTGCGGCGGGCGGAACGTGTTCGCCGATCGGCCGGACCGCTATCCGGCGGTCACGCTCGACGAGGTGGCGGCGCGGCGGCCCGCGGTCGTCCTGCTGCCCGACGAGCCGTACCGCTTCCGGCGCGCGCACCTCAAGGACTTCGAGCGCGATGACGTGCCGGCGGCGCGCGACGGGCGCATCCACCTCGTGGACGGCAAGCTCTTCTCGTGGTACGGACCGCGGATCGCCGCGGCGCTGCGCGCGGTGCCCGCGCTGCTCGCGGGGCCGGGCGTCAGCGCGTCGCGCGGAGCGTGAGCGTCACTCGCGCTTCTTGCGGACCGGCAGGATCCAGTCGAGCCAGGGCGCCGCGGCGGCGAGGAACAGGCCGGGGATCGCCACGCCTGCGATGACGCCGAGGATGGAGAGGAAGACGATCGAGACGGCCGCGATGTAGAGATCGAGCAGCGATGCCATAAGGCCTCCCGTCAGGATGCGTCGCTCACTTCGAGAACCATCTCGATCTCGACGGGGATGCCCATCGGAAGCGCGGCCATGCCGACGGCGGAGCGCGCGTGCTTGCCGACCGTCTCGCCGAAGACCTCGACCATGAGGTCGGAGAAGCCGTTGATGACCTTGGGCTGGTCGCCGAACCCATCGGCCGAGTTGACCATGCCGAGGACCTTCACCACGCGCCGCACCTTGTCGAGGCTCCCGAGGTTGGCGCGCGTCGTCGCGAGGAGGGAGAGCCCCACCTCGCGGGCCACCTGGTAACCCTGCTCGACGGTCAGGTCCTTGCCCACCTTGCCCCGCGCCGAGGGCTTGCCGTCGGTCCGCAGCGGGCCGTGGCCCGAGAGGAAGAGCAGGTTGCCGACGCGGACCGCGCCGACGTAGTTCGCCACCGGGGTCGCCGGCTGCGGCAGCGTGATGTTCTTCTCCTTGAGGCGTTCCTCTGCGCCCATGCGGATCCGTCCTCCGTGAAATGGAATGACAGCGGCGGCGACATCGTGGCACACTACGTCGTGCCCGTCAAACCGACGCCGGTGACGCCCGCACCCGCTGCAACGCTCGTTCTGCTGCGCGACCGCTCCGCGGGCCCATTCGACGTGCTGCTGATCCGCCGGCACGACGACTCCAAGTTCGCGGCGGGCGCCTTCGTCTTCCCCGGCGGCAAAATCGAGCCGGACGACAACCCCGGCGACGCTCCCGCCTGGTGCCGCGGCCCCGCGCCGCTCGAAGCGGCGCGCATACTCGGACTCGAGGACGCGCCCCGGGTGGCGCTCGGCTACTGGATTGGCTCGATCCGCGAGACGTTCGAGGAGGCCGGCGTGCTGCTCGCGTACGGCCCCGACGGCCGGCCGGCGGGCGTCGCCGACCCGCGCTTCGCCGCGTACCGTCGCGCCTGCCACGCCGACAACCGCGCGTTCTGGGACATGATCCGCGCCGAGCGCTTCACGCTGGCAACGGACCGGCTCGTCTACTTCGCCCACTGGATCACACCCGAGGTGAACCCGCTCCGCTTCGACACGCGCTTCTTCGCGGCCGAGATGCCGGCGGCCCAGGAGGCGGCGGCGGACGAGCGCGAGATCACCGAGATCCGGTGGCTCCCGGTGCGCGAGGCCTTCGAGGCCAACGCGCGCGGCGAGCTGCCCCTCCGCGCGCCGACGATGAAGAACCTGGCGCTCTTCGACGGCGCCCCGACGGCCGCCGAGGCGCTGGCCCGGTTGCGCGGCCGGCGGGTGCAGACGATCAGGCCGCGGGTGATCGGGGAAGGCGCGACGCGGACGGTGCTGATGCCCGGCGACCCCGGCTACTTCTAGGCCGGAGTCGGGGAGGCCCAGAAGCAACGGGTCTCTGACGGAGGGGGCCATCGAGGCCCCCTCCGACAAAACTAGCCGCGGCCGACGAGGGGGCCGAAGCGGTGCACGAACTCGGCCTCGCTCAGGTGGCCCGCCTTCGCGAGTGCGGCGCGTGTGTCCGCGCGGTCGAAGTCCTCCGGCTTGAGGCGCACCATGTACGCCCAGAGCGTCTGGTACATCTCCGAGTCCACGTCCACGTAGCGCACGCGGACCTTGCCCGTCTTGGGGTCGAGCATGAGGCCGAAGGGCACCGGGACGAGCCGGCCGGCTTGGATCGTGACCATCGCGTTGCTCCCGCCCTCGAGGAGGAAGCGCGTGGCCCAGTAGCCGAGGCTCCGGCAGTACTGGATGTCGTGCGCGCCCGGCGGCGCGCAGCGGAGCTCGTAGCCCAGGTCCTTCGCGACGATCGTCACGCCGATCCTCCGCGCCTTCAGGCTGGCGGCGACGCGGTCCTTCAGAACGCGCCCGAGATCGAGCTCGGCCAGCCGCAGGTTGCCGTACGCATCCCGCTCGACCGGACCGAGGGTTTCGAGGTCGAGCTTCTCCGCGAGCCCCTCGGAGAGGAGCGCGACGCCCTGCTCGCGGCCCTGCACGCGCCGCTTGATGATCGCGCCCTCGAGGATGTCCGCGATCCGGTCGACGCTGATCTTCGCCTCCGAGAACTCCTCGGCGATCACGGTGAGGGTGGCGCCGGCCGCGCCGCCGATGCCGAGGGCGAGGTGGCCGGCGCGCCGGCCCATCACGGTGACGAAGAACCAGCGCTCCGTCGTGGCCGCGTCCTGCATCAGGTTGCGGACGAGGTCCTTGCCGAAGTTGCAGGCGGTCGTGAAGCCGAACGTCACGATGTCGCTCGGCAGCGGCAGGTCATTGTCGATGGTCTTCGGCACGTGCGCGACCGTGAGGCCCGGCAGCGCCTTGGCGACGCGCGAGGCGGAGTAGGCGGTGTCGTCGCCGCCGATCGTGATGAGGTGGTCCACGCCGAGGCGCTTGAGCGTCTCCGCGACGCGCGCGACGCCCTCGGGGGTCCCGGAGGGGTTGGTCCGCGAGGTGCGGATGATGGAGCCGCCGTCGAAGTGGATGCGCGTCAGGTCGTTGATCGTGAGCTCCGTGACGTGGTCGGTGTCGCCCTCGACCAGCCACTTGAAGCCGTCGTAGCAGCCGAGGACGCGGGCGCCGTGGTTCCGGGCCTCGATGGTCGCCGCGGCGATGACGGCGTTGATCCCGGGGGCCGGGCCTCCACCGACGAGGATCGCCAGGGTCTTCATGGCTTCATTCTACTCAGACCCCGGAAGCGCCCTGCCCGGGCTTGGCGGCGTTGACGAGCACGGCCATGTTCCCGTAGGGGTGCTTGTTCTCCAGCATGAGCTGGTGGCACTCCGGGATGTCGTCGAAGGCGTAGGTGTGCGAGAGGCACGGGTCCACCTTGCCCTCGGCGACGAGCTTGGTCACCGCGGCCGCCTGCTGGTCGTTGGAGAGGTGGCTGCCCTGGAACCGCTTCTGGCGCATCCAGTGATAGCGCAGGTCCAGCGTCGCGTTGTAGCCGGAGGTGCCCGCGCAGATGACGACCATCCCGCCCGTCGCGCAGACGAACACCGACGTCGGCAGCGTCGCCTCGCCCGGATGCTCGAAGACGATCCTGGGGCTGACGCGCTCGCCCAGCGCGTCCCAGAGCGCTTTGCCGAACGCGCGCGCCCCTTTCGCCCACTCGCCGTAGGCCTTGGCGTCCTTGGTGTCGGGCATCACGCCCCAGTGCGAGAACTGGCTCCGGTTGATGACGCCAGCCGCGCCGTGGTCGAGGCAGAACTTCTTCTTCGCCTCCTCGGAGACGACCGCCACCGACCGCCCGCCGAGGGCGCGCGTGATCTCGAGCGCCATGCTCCCGAGGCCGCCGGCGGCTCCCCACACGAGGACGACGTCGCCGGGCTCGACGACGTGGGGCGGCCAGCCCATGAGCATCCGGTAGGCAGTGGACGCGCAGAGGAGGAAGCACCCCGCCTCTTCCCACGTGAGCCGCCTGGGCTTGGGCACGCACTGGTGAGCCTGGGCGCGGGCGAACTGACAGAAGCTCCCGTAGTTGGTCTGGTAGCCCCAGATGCGCGTGCTCTCCGCGAGCATCGGATCCTTGCCGGAGAGGACCCAGGGATCGTCGGGCCGCCACCAGCCGCTGTGCACGACCACCTCGTCGCCGACCTTGACGTTCTTCACGTCGCGGCCCACGGCCCACACGCGGCCCGAGCAGTCGCTCCCGCCGGCGTGGAAGTCCTCGGGCTCGCCCGCCCTCTGGCGCTCGGCGATCACGTCGAGGGGCGCGCCGAGCGCGGCCCAGACGTTGTTGTAGTTGATGCCCGACGCCATCACGTAGATCAGCACCTCGTCGGGGCCGATGGCCGGCGTCGGGATGACTTCGCGCCGCCAGGCGTCGCGTGGCTGGCCGAAGCGGTGTTGCCGAACGAGGAACGCGTGCATCCGCGTGGGCACCTCGCCCAGCGGCGGCTTCTCTCCGAGCTCGTACAGGTCTGCCACGGGTGCGATCTCCCTTATCCGTTGAAGATTTTCATATTCGCCGTCGGGGCGCCTGCGCCGGGCTCCGGCGCCCGCCGGTCGGCCCCGCTACCCATTGAACTCCTTTACCAGCCTCGGGAGGCGAGGATCGTCGAGGCCGGGCTGCCAGGGCTGGTAGAGCGACGTACGGTCGAGCAACCCGGCGTAGCGCGCGCGGATCTTCTGCCCGATCGTCGCGTACGTCCCGGTGACCGCGAAGGCGTTCACCATCTCATCGGTGATGAGATCGGCCATCCCCTTCCAGTCGCCCTCGACCGACTTGCGGTGGAGCGCCGGCGTCAGGTCCTGCCAGCCGTGCGCCGCGAGCACCGGCTCGTAGGTGCGCGTCGAGGCATAGAAGGCGATCTGCTGCTTCACCGACTGCCGGGTCTGCGCCAGCTCCTGCTCCGTGTCGCCGACCACGACGAACGTCGAGGTGATGTACGTGAAGTCTTCGCGCTTGCGGCCCGACGCCTTGAGCCCCTCGTTCACCGCGGGGTGGACGTACTCGCGCAGGTACTTCGGGCTGTTGAACGGGTGGACGTGCAGGCCGTCGCACACCTCTCCGGCGATCCGGCACATGTACCGGTTCACCCCCGCGATGTAGACGGGGACCCTCGGGTGGGCGATGGGGCCCGGGTTGAAGAACGGCGTCATCAGGTCGAAGCGGTAGAATTGGCCCTTGAAGTTGAGTTTCGTCCCGTTCTGCCAGCAATCCCAGATCGCGCGGAGGGCCAGGACGACCTCGCGCATCTTCGGCCCGGGCGACTCGAACTTCACCGAGAAGCGCCGCTCGTTGTGGCCCTTCACCTGCGTGCCCAGCCCGAGGATGAACCGGCCGTCGGAGGCTTTCTGGAGGTCCCACGCGATCTGGGCAAGGACCATCGGGCTCCGCGGAAACGTCACCGCGATCGCCGTGCCCAGCTTGATCGTCGAGGTGACCGAGGCCGCCACCGCGAGCGGCAGGAACGGATCGTGCTGGGTCTCCGAGGACCACAGACAGTCGTAGCCCATCGCTTCGACCTTGCGCGCGTACTCCGGGATGGTCTTCAGATCGTGGGTGAGCATGCCGACGTCGAGCTTCACGGGCGTCTCCTTTCTCGTGCACGCCCGAGCATACTCGACGGGCTTCCGAGGGTCCAGAGCGTGTCGCGATTACCCAACGATCATCCGATCGTACTCGCGGCGGGTGCTCCCGCGCCACGTCAGCCAGGGTTCCAGAAGGCGATAGCGGGCGCTCAGGGAAGATTCCGCTTGACAGCTTTCAATCACCCCTGGTAGCGCGGCGACGATCCCGTCCGCCTCGACGCCAACCGCCGCCAGCGAGCGGCGCAGGGGATGAACATTTTCATTGACCAGCGACAGAGAGTATCGCGCTCAGGCGAAGTCGCGGAGCGCCTGCTCTCGCAGCTTGGCGCGCTGGACCTTGTCGCCGTGGGGGCCGGGCGTGCGGGGCACGTCCTTCACGAAGCGGACGCCGACGGGGATCTTGTAGGAGGCGATCTTGCCGCGGCAGAACGCCCGCAGGACGTCCTCCGTCAGGCGTGAGCCCTCGGCCGCGATCACGTAGGCGACGGGCGCCTCGTTGAGCTTCGGGTCAGGGATGCCGACGACGAACGCCTGCACGACGTCGGGGTGTCCCATCAGGAAGGCCTCGATCTCACCGGGCGCCACCATGAAGTGGCTGATCCTGAGCGTCTCGCGAAGGCGTCCCTTGAAGATCGTGTGGCCGGCGTCGTCCTGGACGCCGAAGTCGCCCGAGCGGAACCAGCCATCAGGCGTGAAGGCGGCCGCCGTCTCCTCCGGCTTCTTGTAGTAGCCGCGCGTCACGCACGCTCCGCGGAACTGGAGCTCGCCCTCCTCGCCGGGGCGGCATGGGGCGCCCGTCTCGGGGTTCACGACCCGCACTTGGAGTCCCGGCGCCGGGTTCACGCCCGGGAGCTTGCGCAGCTCGAGCGGCTCGTCGAGGTGGTGGTACAGCGCCATCGCGTTCACCTCGGTCATGCCGTAAGGCTCGTACCCGTGCGTCACACCGATGCGCTCGACCCATGCCTCGAAGAGGCCGCGACCGCCGCCGCCCGTGGAGCCGATCCCGCCCGTCCGGAGCGACGAGCGATCGTACCGGTCGAGGTCGGGATGCTCGAGCATCGCGGTAACCATCGCGTCCACGGCGTTCCACACCGTGCAGCGCTCGCGCTCGATGAGCTGGAGCGCGCGCAGCGGGTCGTACGTCTCCATGAGCACGAGGCAGGCGCCGTGGCTCCACGTCACGAGCGGGATGTTGACGCCGCCCCACGTCCCCGCCGCCGGCAGCGTGTGGAGCACGCGGTCCTCCGGCCTCATCGCGAGCGCCTCGCCGACGTTCCAGCCGTGGGGGACGCAGTTCCGGTGCGAGATCAGCGCGCCCTTCGGGAACGACGTCGTCCCCGACGTATAGAGGATCGTGAAGATGTCGTCGGGCCCGGGCGGCGGCGCCTGCGCCACGGCGTCGGGATCGAAGACGTCGGCGAGCCGGTGGCAGCCGGGGTAGGGGTCCTCGGCGTCAACGATCACGTGGCGCAGCAGCGGGAACTTCGCGCTCTCGAGCTCGCCGGGGACCGCCGCGCGCAGCTCGGGCAGGACCTCGTGGAGCGTCTCGAAGTAATCGACGGGGCCGAGGTGGTCCGTCAGGAGCAACGCCGCCGCCTCGGACTGGCCGAGGATGTAGCCGAGCTCGTGGGCCTTGTAACGCGGATTCAGCGCGACGACGACGGCGCCGAGCCGGGCGCAGGCGTGCTGGGCGAAGAACCAGGCGGGACGGTTGGGAAGCCAGATGGCGACCTTGTCGCCGCGCCGGATCCCGAGCGCCGCCAGTCCCCGCGCGAGCCGCTCCGCGCGCTCGCGGAAGCTCGCGAACGTGATGCGCGCGTCGCCGAAGACGATCGCCTCACGGTCGGGCCAGCGCGCGGCGACCGCGTCGAGCAGGGAGGCGACGGTCGCGTCGGCGAACGGGTTGGCAGCCATCGCGCGCTACTCGAGGCGGAACAGGGCCGCCGCGTTCTTGTACGCCACGCGCTCGGCCACCTCGGGCCTGAGCTCACCGAGGACGCGCCGGGTCCACCTGAACAGGCGGTCGAGGGCTGCCGGCTCGAAGAGGCGGGGCGCCCACACATCCACGCCCATGAGGAACCGGTCGGGCAGCTTCTCGATGAGCGTCTTCCACGTCGGATCGAGGGGGCCCGTCTCCGAGGCCAGCGCAGGCTTCCGCTGGAAGTGCATGCCCGAGAGATCCACGAGGAGGTTCGGATTCCGTGCCAGCAGGCCCTCCACGCGCGCCGGCGGGCCTTCGCCGGCGTGGGCGAGGACGAGCGTCGCCTTCCGGTGCGCCGCCAGGGCTTTCTCGAGCGCCGCCGCGGCGGCGTCGGTCAGCTCGTAGTGGATGACGACGGGCACGGCGCGCCGGGCCGCGACCTCCAGGATCTTGCCGAACGCCGGGTCGGCCGGGTCGCGATCGATCGTGCGGCGCCCGACCTGGCGCAGGTGGACCTCGCCGATCACGCGCGCGTGGGACGTCCCCAGCTCGGCCTCGAGACGGGCCGCCGCGCCGTCGTGCGTCGGGTCGGGCAGCGGGAGCGCCGCGATCACCCGGTCCGGGTGCTTCCGCGCGGCGGCGCCGATCCACGCCGCGTCCTCCTTCTGGACGCCGCCGACGCCGAGCAGCACCACGCGGGCGACGTTGTGGCGCTTCATCGCCGCCACGTACGCGTCGATCGCCGTGGCGTTGGGCACGTGCGAGTGCGCATCGATCATCGGCCCCGCGTAGTCGGCGGCGCGTGCCGGCGCCGCGGCAAGGAGGACGAGGAGCGCGGCGAGGAGGCTAGACGATCCCTTCACGCGTGAGCGTCTCGAGCTCGGCGTCACCGACGCCGAGCGACGCGTAGACCTCGCGGTTGTGGGCGCCGAGCGGGGGGCCCGTCCAGCGGATGGAGGCCGGGGTCCCGGCGAGGCGCGGCGTCGGCGCCGTCATGCGCACGGCGCCGAGGGCGGGGTCCGGGACGTCGGTGAGGATCCCGCGCGCGACGACGTGCGGGTCCTTGGTGATGTCGGCGATGTCGTAGACCGGCGAGGCCGTGAGACCCGTGGTCTCGAACAGTGCCTGCATCTCGTCGAGCGTGCGCGCGCCGATCGCGCGGGCGAGCGCCGCGTCCACGAGGTCGTTGTGGGCGACGCGCGCGTCGTTGGTCGCGAAGCGCGGGTCGGCCAGCATGTCGCCGAGCCCGAGGCCGTTGAAGAGCGCCGTCGCCGAGGCTGGCGTCGAGGCCGAGAGCGCCACCCACTTGCCGTCCCGCGTCTGGTAGGTCCCGCGCGGGCTCGCGTTGTCCGACTGGTTGCCGTGACGCGTGCGGATCTTGCCGTCGAGCGCGTACTCGGCGGCGGCCGGCCCGAGAACGGACAGGAGAGGCTCGTAGAGCGAGATGTCGATCACCTGGCCGCGTCCCGAGACCTGGTCGCGGTGACGGAGCGCAGCCAGCACGGCCGCGGCCCCCGCGAGCGCAGCGACCATGTCGGCCATCGGGAAGGACGGGAGTGTGGGCGGCCGGTCGGCGGGGCCCGTCGCGGTGGCGAAGCCGCTCATCGCCTCGACCATCGTGCCGAACCCCGGGCGGTCGCGGTAGGGCCCGTCCTGCCCCCAGCCCGACACGCGAGCAAAAACCAGGCGCGGATTCTCAGCCGACAGGACATCCCAGCCGAGGCCCCATTTTTCGAACGTCCCGGGGACGAAGTTCTCGACGAGGATATCGGCGTCCCTGACGAGCCGCCTGAGGAGCGCCTGGCCGCGCGGCTCGGTGAGGTTCAGCGTGATGGAGCGCTTGCCGCGCGCGTAGACCTTCCACCAGAGCTCGCCGCGCTGGCGGAGCCAGGTCCTCAGCGGGTCCCCACCACGGGGGTTCTCCACCTTGATCACGTCGGCGCCGTGGTCGGCGAGGATCGTGGCGAGCACCCCGCCGGCGATGAGCCGCGAGCAGTCGATGACGCGCAGCCCGGCGAGAGCCCCGCTCATTTGTAGCGGGGTCCGCGAGGCCGGCTTGAACCGTGGGTGGCGTGAGAAAGACGCGCGTCGCTCATTTGTAGGAGGACTTCTTGAAGTGCCGGGCGAGCGCCTCCATGATCCGGGCGAGCGCTTCCTTCTCGGTACGCCCCTTCGCCGTGACGTCGTAGGCCACCGCGGTGGCCACCCACTCCTTCGCCTCGTTCTGGTAGACCTCCACCTCGAACTGCATACGCGCCAGCTTACCTCAGAACGCCCCCGCGAGCCGTGCCAGCCGACGCGTGTGGAGGCTAATGGCCCCTGGGGAGGACGGGGTGGCCGGCGGCTTCGTCGGCGATCGTGTGATCGTGGTCGGCGGGCACCGCGCCGCTCACGCCGACCGCCCCGACGATCTGCCCGTCCTCCACGAGCGGCACCGCGCCCTTGCCGAACACGAGCTGCCAGGCGCCGAGGGTCGCCACGTTGTCGGCGAAGAGCTGGCGCTTGGCGAACCGCTCCTCGAGCTCGAGCGTGGGCGCGCGGAAGGCCGCCGCCGCGTTGGCCTTCGCCCGCGCAATCTCGGGCGTGACCCAGAGCGCGCCGTCCATGCGGTCGCAGGCGACGAGGTGGCCCGCGTCGTCCACGACCGCGATGGCGACCTGGAAGCCGAGGGCCTCGGCCTTGGCGAATCCGCGCTCGATGCACTCGTGGGCCTTCTTCAGCGTGAGCGCCATCTACAGCTCCTCCTTCAGGACCCAGGCGCGGTGGAGGCCGGTCATGTACTGCCAGCGCATCTCCGTCGCCTGGCGCACGGCCTCGATCGCCTCGGCCTGCATGGCCGGCGTCGTGCAGTGGCGCTCGACGATCTGATAGCCACGCTCGCCGTGTACCTCGTCGGCCTCGATGTGGATCGCGAAGAACTCCACCTCGTGGTCGGTGAAGCCGTAGTGGGTCTTGAGCGGGGGCAGGGTGCGTTTGTAGATGCCCGGCACCTGCGACTCGAGCCCGACCAGGAGGCCGGCTGCCGCGATGTGGAAGGGCTGGTGCGACATCTCGAAGGACCACGCGGTGAGCCCGCGGGTCGTCGGCAGCTGCGGCGTGGACTCGACTTCGGCCCGGCTCACGCCGCACGCCTCGGCGAAGCGGATGAGGAGATCCACGTGCTTGGTGCCCGACTCCTCCTCGATGATGTTCTCGAGCAGGAAGTCGCGGGCGTCCGGATCCCGGCACGTGCCGTAGACCGTCGCGCACCAGCGCGGGAACTGCGACACGTACTGGTAGTGCTGCGCGGCCCACGCGCCGAGCTGCGCGCGGCTGAGCTCGCCCTTGACCCACTGCTCCGTGAACGGGTTCAGGCGGCTGTGCCGCGCGTTGACGGCGGCCTCGAGGGCGCTCCGGAACGGGCTCATCTCCGCCATGGCGCGATCTCCTTTCCTGGCCCGCGACGGCCTGGTCGCGACGAAGAGCAAGCGAGTCTAGCATGGCCGAATTTCGTGGATCCCCCCCGTTTTGCCGATGGAAATGGGTTGACCGGAAGAGGTTCCCGAGTATCATCAGGGCACTTCGCCGGGGAGGTCCATGACGACGCTGTCCACGCGCGACGCGACCCTGCCCGCCGCCTACTCCCAGGCGCTGGAAGCGCTCTCCCTCGGCCCGCTCTGGACGGCCCTCCACCAGCTCCTTCCGAACGAGCGCCAGACGCAGGCGGTCGCGCACTGCTGGCGCTGGCGCGACCTGCGCCCGCTCCTCCTCGAGGCGGCGCGCCTGGTGCCGATCGCCCAGGCCGAGCGGCGGGTCCTCGTCCTCGAGAACCCCGGGCTCAAGGGGAAGTACGCGATCACCGCGACGCTCTACGCCGGGCTCCAGATCATCCTGCCGCGCGAGGCGGCGCCGAGCCACCACCACACGCCGGCGGCCCTCCGGCTCATCGTCGAGGGGCGCGGCGCCTACACGACGGTGGACGGCGTGAAGTGCGCGATGGAGCCCGGCGACCTGATCATCACGCCGCCGATGCGCTGGCACGACCACGGCCACGAGGGCAGCGAACCCGTCGTCTGGCTCGACGGCCTCGACATCCCGCTGGTGCGCGCGCTGGAGGCGAGCTGGGCGTCGCAGATGCAGCCCGCCCGCCCGCCGGCCACCGAGACCGATTCTTCCCAGGACGAATTCACGGCCGCCGGGCTCGTGCCGCGACGCTCGCGCTACGAGGACACCGGCTACCCGCAGGTGCGCTGGCCGTGGGCCGCGGCGCGCCGGGCGCTCGCCGCCATGGCGGCCGCGGCGCCGGCGGCGGTACCCGTCGTGCTCCGGTACGTCAACCCAAAGACCGGCGCGTCCCCGCTCGCCACGATGGGCTCCGAGTGCCGGTGGCTCCGTCCCGGCGAGGTCACCCCCACCTCGCGCAGTACGGCGAGCGCCGTGTACCACGTGATCGAAGGGCGCGGGGAGAGCCGCGTCGGCGACGCGGCGCTCGCGTGGGAGGCGGGCGACACCTTCGTGGCCCCGCCGTGGCACGCCGTCGCGCACACGAACCTGGCGCCGTCGGCGCCCGCGTGTCTCTTTCAGTTCAACGACGAGCCCGTCCTCCAAGCGCTCGGGCTCTGGCACGAGGAGACCCTCTGAGTACATGGGGGGCTCCGGGCGCCCCCCAAGCCCCCCGGCGCTCAGGGCGCCCCGGCACAGCCGTGGCGCCCTTCGACAACGCGATTCGTTCGCAGGCTCTGAGATCGACCGACGCCGCGGCTCAGAGCGCGGCGACGCGGTTGCGGCCGAGCCGCTTGGCCTCGATCAGTGCCCGGTCGGCCTTCGCCGTCAGCTCGTCGGCCGACGCCGCGTCGGCAGGCAGGGAGGCGACGCCGAAGCACGCGGTCACCGCGCCCGCCGCGAACGGGTGTTTCTCGATGACGCCCCGGATGCGCTCCGAATAGGTCACGGCGCCCGCCTTCGGCGTGTTGGCGAGGATCGCGACGAAATCGTCGCCGGCGCGGCGCGCGAGGATCGTGAAGCTCCGCGAGTGCTTCACCAGGAGCCGCGCGGTGTCCCTGAGCACCTCGTCTCCGGCCGGCCGACCCTTGTCGTCGTTGATCTTCTCGAAGTCGTCGAGGTCGATGTAGACGAGCGAGAGCGGGTGGCCGAACCGTGCGCTCCGCTTGACCTCCTCGTCGAGACGCAACGCGAAGTAGCGCCAGTTGTAGAGCTCGGTCAGCGTGTCCTTGAAGGACAGGTCCTCGAGCCGGGCATTGCGGATGGCGATGCCGGCCAGGGAGGCGAGCGCCCGGATCGGCTTCTCGTACTCGGGCGCGAACGGGACGATCGCGTTGTCCTCGCCGAGGGCGTTGAGGAGCTCGAGGGCGCCGACGATGGTGCCGTTGGGGTCCATGAGCGGCACGACGAGGAGCGAGCGGGCCGGGTAGCCGCCGGTCCTGTCCACGGTCTCGGTCAACGCGGCGGTCTGCTGCACGCCGACCGCGCCGGCGTCGCTGACGTTGATGATCTCGCCCGTCTGCGCGACGTGGCCGGCCAGGCTCGGCTCGGTGAGGGGCAGGGGCGCGGCCTGCAGGCGTCGCTGCATCTCGCGCCGGCCGAGCCGCGCTTCGAGGACGTCGTTCTGGACGACCGCGGACCGGAGGTGCTCGCCCTCGCGGAGGAAGAGCGTGCCCGCCTCGGCGCGCGTGAAGCGCCGGGCCTGTTCGAGGATGCGGTCGAGCAGGGCGTAGAGGTCGCGCTCGCTGGTGAGCGCGATGCCGATGTCGATGAGCTCTTCCAGCAGCTGGGTGCGGTCGAACATGGTCTCCACGGTGCTCACGGTGCCGAAACCCTGTTCCGGCCGAGCCGCTTGGCCTCGTACAGCGCCCGATCGGCGGCGACAATGAGGTCTTCCGCCGAGCTCCCGTGCTCCGGCAGGCAGGCCACCCCGAGGCTCACGGTGGTGGCCCCGTGGCGGAAGGGGTGCTGCTCGACCACGCTCCGGATGCGCTCGCCGTAGGTGACCGCGCCGGGCTTGGCGGTGTTCACGAGGATGATGGCGAACTCGTCGCCGCCGTACCGTGTGACCACGCTGAAGCTGCGCGAGTGCTTGAGGAGGAGCCGCGCGATGTCGCGGAGCGCTTCGTCGCCCGCGCGGTGGCCGAAGCGGTCGTTGACGTCCTTGAAGTGGTCCACGTCCAGGATCGTGAGCGACAGGGGCTCGTGGAATCGCGTATGGCGCTTGAACTCCTCCTCCATCCGGATCGTGAAGTAGCGCCGGTTGTAGACGTCGGTCAGCGCGTCCTTGAACGACAGATCCTCCAGCCGCGCGTTGCGGATCGCGACGGCGGCCTGGGAAGCGAGCGACCGCACGAGGCTCTCATACTGGGAATCGAAGGGCACGGTCTGGGCCCGGTCCTGGGCGTTGATCAGCTCGAGCACGCCGAGGATGTTGCCGGTGGGGTCCTGCAGCGGCACCACGAGGAGCGACTGGGTGCGGTAGTTCAGGCGGGCGTCCACGCGCGAGTCGAAGGCGTACGGGCGGTCCGGCGGGATCATGTACGTGTCGTGCAGGTTCAGGATGTCGCCGGTCAGGGCGACGTGGCCCGCCAGGCTGAGCTCCCGGAGATGCAGCGGCTGCTCCTGGAGGCGGCGCCGCATCTCCTCCTCGCCGAGCTCGCGCGCCAGGAGGTCGTTCTGGACGACGGCGAACTGGAGCTGCTCGCCCTCGCGCAGGAAGAGCGTGCCCGCTTCGGCGCGCGTGAAGCGCCGGGCCTCGGTGAGGATGCGCTCCAGGAGGGTCGCGAGATCCCGCTCGCTGGTCAGCGTGATCCCGATCTGGACCAGCTCCCTGAACGCCTGGGTCAGATTGAGCGACGGCGGTCCCGGCTGTCTCAGCGCGCCCTCCCCACGGAGACGATGCTGCTGCGTTTACTGCTCAGAGAGCCGCGACCCGGTTCCGGCCGAGCTCCTTCGCCTTGTACATCGCCTTGTCCGCGGCGACGACGAGGTCGTCGCCGCTGGCGGCGTCCTCCGGCAGGCTGGCGATGCCGAGGCTGACCGTCACCCGGCCGTGCCCGAACTCGTGACGCTCGATCACCTCGCGGATGCGCTCGGCGTACGCCATCGCGCCCGTCTTCGGGGTGTTCACGAGGAGCATGGCGAACTCGTCGCCGCCGTACCGGGTGACGACGGTGAAGTTCCGCGAGTGCTTCTGCACGAGCCGCGCGACCTCTTTGAGGGCCGCGTCGCCCGCCCGGTGGCCGAACCGGTCGTTGACCTCCTTGAACCGGTCGAGGTCGAGGAGGACGAGGGACACCGGCTCGGCGAAGCGGACGTGGCGCCGCGCTTCCTCCTCGATCCGCACCATGAAGTACCGGCGGTTGTAAACATCGGTCAGCGCGTCCTTGAAGGAGAGGTCCTCGAGCCGCGCGTTGCGGATCGCGACGGCGGCCTGGGAGGCGAGCGCGCGTACGAGGCCCTCGTACTCCATGTCGAAGGGCACGATGCAGCCCGTCTCGTCGAGCGCGTTGATGAGCTCGAGGACGCCCAGGATACTGCCCGACGGGCCCTGGAGCGGCACGGCGAGGGCCGAGCGGGTCTTGTAGTCGAACCGGACGTCGAACAGCGGGTTGAAGCTGTACGGGCGGTCCGGCGGGATCGTGTACGTGTCCGGGATGTTGATGACCTCGCCCATCATGGCGACGTAGCCCGCGAGGCTCATCTCGGAAAGCTTGATGGGTTGGGCCTGCAGCCGGCTCTTCATCTCCGCCTCGCCGAAGCGGCCGGCGAGGCGGTCGTTCTGCACCACCGCGAACCGCAGATCGTCGTTCTCTCGGAGGAACAGGGTGCCGGCCTCGGCGTGCGTGAAGCGCCGCGCTTCGGTGAGGATGCGGTCGAGCAGCGTAGCGAGGTCGCGCTCGCTCGTGAGCGCGATTCCGATCTGCACGAGGTCCCGGAAGGCCTCGGTAAGATTGATCGAAAACGACATGGCTACTGCCATTTCCGATGCCTTTCCTCAAATGGCCAGACTGCGAGCATTAGGCCAAAGAGGGAGCAATCGAGATGCCAGCGTTGAGGCGCATCGTGTCAGGTTCGAACATCTTTGAAATTCGTAAGATGCGACCTTGGCTCAAGATGGCCAAAACCCTGAGAGGCAAGATATTCACCACTCGAAACCTTAACACTGATCAGTTTTTTGTCGAGGATCGCTGACGCACGACCCGTGACAGGCGGTCGTGAGCCAGAGTGTCAGGCTGGCTGAGGCCTGACGCCCCGCGAGACGAAGGATCGCCGGAACTCCTTGATTTCAAAGCCGGAGTGGCCGGCGATCCCTGGCACAGTGGTTGCTCGACCGATCTTCGGATGAAGCTGACATTCCGGAAGCACGAAGTCAAGCACGTGGCTCACCTCCAGGCGCTCGTGGCCGAGAACCCAGAGGCCATCGAGCCCGGGTTCCGCCTCCTCGCGCACAGTCTCAATCTCGGTCGCTCGACGGTGGATCTGGCCGGGCTCGATGCGCGCCGGACGCCGGTGCTCATCGCGCTCGGCTTCGTCGCCGACGACCAGATGCTCTTCAGGATGCTCGAGGCCTACGCGTGGTGCCTGGAGTATCCGGAGTCGGTGCGCCGCCTCGTCCCGGCTGAAGAGGGTCCCGCGCAATGGCCGCCACGCGTCGTGTTCGTCGGCGAGCGGGTGCTCGAGTCGTTCCAGCGAAAGATCGGGCTGCTCAGGTTCCCGGCGGTGGACTGCTTCGAGTTCCGGTGCGTCGAGGTGAACGGCGCGACCGGGTTCTATCTCGACGCGGTGGACTGGGCAAAGGGCCCCTCCGCGGTCTCGCAGCCGGCCGCGACGCGTCTCCTGCCGCACGAGGCGATCGCCGAGCACCTGGAGGAGCGACTCGACGAGCGCCGTGAGGATCAGTGGGAGGGGCAGGGCGGCGCCGGTGAGGGCGCGCCGGCGCCTGCCGAGCGGGAGCGCGCCGCGGACGCCGATGAGGCGGCGCAGATCGAGCGCGCCACCGCCCTCGGCGCGAAGGACCGGGCCGTGCTCGACGAACTCGAGCTCCCGCCGAGTCGCGAGCTCGCCCCGACGTGGCGGAAGTTCCTCGAGCGGCTCACGGCGAGCTTCGAAGGCCGTTCGGCTCAGCACCTCGAAGACGTCCCGGAGGCCGCGGGGCTACCCGCCGCGGCTCCGACGTCCGCCCCGCAGCCCGTGCCGGGGGCGCCTGCAGCGCCGCAGCTCGCGCCCAGGGACGTCGTGTTCCAGGCTGAGGCCAGCGCGTCTCCGGTCGGGGAGGATCCCGCCGACAAGCAACGGGCGCTCCTCGACGGGCTCACGCTCCCTTCGGAGGGCGAGCTCGCGCCGCAGTGGCGGAAGTTCCTCGACCGGCTGTCCATCGACGAGGGGAAGATCGGCGCCGTGAAGGAGTATCTCTACAGCGAGTTCCCGCTCTGCACGGTCTACGACTTCCACGAGTTCGAGCGGAGCGCCCAGGTGTTCCAGCTCCAGGACAACCACGGCGAGGTGTCGCAGCTCGCCACGATCACCGCCGACTTCTTCCGCCCGTGGCTCGAAAAGAAGAAGCTCGCGCAGGCGCTGCGACAGGCGGGGCAGGCCGGGGTGCTCGTGACGAGCGCCGGCCTCCAGATCGAGAAACGGTAAGAGCGCGGCGTCGGAGTCACCGCCGCTCGAGGCCGGCTCCCCCGGCGCAACCGATCCCGGGGGAGGTTTCGGAGGGGGCCGTCGAGGCCCCCCTCCGACGAAATCAGTCGGCTCCCCGCCAGCAGAGCAGCCGGCCCGGCGTGAGCCTGACGATCACGACGGTCTCGGGGTCCAGCCCCATCGCGCGGTACTGGGCATATTTCTCCTCCAGCAGGTCCACAGCGGCGGCGCGCTCGGCGCCCACGGTCACGATGTCCGCACGCCCCTCCACGATTACCCAGGCGAGCCGCGACCATTCCTCGTCGTACCGGTCCACCAGGAGCGACGCGCTGCCGAGCCGCGCGACGCGGCTCTCTCGGAGGAGGGTCGCGGCCCACGCGGGAAGCTCGAGGCTCACCGGATCAGCTTGGCGTACCGGTCGAGCAGCGGAAGGATGGCCTCCCGGGGCTCGGACGGGAGTCGCAGGATCGCGCGCGTGATCCGCGCCTCAGCATAGGTCGCGAGCACCGCCTCGTCGGCCGTCGCCCCGAAGACCGACACCGAGATGGTCGTCATGTCGCGCCCGGCGCGCGCCGCCCGGGCCTTGAGGTCGGCGAGGCCCGGGAGGATCTTGTCGGCGGCGCGTCCACGCGGAAACCAGCCGTCGCAGAAGTCCACGACCCGCTCGAGGGTGTGGCCGCTCTCGCCCCCGAGGAGAATGGGCGGGTGGGGTTTCTGCACGGGCTTCGGCCACGACCAGATCGGATCGAAGTTGACGAACTCACCGTGGAAGGCGGCGGCGTCCTTGGTCCAGATCTCCTTCATGGCGAGCACGCGCTCGCGCAGGAGCCGAAAGCGCGTCTTGAACGCGGTGCCGTGGTTCTCCATCTCCTCGGCGTTCCAGCCGGCCCCGATGCCGAAGAGGAAGCGCCCGTTCGAGAGGAGATCGAGGCTCGCGACCGATTTTGCCGTCGTGATCGGGTCGTGCTCGATGATGAGGCAGATCCCCGTGCCCACCTTGAGCGTCCGCGTCGCGGCCGCGGCCGCCGTCAGCGCCACGAAGGGATCGAGCGTGTGCGAGTACTCCCTCGGCAGCTCGCCGCCGCTGGGGAACGGCGTTCGCCGGCTCACCGGAATGTGCGTGTGCTCGGTGACGAAGAGCGACTCGAACCCGCGCTCCTCCGCGGCCCGCGCGAGCTCGTCGATCCGGATCGAGTATTCGGTCGGGAAGATCAAGACACCGTAGTGCATGGCTCCTCCTCGGGAGGCGGCGGTCGGCGCCGCCCGTCAATGCAGGTGATGGAGGCGGTCGGGCGTCATCGGCCGGCGGCTACGTGAAGATGGGCCGCCGGCGCCCGGCGCGCCAGCGGTCCGCCGACAGGTTCTCGTCGTCCACGGCAGGGCCTCCCTCGGTTCGGGCCATTGTAGCGAGATCCGCACATCTCTAACAGGCGTGGATTCCCGATTCGAGCGCGATCGTTTGGTGACTATTATAGGTTTTAAACAATCGCTAACCCATTGTGAGATTTGATGAATGTAATTCATGTATCACGTGAAACGTTACAAATCGAATCTTGTGATATGAAGAGCCTGACATGAGCGGGTTCCCCGGCATCGGTCAGCGAGTCAAGGAGCGACTCAAGGCTCTCGGCTACTGGAAGGACGGCCGTCCGGAGGTCGGCCGCTTCTGCGACGACAGGGGATACCGGCCTCAGTACCTCTACGCCTGGTTCCGCGACCGCGTCCCCAGCTACGAAAACCTCGTCCGCCTTGCCCGGGACCTGGGGGCGCCGCCCGAGTGGATCCTGTTCGGGACCGGGCCCGCGACCCGCCCGCAAGCGCCCGTGGCGCCGCGTCCCGGCGCCGCGGGAGCGCGGCGGGGCCAGATCATCGACTTCGCCCGCCTGCGCGAGGTCACCGGCAAGCTCGTCCGGCTCGAGACCGAGCTTCAGGCGATCGTCCGCGCGTTCCCGGATCTCTATTTCTGGCTCGATGCGGAGGGGACGTTCCTCGCCTACGAGGGCGGGCGGGGCTCCGAGTTCCACGTCCCGCCCGACCAGCTCCTCGGCAAGCGGATCGCCGACGCCTTCCCGCCGGACGTGAGTCCGCAGCTCGAGCGGGCTGCACGCGACTGCGCGAGCGCCGCGGCGGTGGTGTCGGTCGAGTTCGCGCTCGGGGCGCGCCGCTACGAGGCCCGCTTCGTGCCGCTCGACGGGCCGCCGCCGGCCCGCGGGTCGCGCCTCATGATCGTCCGCGAGATCACCGAGCGGAAGCAGGCGGAGGACGCGGCGGCGGCGCTGGCCCGGGTGAGCCACGAGCTCGCCGGCACGCTGGAGTTCGCAGGGGCGACCGAGCGCGTGGTGTCGACCGTCCTCGGGCTCTTCCGCGTCCGCCGCGCGAGCCTGTTCGAAGTCGACGCCGCCGCGGGCTCGCTCGTGTGCGTGGCCGTTGCCGGCGAGGGCGATCGCCGCGAGTGGGTGGGGCGGACCCTGCCCGCGGGCACGGGCGCGTCAGGCCTCGCCATGCGCGAGCGGCGCGTGGTCTGGTCGCGCGATGTCGCTGCCGACCCGCAGCTCGACATCCCCGAGTGGCTGCGCGAGCGCATCGCCGTCGAGGGGCACCGGTCGGCTGTCGCCGCCCCCCTCATCTCGCGCGGAGAGATGCTGGGGGTGCTCACGCTCGCGTCGAGCTCGGAGCGCGCGTTCACGCAGCCGGAGCTCCACCTCCTCGCCGGGTTCGCCGACGCCGCCGCGCTCGCCCTCCAGAACGCCCGGCTCTACGAGGATGCGCGCCGGCGCCGGCGGGAGGCCGAAGTGGTGGCCGAGCTCGCCGGGCGGATCAGCGCCTCGCTCGATCTCGCCGCCGTGCTGCAGGCCGTCGTCGAAGGAGCCCGGGAGCTCTGCCGGAGCGACCTCGCGACGATCTGCCTGCGCGAGGGGGACTCCGAGGCGCTCGTCATGCGCTACTGGGCCGGCTCCCGGAATCCGGGCCCCTCGAGCGTCCGGATCGAGCCGGGAAAGGGGATCGGCGGCCTCGTGCTCACCACCGGCCGTCCGTTCCGGACCGACGACTACGCCGGCGATCCCCGGTTCACGAAGGATTACCTCGCGTTCGTCCAGGTGGACGAGATCGTCACGGCCCTCGTGGTCCCGATCCGGATCCATCAGAAGGTCGAGGGGCTGCTGTTCGTGCACAACCGCTCCAGGCGTGCCTTCACGGATCACGACGAGTCGATCCTCGGCCGGCTCGCCGACCACGCGGCCATCGCGATCCGGAACGCGGGGCTCTACGAGAGCAGCGAGCGGCGCCGCCGGGCGGCGGAGAGCCTCGCCGACGTCGGGCGCTTGATCTCGCAGTCGCTCGACCCCGACGTCGTCGCCCAGGGGATCGCCGACAGCGTGCTGACGCTCTTCGGCGCGCGCGCCTCCGCGATCCTCCAGCTCCTGCCGGAGTCAGGGGACCTGCTGGCGATCGCGGTCGCCGGCGAGCCGACTCCCGGCGTCGAGCAGGGGATGCTCGTCCCGGCGGGCAGCGGGATCTCGAGTGCCACCGTACGCCAGCGGCTCCCGGTCGTCACCCCCGACATCCTCCACGAGTCCGGCATCACGTTCTCACCGGAGCTCAGGTCGACCTTCGCGGGCTCGGCGTATCGCGCCGCGCTCGCGGTGCCGCTGCTCGTGCGGGACGAGGCGACCGGCGCGCTCGTCGTGAGGGACCGGACCGGGCGGACCTTCGGCGACGAGGACGCGCGGCTCCTCCAGGCCTTCGCCGACCAGGCGGCGCTCGCGCTCGACAACGCGCGCCGGTTCCGCGACGCCGAGCGCCGCTTCCAGAGCCTCACGCGGGGGCTCACGGCGTGATCTCGGTGCCCCTCGTCGTGAAGGGCACGGTGATCGGCGCGCTGTCCATCGCCGATCGTCCGGGACGGGTCTTCGACGAGCGGGAGCCTGCGAGTTTGTCAGCACCCGGGTAGGTCGCGACGGTTGAGTCCACGGCGTGGTCGTGCTATTCAAACGGCACGCGAGTCGCTCACGCGCGGCGGGGCGGGACACCGAATGACCAGGAGGTCGGCCATGAGCCAGGACGGAGCGCCCACTCTCTCCAGACGGCACTTTTTGCAGGCGGGAGGCCTCGTGGCGGTCGGCGCTCATCTGCCGGGCCCCGGGGTGGCGCGCGCGGCCGCCCAGACAGGGCAGGGGCCCCTGCGTCTCGGGTTCCAGGTCCACCGAACGGGCATCGGCGCCGTCTACGGCCGCTGGTACGAGCGGACGACGATGGCGGCCGTGAAGCTGATCAACGAGAAGGGCGGCATCGGCGGACGGCCGGTCGAGATCGTCGCCGAAGACGACGGGACCGATCCCAAGCGCGGCGCCGAGGTGGTCGAGAAGCTCGCCGTCCAGCACAAGGTGGACCTCATCTTCGGCACGCTGTTCTCGCACGTGGTGATCGCCTCCGCCCCGCGGGCGGGCGAGCTGAAGATCCCCTACATCGTGGTGAGCGAGGGCTACCACGTGGCCTCGGGGCGGCTGAACCGGTACGTCTTCCAGCCCGGGATCACCGACGTGCGGGCTCAGGTCACGGCGGTCGCGCCCTGGATCCTCAAGAACCTCGGCAAGAAGGTCACGCTGATCTTCCCCGACTACGCCTTCGGCCACGACCACCGCGACTTCTTCAGCCGGGTGGCCACGGCCCAGGGCGGGACCATTCGGGCGCTGATCCCCATCCCGCCGACCGAGACGTCCTTCACGAAATACTTCCCGCGCGTCCCGGCCGATACCGAGGTGCTCTACCACGTGATGGTGGGTCCCGGCGTCCTCACCTTCGTCAAGGAGATGGGGGAGCACTTCGGCGCGCGCCGCCCGCAGATCTTCGGCTTCATCGATTCGCTGGAGGGGGTCGACCTGGCGAGCCCCGGGCTGGAGTTCCTGGAGGGGACGTACTTCTGGGAAGCCTTCCCGCGCTACGCCGCGGCCACCATGCCCCCGCACGTGCGCTTCTACCGCGAACGCGTCGGGGTCAACGACAACGGTGCCAGCGTCAACGACCCCCGGGACGTCTCCACCTTCTCCCACATGTTCGGCTGCTGGGAGACGCTCTTCATCATCAAGCGGGCGGTGGAGCAGAGCGGCTACAAGAAGCCGGGGGCCGCCGGCTACAGGGCGTTCATCGAGACCCTGGAAGGCTTCCAGTCCTTCCCCGAGGGCACCGAGCATCCGCAGGGGCCGAAGAAGTTCGTCGGGCGGCTCCACCAGGTCTTCGGCCGGCAGGTCGTCTCCAAGGTCGAGAAGCGCCGCCTCACCGTCATCCATCGGACGGCGATCGAGGACTCGATGTACGCGCCCGAGGCCGACTATACGAAGCAGCCGCTCTGAGGACATGGGGGGCTCCGGGCGCCCCCCAAGCCCCCCGGCGCTCAGGGCGCCCCGGCACAGCCGTGGCGCCCTTCGACAACGCAATCCGTCGTCGTGAGCCTCGAGGCGCATCTGTTCCTGGCGCTCCTCGAGGGGACGGTGGGCGCGCTGGTGCTGGCACTCACCGCGCTCGGCCTGTCTCTCGTCTTCGGCGTCATGCGCATCGTCAACGTCGCCCACGGGGCGTTCTTCATGCTGGGCGCGATCGTCACCTGGTATGTCTCCACGCTGCTCGGGAGCTTCCTGCTGGCGCTGGTCGTGGCCCCGCTCGTCGTCGGCGCCGTCGCCGTGGTGGCCGACCGGCTGGTGCTCCGCCCGATCGGGTACGAGCCGGAGAGCACCATCGTGGCGACGATCGGGCTCCTCTATATCCTCGAGCAGGCCGTCCTCATGATCTACGGGCCCTACGCCCGCCCGGTCACCGCGCCCATCTATTTCCGGGTCGACTTCCCGTCGTTCGGCTATTCCGGCTACAAGCTGATCGTCGGCGGGGTCGCCGCCATCCTGCTCGTCGCCACCTGGATCGCGCTCGCCCGGACGAAGCTCGGCCTCTACATGCGGGCGACCCAGCAGGACCGCGAGATCGCCCAGGCCTTCGCGGTGCCGGTCGGCCGCGTGTACACGACCGCGTTCGGCGCCGGCGCCGGGCTCGCGGCCGTGGCCGGCGCCCTGATCGTCCCCGTGCAGCAGGCCCACTACCTCATGGGCCTGGATGCCCTCCTCCTGTCCTTTGTGGTGGTGATCCTCGGCGGGCTCGGGAGCCTCCGCGGCACGCTGGTCGCGGCGTTCGTCGTGGGCCTGAGCGACGGCGCGGTCTCGGTCCTCTTCTCCCCGACGCTGGCCAAGATCGTGGCCACCCTGCTCGTGGCTCTCGTACTGGCCGTGCGGGGGCGCGGGCTCTTCGGCGAGGAGATCGCGTGACGCTCGGGCTCCACCTGGGCGTCCTCGCCCTGCTCGGCGGGCTTCAGCTCGTCCTCCCGCCGTTCCACCATGGCATGCTGGCCCGCATCATGGTCCTCGCGGCCTATGCTGCCGGCTACAACCTGCTGCTCGGCTACGCCGGCCTCATGAGCCTCGGACACGCCATGTTCTTCGCGGCGGGCATGTACGGCACCGGGCTCACCATCCACTACCTCGGCGTCGGCGTGATCACCGGCTTCCTGCTCGGCGTCGTCGCGGGCCTGGCCGTCGCCGCCGCGGTCGGGCTGATCACGCTGCGGACGGCCGGCCCGGCCTTCCTGATCGTCACGATGATGCTCGCCCAGGCCTTCTACCTGGCGACGCTCTACTTCAACGAGATCACCGGGGGCGATCAGGGGTTCATCCTCTCGGGACTCCACCTCGATCTCGCCGGGCGGCGCCTGCCGCTGGCCGATCCCGCCGTCAAGTACAACGTGGCGCTCGTCGTGTTCGCCGCCTGCCTCCTGCTGAACTTCTGGATCGTTCGCTCGCCCGCGGGCCGCATCCTGCTCGCGCTGCGCGAGAACGAGGAGCGCACCCGCCTGCTGGGCTACAACACCCCCCGCTACCGGCTCTTCGCGGTGACCGTCTCGGGCCTCGTCGCTGCCGTGGCGGGCTCGGCCTACACGCTGCTCTTCTCGTACGTCGGCTCGACGTTCGCCGGAATCCTCTACTCGATCTACCCGCTGCTCTGGGCGCTGCTGGGCGGCGCCGGGACCATTCTGGGCCCGCTGGTCGGCACCCTGGTGATGACCTATCTCGTGGACGTCGCCAGCAGCCTCACGACGGGCTATCTGATCGTGGTCGGCGCCACGCTCGTCGTCACGATCCTGTGGGTCCCGGCCGGCATCGTGGGCGGCATCCGGGCGCGGTGGGCGCCGTGGCTCCCGTGACCGCGCTCCTGGAGACGAAGGCGATCTCCAAGCGCTTCGGCGGGCTCGAGGCCGTGAGCGGCGTCGACCTCCGCCTCGAGCGGGGCGAGGTGCGCGCGCTCATCGGGCCGAACGGCGCGGGCAAGACGACGCTCGTCAGCCTCATCAGCGGCCGACTGAGTCCGACGTCGGGGCGCGTGCTCTTCGCGGGGCGGGACGTCACGTCGCTGCGGGCGTGGGACCGCGTCGGTCTGGGCATCGTCTACACGTTTCAGGTCACCAGCATCTACCGGGGCTTCTCGGTGTACGACAACGTGGCGCTGGCCGCCCAGCGCCGGCGCCTCCGGGCGCTGGCCGACTGGATCGCGCTCGACCGGCAAGCCGTGGCCCGCGACGTCGAGGCGGCGCTGGCGACGGTGGGGCTCTGGGCCCTGCGAGACCAGCCGGCTCGGGCCCTGGCGTATGGACACCAGCGTCTCCTGGAGGTCGCCATGGCGCTGGCGCTCAGACCCGAGCTGCTCATCCTGGACGAGCCGAGCCAGGGGCTCGCCGCCGCCGAGATCGACGGCCTCTGCGGCCTGGTGCGTGACATCGCGCGAGCCGCCACCGTGCTGGTCATCGAGCACAACATGGCGGTCGTCCTGGAGCTGGCGGGTCGGGTGACGGTCATGGACCAGGGGCGGATCATCGCCGAGGGCACGCCGCGTGAGATCGAGGCGCACGCGGAGGTGCAGAAGGCGTACCTCGGACGATGAGGCTCGCGCTCGAGGGCGTCAACTGCTTCTACGGGGAGGTCCAGATCCTGAAAGACATTTCGCTCCACGTCGAGGCCGGGGAGATCGTGGGGTTGCTGGGCCGGAACGGCGCGGGCAAGACGACGACGCTCCGGGCGATCATGGGGCTCATCCGCCCGCGATCGGGGACGATCAGGCTCGACGGCACCGAGCTCGGCCGGCTTCGCCCCCACGAGATCCCCGGGCGCGGCATCGCCTATGTCCCGCAGGGCCGCCGGCTCTTCCCGTCCCTCACCGTCGAGGAAAACCTCCGCATGGGGCTCCTCGTGCGCGGCGGCGGCGAGGACACGCTCGAGCCCGTCCTCGGCCTCTTCCCCATGCTCCGAGATCGGCTGCGCCAGCGGGCCGGCACGCTCTCGGGCGGTCAGCAGCAGATGCTGGCCACCGCGCGCGCCCTCTGCGCCAGGCCCGAGTTCCTCCTGCTGGACGAGCCCAGCGAGGGGCTGATGCCCACCCTCGTCGGTCGCCTGCTCGACACGATCGTCGCGCTCAAGGCGCGCCAGGTCGGGATCCTGCTCGTGGAGCAGAAGGTCGATGCCGTCCTCCGGGTCGCCGATCGCGTCGCCCTCATCGAGAACGGCCGCATCGCGCGCCACGCCACGCCGGCCGAGCTCGCCGCCGAGCCCGAGGTCCTGCTGAGGCACGTCGGCGTGCGCCGGTAGCGCTGAGTGGTCCCAAGCTCCTCGCCCGGCGCGGCATCACGGTCGCGACGCCTGGCACCCCGCCAGCGTGCCATCGGGCCGGAACTCCGCGCGGCTGCCGGCCTCGCAGGTGAGCGAGCCGGAGATCAGCGGCTGGGCCAGGATGCAGTTCTGGAGCCGGCCGTTCTCGTACTGGACGAGCACGTGCCCGCTCGCGCAGGTGAGCGGGCCCTGCGCCGTGTGGAAGCGGTGGTGGCCGTTGAGTGTGCAGCTCCGGATCGCGCCGCCCGGATAGAAGTCCACGCCCACGTTGCAGTTGAGCTGGGCGCTCGCCGGGCGCCCCCCGTACACGACGAGGCCCAGGATCGAGAGGGCGGCGAGCGCAGACGACCGACCCACGGACGCCATGATACGGCCTCTTGACAAGGGCGTGGCCGGACCCGTAGGGTGCCACCACGCGCGAGATCGTAGGCGCGTGAGCCCGGGCCGTCAGCCGAGGCCGACGCCGGGCGCCGGCAACTCTCCGACCTGGAGGAATGTCATGCGCCAACTCATCAGGACACTCGGGATACTCACAGCGCTGTGCGTAACCGTGGTCGCCGCCGCCGACGCCGGGACGCTGGACGACGTCAAGAAGAAGGGCTTCGTCCGGTGCGGCGTGAGCCAGGGGCTGCCCGGCTTCTCCAACCCTGACGCCAAGGGCGACTGGACGGGGATCGACGTGGACGTGTGCCGGGCCGTCGCCGCGGCGATCTTCGGCGAGCCGGGCAAGGTCAAGTACTTGCCGCTGTCCGCCAAGGAGCGTTTCACGGCCCTGCAGTCGGGCGAGGTCGACGTGCTCTCGCGCAACACCACCTGGACCCTCGTGCGGGACACGGCTCTCGGCCTGAACTTCACGGGCGTGACGTACTACGACGGCCAGGGGTTCATGGTGCCCAAGAAGCTCAACGTCAGGAGCGCGAAGCAGCTCAACGGCGCGTCGGTGTGCGTGAATATCGGCACGACCACCGAGCTCAACCTGGCGGACTACTTCCGCGCGAACCGCATGACCTACAAGCCCGTGGTGTACGAGAAGGCCGACGAGGTGGTGGGCGCCTACGACGCCGGGCGCTGCGACGTGTACACCACCGACCGGTCGGGCCTCGCCGCCCAGCGCCTCAAGATGAAGAATCCCGACGACCACGTCGTGCTCCCGGAGATCATCTCCAAGGAGCCGCTGGGTCCGGTGGTGCGCCACGGCGACGACCAGTGGTTCGATCTCGTCAAGTGGGTCCTCTACGCCATGCTCGAGGCCGAGGAGTACGGCGTGAACTCCGAGAACGTGGACCAGATGAAGGCCGGCTCCAAGGACCCGGTCGTGAAGCGGCTGCTGGGCCTCGAGGGGGACATGGGCAAGAACCTCGGGGTGGGGAACGAGTGGGCCTACAACATCGTCAAGAAGGTCGGCAACTACGCCGAGATCTACGAGCGCAACGTGGGACCCCGGACGCCGCTCAAGCTCGAGCGCGGGGCCAACGCGCTCTGGAAGAATGGCGGCCTGCAGTACCCGATGCCGGTGCGGTAGCCCGAGAACCCGTCTTCGAGCCCGGGGCATGCCCGGCCGCATCGGGCATGCCCCGCCGTGTATCGTGTGACCGGCGCGCGCGACCCGCTGGCTGAGTCTGAGCCGCCCGGCAAGCCGCCGGTGTGGCAGGACCCTCGCCTCCGGGCGCTCGTCTTCCAGGTCCTCGCCCTCGCCGGGGTCGTCGGTCTCGGCGTGTTCATCGTCAACAACACGATCGCCAACCTCTCGAAGCAGGGCATCGCCTCCGGCTTCGGCTTCCTCGGGCGCACGGCCGGGTTCGGCATCTCGATGAGCCTCATCGAGTACGCCGAGGAGCATACCTACCTCCGGGCGTTCCTGGTGGGTCTCCTGAACACCATGCTGGTTTCGGGCATCGGCATCGTGCTGGCCACCCTCCTGGGGTTCGTGCTCGGCATCATGCGCCTGTCGCGGAACTGGCTGATCGCCACGCTCGCCGCCGCCTACGTCGAGGTGGTTCGCAACCTGCCGCTGCTGCTCCAGCTCTTCCTCTGGTACTTCGGGATCCTGCGTCAGCTCCCCGGGCCGCGCCAGAGCGTGACGGTCCTCGACGCCTTCTTCCTCAACAACCGCGGGCTCTTTTCGCCGCAGCCGATCCTCGAGCCCGGCTTCGGCGCGATCCCGCTGGCGCTCGTCGTCGCCCTCGTGGCCGTGGTCGTGCTGGCGCGCTGGGCGCGCCGGCGGCGGGACCGCACCGGGGAGCCGTTCCCCACGGTCTCCGTCTCCCTCGCCCTCCTCGTGGGCCTGCCGCTCCTGGCCGCGACGGCGACCGGCTTCCCGCTGCGCTGGGAGTACCCGGTCCTGCAGGGGTTCAACTTCGTGGGCGGCATGGAGCTGATCCCGGAGCTCGTGGCGCTGGTCGTCGCGCTGTCCACCTACACCGCCGCGTTCATCGGCGAGATCGTGCGCGCGGGGATCCTGGGCGTGAGCCACGGGCAGACCGAGGCGGCCCAGGCCCTCGGCCTCACGCGCGGGCAGATGCTCCGGCTGGTGATCATCCCCCAGGCGCTCAGAATCATCATTCCCCCGCTCACCAGCCAGTACCTGAACCTGACCAAGAACTCCTCGCTGGCCGCGGCGATCGCTTACCCGGACCTGGTGCTGGTGTTCGCCGGCACGGTCCTGATGCAGACCGGCCAGGCGGTCGAGATCATCGCCGTCACCATGGCGGTGTACCTCACCTTCAGCCTGCTGATCTCCCTGTTCATGAACGTGTACAACCGCCGGATCGCCCTGGTGGAGCGGTAGGGCGTGGCGGGGCGGGCCCAGCCGGTCCAGCAGGAGCACCCCCTGGCCCTGCGCCCCTCGGCAGCGACGGTGGGCGTGGTCGGCTGGCTGCGCCAGAAGCTGTTCTCGTCCCCGTTGAACGCCGCCCTGACGTTCCTCGCGCTCTACATCCTGTACCTGGTCATCCCGCCGCTGGTCAGGTGGGCCTTCATCGACGCCGACTGGGTCGGGAGCACCCGGGAGGCGTGCCGGCGCGAGGGCGCGTGCTGGGTGTTCATCCGCGTCTGGTTCGAGCGGCTCATGTACGGCCTGTACCCCCGGGAGGAGATCTGGCGCATCAACGCGGGGTACGGTCTACTCGTGGGCGCGGGCGCCCTCCTGGTCGTGCCCCGGTTCCCCTGGAAGCACTGGGTCGGCGTGTTCCTGCTGGTCGTCTACCCGGTCATCGCCTTCTACCTGTTTGTGGGCGGGAGCCTCACCGTCAGCCTCGTCACCCTTGCCGTGATCCTCGCCCTGATCGGCGGCACGGCCGTCCGCCTTGCGCCCGCGTTCCGGGACCGGGCGTGGATCGCCGGCTGGCGCCGCGCCTACCCCGTATTCGCCCTCGGCGCGCTCGCCTGGCTCGCGCTCGGCGAACGGCTGCTGGGCTCGGCCCCGCTGACCGTGTCTGTCCATCTCTGGCCGATGGTCGAGACCCGGCTGTGGGGCGGGCTCTTCCTCACCCTGGTGATCGCCGCGGTCGGCATCGTCGGCTCGCTGCCGCTCGGCATCCTGCTGGCCCTCGGGCGGCGCTCCGAGCTGCCGGTGGTCCGAGGGATCTGCGTGGCCTTCATCGAGGTGTGGCGCGGCGTGCCGCTGATCACCGTGCTGTTCATGGCCTCCAACATGTTCCCCCTCTTCATGCCGGAGGGCGTGAACTTCGACAAGCTGCTGCGGGCGCTGCTCGGCGTGACCATCTTCGCGTCTGCCTACATGGCGGAGGTGGTGCGCGGCGGGCTCCAGGCGATCCCCAAGGGCCAGTACGAGGCGGCCGAGGCGCTCGGGCTGGGGTACTGGAGGACGATGGGGCTGGTCGTGCTGCCGCAGGCCCTCAAGATCGTGATCCCCGGGATCGTCAACAACTTCATCGGCCTGTTCAAGGACACCACGCTCGTCCTGATCATCGGCCTGTTCGACTTCCTCGGCATGGCCCAGGCCGCGGCCAGCAACGCCAACTGGCTCGGGTTCGCCATCGAGGGCTACGTGTTCACCGGGTTCGGCTTCTGGCTCTTCTGCTTCGGCATGTCGCGCTACAGCCAGCACCTGGAGCGCGCGCTCCACACCGGGCGCTGAGGGCGCGGGGGAGGACGCGATGGTGGAGGCAGGACGGGCGCCGGCGGCACGCAGCCCCGTGTCGTCCGAGGTCATGATCGAGATGCGGAACGTGCACAAGTGGTTCGGCGCGTTCCACGTGCTGCGGGACGTGAGCCTCACCGTCCACCGGGGCGAGCGGATCGTCATCTGCGGGCCCTCGGGGTCCGGCAAGTCGACCCTGATCCGGTGCATCAACCGGCTCGAGGATCACCAGCGTGGACGCATCGTCGTCGACGGGACCGAGCTGACCGGCAACCTCAAGCACATCGAGAAGATCCGCAGCGAGGTGGGCATTGTGTTCCAGCAGTTCAACCTCTTCCCGCACCTCACCGTGCTGGAGAACCTGGCGCTCGCCCCGATCTGGGTGCGCAGGCTGCCGCGCCGCGAGGCCGAGGAGACCGCCATGAAGTATCTGGAGCGGGTGCGGATCCCCGAGCAGGCGCGGAAGTATCCGGCCCAGCTCTCCGGGGGTCAGCAGCAGCGGGTCGCGATCGCCCGAGCGCTGTGCATGAACCCCAAGATCATGCTGTTCGACGAGCCGACCTCGGCGCTCGACCCCGAGATGATCAAGGAGGTCCTCGACGTGATGGTCGAGCTCGCCGAGAGCGGAATGACCATGCTGGTCGTCACCCACGAGATGGGCTTCGCCCGGACGGTGGCCCACCGCATGATGTTCATGGACGAGGGCCAGATCGTCGAGGACAGCCCGCCCGAGGAGTTCTTCAGCCGTCCGCGCTCGGAGCGGACCAAGCTGTTCCTGAGCCAGATCCTGCGCCACTGACGTGATGGATCCCGCCGGCGGGCCCGTCCGGGGCGCGTTCGGCGAGACGGCGATGCCGATGGCGCGCCGGTGGCGGATCATGCGGGTGCGTGCCCGGGTTGCGACGGGCCGGACCCATCTGACAGAATCTGGGCCCGTGAGCGAGAAGGGGGCCTCATGAAGACCTTGATCCGCAACATCGGCACGCTGGTCAGCGGGGACATCCACGGGCCTCTCCTCGACGCCGACTCGATCGTGATCCATGACGGCCGGATCGCGGCCGTGGGCCGGCGCCTCGATGAGGACGCCGACACGGTGATCGACGCGAAGGGCACGACCGTCATGCCCGGGCTCATCGATTCGCACGTCCACCCCGTCTTCGGCGATTTCACGCCGCGCCAGCGGACGGTGGATTTCATCGACTCGGCGATGAACGGCGGGGTGACGACCGCGATCTCGGCCGGGGAGGTCCACCTGCCGGGCCGGCCGAAAGATATCGTCGGGCTGAAGGCGCTCGCGATCGTCGCGGCCAAGGCCTACGCGAACTTCAGGCCCGGAGGCGTGAAAGTCCACGCGGGAGCGCCGATCCTCGAGCTCGGCATGGTCGAGCAGGATTTCGCCGACATGGCCGCCGCGGGCGTCAGGCTCGTCGGCGAGATCGGGCTCGGGTCCGTGAGGACGGGGAAGGACGCGGCGCCGATGGTCCGCTGGGCGAAACAGCACGGCATGACCGTGACGATCCACACCGGCGGCCCCTCGATCGCGGGATCGAGCCCGATCACCGCGGAGGTCGTCCTCGAGGCGAACCCCGACGTGGTCGGCCACATTAACGGCGGGACGACCTCGATGACGCCGGCGGAGATCGAGCGGCTCGTCGCGACCGACATGGCGCTCGAGATCGTCCAGTGCGGCAACATGAAAACGGCGCTCCACACGCTCCGCGCGGCGATGGACGCGAGGGCGACCCACAGGATCATCATCGGCAACGACGCGCCGTCGGGCACGGGCGTCATCCCGCTCGGCGTTCTCCGGACGCTCTCGCTGCTCGCGGGGCTCGGCGGCATGGCGCCGGCCGAGGCGGTCGCCTGCGCGACGGGCAACACGGCGCGCGTCTACAAGCTCGGCGCGGGCCTGGCCGCCGTCGGGAAGGAGGCCGACCTGGTGGTTTGCGACGCGCCGACGGGAAGCATCGGGAAAGACGCCCTTGGCGCGCTCGCCGCGGGCGATCTGCCCGGCATTTCCATGGTGCTGATCGACGGTCGGATCACGATCGGGCGCAGCCGCAACACGCCCCCCGCCGCGCGCGCGGCCGAAGTCATCAAAGGCCAGGGACCCGCCGGAGGCGGCCACTAATGGCGCGTCTGCGAAATTATGTGAACGAGCGCGTGGCGGAGCCGGCGGGCGCGTGCGACAGGGGTCGCGGGAGCCCGTTCCCGCCACGCGGAGAGCGGACCGCGTGCGCCCGGCTGGAGCCCAGCCGCAACGGGTCAGCGGACGCGTGCCGCGTGGTCCCGCGACCGCTGTCGCCCGCGCCCGTCGGCCCCGGGCCCGCGTGGTTCTCAACATGATTTCACCGACGAGGCATTAGCGTGCGGATCCAGGCGGTCGCGGGCTACCGCTTCCACGGCGGCACGGGGCGTGATGTCTCGCGCGTCGTCGCGCCACCGTACGACCAGATCCGCCCGGAGATGCAGGCCGAGCTCTACGCGCTCTCCGTGTGGAACATCGTGCGTGTCACGTACCCGCGGGAGGAGCCCGGCGCGGACAAGTACGCGACGGCGTGCCGGACACTCGACGCGTGGCTCGCCGACGGCGTCTGGGCGCGCGAGGCGGCGCCCGCCCTCTATCCCTACCAGCAGACGTATGCGGTGCGCGGGCGGCCGGTGACGCGCACCGGGTTCATCGCCCTCGGCGAGGTGTCGCACTACGCGAAAGGCGTCGTCCTCCCCCACGAGAGAACTCACGCGGGTCCCAAGCGCGATCGGATGGACCTCCTCGAGGCGACGCGCGCGGACGTCGGGCTCCTCTTCATGCTCGTCGGCGATCCTACCGGCGACCTCCGGCAGGCGACCGCGCCCGCGGGCGAGCCGATCGCCGAGGCGCGCGATCTCCGGGGCGAGCAGCACCGGCTCTGGCGCGTCATGGACGCCGGCGCGATCGAGCGCGTCCAGTCGCTCATGGCGCCGCGGCAGGTGATCATCGCCGACGGCCACCATCGGTACGAGACGGCGGTGGAGTACGCGCGCCGCCATCCGGCAGCCGGGCACAAGCTCATGGCCTTCTTCGCCCTGGAGGCGCCGGGGCTCACGATCCTGCCGAACCACCGCCTCGTCCACGGCGTGGACCGCTTCGACTTCGCGGACCTGGTGGACGCGGCGGGCCGGTGGTTCGACGTGGCGCCGCTCGCCGACCCGGCCGCGTTCGTGCCGGAGAACCGGGTGATCGGCGTCGTCGCCGGGTACCAGGCCGCCGCGCTCAGCCTGCGCGCCGACCGGTTCGACGCGATCAAGTGGCCGGACTCCACCTCGCGGGCCTGGCGCGGGCTTGCCGTGTCGATCCTCCACGAGGGGATCTTGCGTCCCGTGCTCGGCATCACGGACGACATGCTGGAGGCCAAGACGCACGTGGACTACACCGCCGATCAGGCCGAGGCGGTCAGGCTCGCGCGGGAGGGCAAGTGCCAGGCGGCGTTCCTGATCGCGCCGACCACGCCCGAGGAGTTGCAGGCCGTCGTCCGCGGCGGCGAGCTCCTGCCGCAGAAATCCACGCACTTCTACCCGAAGCTCCTCGACGGGCTCGTGTTCCACCGGCTGGAAGGGGGAGAAGAATGGTCAACATCCGCAAGCTCGTGACGATCGTGGAGGAGATCCTGGCCGACGGCGGCCGCCCGGCGAAGCGTGCGGTGCGGAAGGCCGCCGCGGTGGCCGTCATCGAGAACCCGTTCGCCGGACGGTTCGTGGAGGATCTGGCGCCCCTGATCGACGCCGGCGAGGAGCTGGGGGCGCTGCTCGCCAAGAAGGCGACCGAAGCCCTCGGCGGGCCCGCCGAGTCCTACGGGAAAGCGGCCATCGTCGGCGAGCGAGGCGAATACGAGCACGCCGCCGCGCTCCTTCATCCGAAGCTCGGCGCTCCGTTGCGCGCGGCGGTCGGCGGCGGCAAGGCGATCATCCCCTCGGCCAAGAAGCTCGGCGGGCCCGGGACGACCATCGACGTGCCGCTCCACTTCAAGGACGCGGCGTTCGTCCGCACCCACTACGACGCGATGGAGGTCCGCCTCAACGACGCGCCCCGCGCCGACGAGATCGTGCTGGCGATCGCGGTGACCGA
>JACPCG010000098.1 GCA_016179925.1 Candidatus Rokuibacteriota bacterium | reverse complement strand
CAGCTCTTCAGCAAGCCGATCCACCACTCCTGCCCGGGGCGAATCACGGAATGGGCGGGGTTGGATCACGTTGCGGAGATGATTCCTGGAGACGCCGACCCTCGCAGAGATCTCATCGTAGGTCTTGCCTGAAGCCTTGTACGCGGCGTGCAGCAACTCCCTGCCCGACGCAGTGAGTTTCAGGATGCTGTCGCCGAACTCGAACTCCGGCTCCTCGAGCTTCCTCGGGTGCAGGGCCTTGTGGAGCGGCAGCCGATCACCCACTCGTAGATCTGACGCGCGGACGACCTCATGTCCGCGGTCGGAGTACCGGACGAATCGATGCTCCGCGGTAACCTCGAGAAACCGCCCACCAACCAGAATCCTGAGAACGGTCGCGGTCTCACGGGGGATTACTTTCTTGACCGTCGCTCGCGCCAGGCGGAACTCCTCGGGATCGAAGCTGACCAGCTCGTCACCGACCCGAACCGTCTCCGCCCTCTGAAGCCCTGTGCGCGTCGCGACAAGTGTGTGCGCTGTGACGCAGCGGTCGACCTCGTCGACCAGCAGCACCGGCGACTGGTCGTGTTGCGTGATCGCCTGCAGCAGCGGGCGTCGGAGCAGGAAGGGCTCGGAGAAGATCTCGTGCTCTTTCTCGCCCATCGGCCGGTTGTTGTGGCCGGCCTCCTCGAGCTTGATGTGGAGGAGCTGCTTCTGGTAGTTCCACTCGTACAGCGCCGTCGAGGCGTCGAGCCCCTCGTAACACTGGAGCCGGATCAGGTTCGTCCGCAGCATCCGCGCCATCACCTTGGCGACCTCGGTCTTGCCGACGCCCGCCGGGCCCTCGATGAGGAGCGGCTTCCGGAGGCGCATCGCCAGGTGGACGGAGGTCGCGACCGGCGCGTCGGTCACGTACTCCGCGGCCTCCATCATCTCCTGGATCTTCCGGATCTCGTCACGCATATCGACTCATTGTACATGAAGCCTCGCGAAGTCCTCGGGCGTGTCCACATCGGGCGGCATCGGCGCGTCGACGGGCACGCTCTCCACGCGCTCGGGCCGCGCGTGCACCACGGCACGCGCGCCCGCGTCACCCGTGAGCGCTCGGAGCTCCGGGAACACCTCGGAGGCGAAGAGCACGGGCGTGCCCTGCGTACCTCGATAGACCGGGGCCACAATCGCCTTGCCGCTCCGCGTGAACGCTTCGACGAGCCGCGGGACCACGGCCTCGGGGATCCGCGGCTGGTCGCCGAGCGCGATCAGGGCCGCCCGCGTCCACGGCTTCAGCGCGCCGACGCCGACGGCGATGGAGCTCCCCTGCCCCGCTTGTGGATTGGGGTTCACGGCGTAGCGGACGGTGAGGCCGGCGAGGGCTTCGCGGACGGGCGCGTCGTCCTGACCGGTGACCACGACGAGATCTTCGACGTGAGGGAGGAGACGCTCGACGGCCCAGCGCAGGACTGGCTTGCCCTGGAGTTGAAGGAGGAGCTTCTGCCGCCCCATCCGCCGGGCAAAGCCGGCGGCGAGCACGATCCCGGCGATCATGCGGCAATGAGGGTCAAGGCTGCATCCCGATGCGTTTCAGGAAGCGGGGAGCGGCAGAGGCTGTTCAAGTCCGAGGCGTGGTGACAGGGAGAGAGCGAGCTGGGGCCGGGGAGCCTTCCGAGACCCGTTGCTTCTGGGCGTTACTCGGGCGCCACGTACCTGACACGCCCGCCCCGGGGTCGGTTGCTAGCGTGGTCGAGGAAGGCTCCCCGGCCCCAGCTCGCTCTCTCCCGGCGACTACCCGCCGGCGCGCTTGACGGCCTCGGCGATCGCGCGCTTCGCGAAGACGCGGCAGAGGTGCGACTTGTACTCGACGCTGCCCTGAAGGTCGGCCTGAACGTCCACGCCCTCGGCGGCCTTCTGCGCCGCGGCCTCGATCGCCGCCGCGTCGAGCTTCTTCCCCTTCAGCGCCGCCTCGACGCCCTTGGCGCGCACCGCCTTCGTGCCGGCGCCCGTGACCGCGACGCCCGCATTGGCGCACACGCCCTGCTTGTCGAGCGTCACGACCGCCGCGACGCCCACCACCGCAAACCGTGACGCCGGATGCGGGAACTTCATGTAGGCCGCGCCCGAGCCCGCGGCCGGGACGGGAACGCGGATCTCGACGAGGATCTCGTCCTCCTTCACGGCCGTCGCCATCAGGCCCTTGAACCACTCGTCCACCTTGACCGTCCGCCGGCCCTTCGGGCCTTCGCAGACGAACTCCGCGCCGAGCGCGATCATCGCGGCGGGCCAGTCGGCGGCGGGATCGGCGTGGGCGGCCGCGCCGCCGACCGTCCCCTTGTTCCGCACGGCCGGATCGCCGATGACGCCCGCGACCTCCGAGAGCACCGGCAGCTTCGACGTCACCACCGACGAGGACTCGACCTCCCAGTGGGTGGTCATCGCGCCGATCACGAGCGCGTTGCCGTCCTGCCTGATGCCCGAGAGCCCGGGCACCTTGCGGAGGTCGATGAGGTGCTTCGGCTGCGCGAGCCGGAGCTTCATCATCGGCACGAGGCTGTGGCCGCCCGCGAGGAGCTTGGCGTCGTCCCCGAGCTTCCCCAGCAGCCCGATCGCTTCCTTCACGCTGGTCGGCGCGTGGTACTCGAACGATGCGGGATACATGGATGGCGCCTCCTCTATTTCCTGGCGGCCGCGACGGCCTTCCAGATCTTCTGCGGGGTCAGCGGGATGTCGAGGTGCGTGACGCCGAAGGGCTCGAGCGCGTCGATGACCGCGTTCGCGATCGCCGGCGTGGACGCGATCGTCCCCGTCTCGCCGGCGCCCTTCACGCCGAGCGGGTTGTGCGGGCTCGGCGTCACCGTCCGCTCGGTCACGTAGCTCGGGAGCGAGTCGGCCTTCGGCATGGCGTAGTCCATCATGGTGCCCGACAGGAGTTGACCGTCGTCCGCGTAGACGCCGTGCTCCCACAGCGCCTGGCCCACGCCCTGGGCGATGCCGCCGTGGACCATGCCGTCGACGATCATCGGGTTGATCACCCTGCCGACGTCGTCCACGGCGACGTATTTCAGGATCTTCACGGCCCCCGTGTCGGGATCGACCTCGACCACGGCGATGTGGGCGCCGAACGGGAACGTGAAGTTCACCGGGTCGTAGAACGACGTGGCCTCGAGGCCCGGCTCCATGCCCTGCGGGATGTTGTGCGCGAGGTACGCCATGAGCGCGACCTCGCCCCACGCCTTCTTCTTGTCCGGCGACCCCTTCACGGACCACGCGCCGCCGCCGAAGGCGAGGTCCTGCTCGTTGGCCTCGAGCAGATGCGCGGCGATCTTGCGGCCCTTCTCCTTGATCTTGTCCAGACACTTCACGATGGCGCTGCCGCCGACGCACGCCGAGCGGCTGCCGTAGGTGCCCATCCCGAACGGGATCTGGGCCGTGTCGCCGTGGACGACCTCGACCTGCTCCATCGGGATGCCGAGCTCGTCGGCGACGAGCTGGGCGAACGTGGTCTCGTGCCCCTGGCCGTGGGAGTGCGAGCCCGTGAACACGGTCACCGCGCCCGTGGGATGGACGCGGACCAGGCCCGACTCCCAGAGGCCGGCGCCGGCGCCGAGCGAGCCGGCCACCGCCGAGGGCGCGGGGCCGCACGCCTCGATGTAAGTGCTGACGCCGACGCCGAGGTACTTGCCCTTCGCGCGGCCGGCCGCCTGGTCGCGCCGCGCCTGCTCGTAGCCCGCGAGCTCGAGTGCGCGCTTGAGCGCGGGCTCGTAGTTGCCGCTGTCGTAGGCGAACGCGACGGGGGTCTGGTAGGGCGCTCCCTCGGTGAACTTCGGGATCAGGTTCTTCCGCCGCAGCTCGGCGGGGTCCATCTTCCATCAACCGCTCGAGGAGATACGTCGCCTCGGGCCGCCCGGCGCCGCGGTACGCGTCCACGGGCGCGGTGTTCGTGAGCATCCCCCAGACCTCGCAGAAGATCGCCGGGATCGTGTAGACCCCCGAGAGGAGCGGGCCGTAGAGGTACGACGGGATCAGCGGCGCGAAGGTCGAGAGGTAGGCGCCGAGGTTCGCGTGGGTCTTCACGCGGAGGCCGGTGACCTTGCCGTCCCGGTCGAACGCCATCTCGGCCTCGGTCACGTGGTCGCGGCCGTGGGCGTCGTTCAGGAAGCTCTCGCGCCGCTCGGCCGTCCACTTCACCGGCCGCCCGAGCGCCTTGGAGGCCCAGGAGCAGACGACCTCCTCGTTGTAGACGAAGATCTTCGAGCCGAAGCCGCCGCCCACGTCCGGGGCGATGACCCGCATCTTCGTCTCGGGGATCGCCAGGACGAACGCCGCCATCAGGAGCCGGTGGACGTGGGGGTTCTGGGAGGTGACCCAGAGCGTCAGCTCGCCCGTCGCGGCCGCGTACGACGCCACGCAGGCGCGCGGCTCGATCGCGTTCGGGATGAGCCGCTGGTTGAGCAGCGGCTGGCTGACGACGGTCGCGGCCGACTTGAAGGCGGCCTCCGTGGCGGCCTTGTCGCCGATCGTCCAGTAGAAGCACTCGTTCTGCGCGATCTCGTCGAAGAGCTGCGGCGCGCCCTGCTGGTGCGCCTTCTTCCCGTCGCTCACGCCCTTGAGCGGCTCGTAGCTCACGCTGACAGCCTCGGCCGCGTCCTTCGCCGCGTAGGCCGAGTCCGCGATGACGATCGCTACCGGCTCGCCGACGTACCGCGCCTTGCCCTGCGCCAGCACGGGCCGCGCGGGAACCTTGATCCCGGGCAGCATCCAGCCGCACGGGAGCCCGCCGACCTTGACGTCCTGCGCCGTGTAGACCGCGACGACGCCCGGCAGCTTCTTCGCCGCGGAGGCGTCCACGCTCTTGATCCTCGCGTGGGCGTGCGGGCTCCGCACGAACGCGGCGTATGTCATGCCGGGGAGCTTCACGTCGTCCACGTACGTCGCGCGGCCCGTGATGAAGCGCGGGTCCTCGCGCCGCTTGATCGCCTTGCCGAACAGACGCTCTTCAGTGACGGCCATGGCGTCCCCTCACTTCGTTCCGGCCATGTGGTCCGCGGCCCACTCGATGGCTTTCACGATGTTGTGATAGCCCGTGCACCGGCACAGGTTGCCCTCGAGCTGGTGGCGGATCTGCTCCTCCGTCGGCTTCGGATACCGCTCGAGCAGCTGATAGGCGGCCATGATCATTCCCGGCGTGCAGAACCCGCACTGGAGACCATGCTTCTCCCAGAAGCCCATCTGGATCGGGTGCAGCTCGCCGTTCTTCGCGAGCCCCTCGATCGTCATGATCCTGGCGCCGTCGGCCTGGACGGTGAACAGCGTGCATGCCTTGACCGCCTGGCCGTTCATGAGGATCGTGCACGCCCCGCACTGGCTCGTGTCGCAGCCGACATGCGTCCCGGTGAGCCCGACGACCTCGCGGATGTAGTGGACCAGGAGCAGGCGCGGCTCGACTTCGTGGCTGACGCTCTGGCCGTTGATCGTCATCTTGACTGGCAGTTTCACGACTCGTCCTCCGGGATTCGGCGGTTTGAGAGAGGTCCTGATGCCCGGGTGCGGGTCAGAGACTAAGACTTCGCTGGCGGCCTGTCAATCGTGAAGGAGGCGGCGTCCGTCGGCCCGCGCCTGGTCGAGAACCTCGCGGACGGGCAGCGATTTCTCGCGGGCGATGCGGGCGACGTCCGCGAACTCCGGCGTGACCGTGACGACGCGGCCCCCGAGGCGGGAGACCTTGAACGGGATCGCGCCATACGCGGTCGGGAGCGTCACGATCTCCCGCTCGAGCCGGGCCCGGCGCCACTCCGACCACCTGACACCCAGCGTCGGCGACTCCTCGAAGAGCGCCCGCGAGAGCTCGTTGAGCCGGTCGTGGGGGCAGAGCGCAGTCACCACGACCCCCGGCCGGCCCCGCTTCATGATGACCGGCTGGAGGAACACGTCGAGCGCCCCGGCCTCGAAGAGCCGCTCGACCAGCGGCTCGTAGAGCTGCGGCGACATGTCGTCGATCGTCGTTTCCACCTGGAGGACGGTCTCGTCGCCGCCCGCCTCTGCCGTCTCCCCGACGAAGCAGCGCAGGACGTTCGGCATCTCGGGCAGATCCATCGTCCCGGCGCCGTACCCCACGGCACTCACGGTCATCGCCGGCATCCGCCCGGCGGACGCGGCCAGCGTCGTCAGGATCGCGGCACCCGTCGGCGTGACCAGCTCGGCGCGCACGCCTGGGTCCGCGACCGGGAAGCCACGAAGCAGCTCGGCCGTGCCGGGGCCGGGCACCGGGATCTTCCCGTGCGGCCCTTCCACGAAGCCGCCGCCGACCGGCAGCGCCGAGACGTGCACGGCCTCGACGCCGAGAAGCCCCAGGGCGACGACCCCACCCGTCACGTCCACGATCGCGTCCACCGCGCCGACGTCGTGGAAGCGGACGGCCTCCCGCGTGGAGCCGTGGGCCCGCGCTTCCGCGTCCGCGAGGCGCGTGAAGATCCTCGCCGCCTTGTCCTTCACGGGCGCAGCCAGCGAGCTCTCCTCGAGGATCGCGAGAATGGCGTCGAGGGACCGATGCTCCGGGTGCGCCTGGCGGTCGATGTGGACGTCGACCTTCGTGGCGCGGAACGCGCCCTTCCGCACCCCGCGCGCCGTGAGCTCCCAGCCGCGGAGCGGGAGCTTCCTGAGCTCGGCGCGCAGCGCGTCCAGAGGCGCGCCCGCGTCCACCAGGGCCGCCATGATCATGTCGCCCGCCGCGCCGCTCGGACAGTCGAAATACGCGATCTTCATCGGGGGTCTAGCATCGTCATCGAACTTTGGCGACGAGGTGGTTGATCTGGCTCGCCTGGTGGGCGGCACCGTAGCCGTTGTCGATGTTCACGACGGACACCCCCGGGGCGCACGAGTTCAGCATGGCGAGGAGCGCCGCGAGCCCGCCGAAGGAGGCGCCGTAGCCGACGCTGGTCGGCACCGCGATGACCGGGCGGTCGACCAGACCGCCGATCACGCTGGGAAGCGCGCCTTCCATCCCCGCCACGGCGACGATGACGTTGGCGGCGGCGAGGAGATCATAGTGGTCCAGCAGCCGGTGCAGGCCCGCGACGCCGCAGTCGTACACGCGCTCGACGCGGTTTGCGAGCGCCTCGGCGACGAGCGCCGCCTCCTCCGCCACGGGGAGATCGGCGGTCCCCGCGGCGGCCACCACGATGAGCCCGACGCCCTCGACCCGCTCCGGGCGGACGAGCAGGACGCGTGAGGCGGCGTGGTACGTGTGCGGGAGCCCGGCGGCGGCGACGGCCGCCGCCACCTCGGCCTCCGCGCGGGTCGCCACGACGTTCGTGTGATGGGCGGCGAGCCGCTCCACGATGCCGACGATCTGCTCGGGAGTCTTGCCTGGGCAGAAGACGGCCTCGGCCGCGCCACCGCGCAGCGCCCGGTGGTGGTCCACCTTGGCGAACCGGAGGTCCTCGTACGGCAGATCGCGCAGCCGGGTGAACGCGGCCTCGATGCCGACGCGTCCCGCCTCCAGGTCTTCCAGGAGCTTGCGGAGCGCTGCCCTATCCACCGTTCGCCTTCCGACGCGGTCCCAGCAGCAGGTTGGCGCTGCCCGACTGGAACCCCGCGAGATCCACGGCGACGTAGAGATACCCGAGCTCCCGGAAGCGCGTCACGATCGCCTCGTGCCTGCCTTCGGCCCAGAGCCGGTCCATCTCCTCCCGCGCGATCTCGAGCCGCGCCAGCCGGTCGTGATGGCGGACGCGGAACTGGCGGAAGCCCAGCGACTTCATGAACTCCTCCGCGGCGTCCACCTGGCGGAGCTTCTCGCGCGTGATCCCGTCGCCGTACTGGAAGCGCGACGAGAGGCACGCGTACGACGGCTTGTCCCACGTCGGCAGCCCGAGCGCGCGCGAGAGCTCGCGGATCTCCGCCTTCCATAGCTCGGCGAGGATCAAGGGCGCCCTCACGCCGTGCTCTTCGGCCGCCTTCATCCCCGGGCGGTGGTCCCCGAGGTCGTCCATGTTGGCGCCGTAGACGAGCGCGCGGCAGCCTTCGCGCTCCGCGATCGGCGCGAGCCGGCTGAACAGCTCTTCCTTGCAGAAGAAGCACCGGTTGATCGGGTTCTTCGCGTAGTCGGGGTTCTGGAGCTCGGCCGTGCGGACGATGAGATGGCGCATGCCGAGGAGCTCGCCGAGCCGCCTGGCCTCGGCGAGCTCGCTGGCGGGATAGGTCGCGGAGTCCGCCGTCACCAGGAGCGCCCGGTCGCCGAGCGCGTCCTTCGCCGCCCGCGCCAGGAGCGTCGAGTCCACGCCGCCCGAGAAGGCGACCACGACGCTCTCCATCTCCCGGAGGATCGTGAGCAACCGCTCGTACTTGGCCCGGCTCATCGTCGGGTCACGGCTCCAGCCGGATCAGGTCGTGAAACGCGGCGTAGCGATCGGCGATGTCGGCGGGCTTGAGCCGCGTGAGCCGCGTGAGCGAGAAGTCCTCGACCGTGAACGACGCCATGACCGACCCGTACACGACCGCCCGCCGCATCGCGGGGCCGTCGATCCGGTCCTGGGCCGCGAGGTAGCCCATGAAGCCGCCCGCGAACGTGTCGCCGGCGCCCGTCGGGTCGTAGACGGAGTCGAGCGGATAGGCCGGGACGAAGAAGAACGTGTCGTCCGCCAGCATCAGGGCGCCGTACTCGCCCCGCTTCACGACGACGGTCCGCGGCCCCATCGAGGCGATCGCGCGCGCCGCGCGGATCAGGTTGGGCTCGCTCGCGAGCTGGCGCGCCTCGCCGTCGTTGATCGTGATCACGTCCACCTTCGCGAGGACGCGCCGCAGCGCCTCCGGCTTGCCCTGGATCCAGAAGTTCATCGTGTCGAGCGCGACGAGCCGCGGCGGCTCCTTCATCTGACGGAGCACGTCGAGCTGGAGTTGGGGGTCGATGTTGGCCAGGAAGAGAAAGGGCGAACGCCGGAGCGCTTCGCCGAGCGTCGGCCGGAACTCCGCGAGCACGTTGAGCTGCGTGTCCAGGGTCTTCACCTCGTTCAGGTCGTACCCGTACTGGCCGACCCAGCGAAAGGTCTTCCCCTTGGAGGTCTGGAGTCCGTGGAGATCCACGCCGCGGTCCTCGAGCAGGCGACGGTGGGGCTCGGGGAAGTCCTCGCCCACGGTCGCGACCAGGCGCACCTGGGTGAAGAAGCTCGCCGAGTAGGAGAAGTAGGTCGCCGAGCCGCCGAGGACCTCGCGGACCTTGCCGAAGGGCGTCTCGACGCTGTCGAGCGCGACCGACCCGACGACGAGGAGCTCAGCCACGGCGCCGCCGGCTCCGCGTCACCGGGAAGTACTTGTCGAGCAGGAGCGCGAGCTTCTTGCGCGCCCCCGGCGAGAACGCCTTCGGGTTCGTGATGACCGCGTTCTTGAGGAGGCTCGGGCACTCGCACGGGCGCTCCGGGCCGATCGCCGGAATGACCGCGCGGAGCACGTCCTTGGCGGTCGCCACGTTCTTCAGGAGGTTCTGGATCACCGACTCGACGGACACCGCCTCGTGGGTCTCGTGCCAGACGTCGTAGTCCGTCGCCAGCGCCAGCGTGGCGTAGCAGAGCTCCGCCTCCCGCGCGAGCTTCGCCTCCGGCATGTTGGTCATGCCGATCACGTCCACCCCCCAGCCCCGATAGATGCGCGACTCCGCCCTCGTCGAGAACTGGGGTCCCTCGATGCAGATATAGGTGCCGCCCCGATGCACCGTCGCGCCCGTCTGGCGGGCCGCCTTCTCCAGCGCCGTCGCGAGGGAACTGGTCGGGAAGGACGAGGTCGAGCGGCCGGATCGCCTCCTTCATGCTGCCGACCGCCGAGATCGAGATGACCCACTCGGCGCCGAGCGACTTGAGCCCCCAGATGTTGGCGCGGAAGTTGAGCTCGCCCGGCGTGAGGCGGTGGCCGCGCCCGTGGCGCGGCAGGAAGATGACCCGGCGCCCCCCGAGTCGGCCGACGCAATAGGCGTCGGAGGGGGCGCCGAAGGGCGTGCGCACGCGCCGCCAGCGGACCTCCGTCATGCCCTCGAGCTGGTAGAGCCCGCTCCCCCCGATGATGCCGATGGCGGCGTCTCTCAGTACATGGGGGGCTCCGGGCGCCCCCCAAGCCCCCCGGCGCTCAGGGCGCCCCGGCACAGCCGTGGCGCCCTTCGACAACGCGACTCGTTCAGCGGCTCTCACGCTATCTCCCCCAGGGTCCGGTCCCGCTCGGCGTCCGTGACGCGGACCCGGGCGAGCCCGGTCATGAGCGCGTCCGCGCCGTCGAACAGCACCTCGACGTAGTTGCCGGTGAGGCCGGTGAGCCGGCCCGTGGCGCGGTCGCGCGTCTCGAGAACCAGCACCTCCGCGAGGCTCCCGACGAGCCCGCGGCGGAACGCGAGGCTCTTGGCGCGCGCCAGCTCGCGGAGCCTCGTGCTCCTCCGGGCGATCGTCCGCGCGTCCACGACGTCGGCGAAGGTCGCCGCCTCGGTCCCCCGCCGCGGCGAGTACGGGAAGACGTGGAGATACGAAAACGGCAGCGCCTCGATCAGCGCGAGTGTCTCGGCAAAGTCGCCGTCGCGCTCCCCCGGGAACCCGACGATGACGTCAGCGCCGAGGCCGAGCGACGGGATCGCGGTCGTGAGTCGCTCGACGAGCCGCCGGTACATCGCGCGGTTGTAGGGGCGTCGCATCAGCCGGAGCACCCGATCGCTGCCGCTCTGGAGCGGAACGTGGAAGTGCGGCGCAATCACCGGCGACGACGTCACGATCTCGGTGAGCGCCGGCGTGAAATACGCGGGCAGCACCGACGAGAGCCGGATCCACCTGAGCCCGGGGATCTCGACGAGCTCCTGCAGGAGCGTGGCGAGCGTCGTCCTCGGTATGAGGTCGGCGCCGTAGTGACCGAGGTCCACGCCGGTCAGGACGATCTCCGGGTGGCCGGCCTCGACGAGGAGCCGGGCCTGGTCGAGCGCCACCTGGGGCTCGAGGCTCCGGCTCTGCCCGCGGGCGAAGGGCACGACGCAAAATGCGCAGCGGTGCTGGCAGCCGTCCTGGATCTTGAGGAACGCGCGCGAGCGGCCGGCGACCCGCGCCGGCGGCACGGCCGGGAGCGTCCGCTCTCCCGCGATGTCCGACACCTGGATCCGTCCGGCCAGGAGATCGTCGAGAAGCTCGGGCAGGCGCCGCTTGTCGGCGTTGCCGACGACCAGATCGACCTCGCGCAATCCGGCGACGTCACCGGGGCTGGTCTGCGCCCAGCAACCCGTCACGACGAGCCGCGCCCGGGGGCTGACACGGGCGGCGCGGCGGATCGCCTGGCGGTCGGAGAACTCGGCGCGCGCCGTCACCGTGCACGTGTTGACGACGACAACGTCGGCGGGCTCCTCGAACGGCACCGCTCTGAACCCGCGCGCCTCGCAGAGCGTCTGGAGCTGCTGCGTGTCCACCTGATTCAGGCGACAGCCCAGTGTGGCGAAGGCGACCGTCCGCGGGCTCACGCCGGGACCGGCTCCCTCAGCTGACCGCAGGCGGCGCCGATGTCCTCGCCCTTGCTCCAGCGGACGGTCGTCGTGAGGCCGGCGTCGAGGAGGATGGACTGGAACGCGAGGATCCGCTGGAGCGGCGGCCGCTGGAACGGGGCGCCCTCCCAGTCGTTGAACGGGATCAGGTTGACCTTGGAGCGGAGGCCGCGGAGAAGCTTGACCAACTGCCTGGCGTCCTCGGGCGAATCGTTCACGCCGTCGAGCATGACGTACTCGAAGAAGATCCGCTGGCGCGGCGCGAGCGGGTACCTCCTGAGCGCCGCCATCAGCGCGACGAGGTTGAACGAGCGATTCACGGGCATGAGCTTCGACCGTACCTCGTCGGTCGCCGCGTGGAGCGAGATCGCGACGTTGACCTTCAGGTTCTCCCGGCCGAGCTTCTCGATCCCGGGCACCAGGCCGACGGTCGAGACGGTGATGCGCCGCGGCGAGTAGCCGAGACCGAGCTTCGCGTCGGTCAGGATCCTGAGCGACGTCACGAGTGCGGCGTAGTTGGCGAGCGGTTCGCCCATCCCCATGAAGACGATGTGCGTCACGCGCCGGTCCGGCGCCAAGAGCCGGTTGGCGGCGAGCACCTGGCCGACGATCTCCGCCGGCGTCAGGTTCCGCTCGAGTCCCATGACCCCGGTCAGGCAGAACAGGCACTGGAAGCCGCACCCCACCTGGGTGGAGACACACAGCGTGATCCGGTCGTCGTCGGGCATGACCACCGAGCTGATCCGGCTGTCCCCGGCGAGGCGGAAGACGAGCTTCTGGCTCCCATCCTGGGACGGCGTCACCCGCTCTGGCTCGGGGACCTCGATGACGGCGCGCTCGGCCAGGCCCGCGCGGAAGTCCTTGGGGAGGTCGGTCATCGCCTCGAGGTCGAAAACGGACTTGCGGTAGATCCACGTCGCCACCTGGCGGCCGCGATAGCGCGAGGCGCCGAGCTCGACGGCGAGGTCTTCCAGCTCCGAGGGCAGGAGTCCGACGAGATTCACGCGCGACATCGCAGGAAGAATATCACGAGCACTCGCGTCGAGAGTTTTCCACCGCGCGTGTTCGAGACCCGTGGATAACCGCGTGCGCAAGTCGATCTCGCCTACGGGGTTTCGATTACTTAGAGCGCTTCGCTCACCGGATGAGCACGTCGGAGCCGGCGAGGAGCGCGTCGACCTGCGCCGGGAGGCCGAAGAGCCGGAGCTGGTCCCCGGGGCGCAGGACGGTGTCGGCGCTCGGGTGGAGCACGGTTTCGCCGCTCGCGCGCGCGATCGTCACCACCGTCACGCCGAAGCGCTCCCGGACGCGCGCCTCGCGCAGGGTCTGGTCGACGAGGTTGCCGCCCCTCAGCATGACCTCGTAGAGCCGCGGCAGGCCCGGAGCCGGCGCCTCCTCGGCCGCCTCCGGGCTCTCCATCGCGCCCCGAAAGCGATTGAGATACGCCAGGACCCGCTCACGGGGCAGCGACAGCCGCTCCAGCGCGTGGCGGATCAGCGTCGTCGCAGCCTCGAGCTCGGGCTGGATCGCCTCGGCGGCACCCGCGCCCACCAGACGGTCGCGTCCGGCGAGATCGTGCGCGCGCGCCAGGATCGGGACCGTGGGGTTCAGCACCCGCACGCGCCGGATGGCGAGGCTCGCCCGGCCGCTCTCCGGCGTCGTCAGGACGACCAGGGCGGCACGCTCGGCCTGGGCGGCGGCGAGGATGATCGGCTGGGCGGCGTCGCCGAAGACGGCGGGAACGCCACGGACGCGGAGGCTCTTGACGATGTCGGGATCGGTCTCGATCGCGACGTACGGGATACCGAAGGTCTCCAGCGCCTCACCGATCGCGCTGCCGACGCGCCCGAACCCGCACAGGACCACGTGTCCCTGGAGCGCTCTCGCCGACGGCAGGCCCCACACCGGGGCCGGGGCGCGGGCGACGCGCCAGCGTCCAATCCAGGACGGGACAAATTGGACGAGCGCCGCGTTCACGAGGATCGTCACGACGGACGCGGCGAGCGTTGCGTTGTACACGTCGGCTCCGACGTGCCCGAACTGTCGGGCCACCTGGATCAGGATGAAGGAGAACTCGCCGATCTGGGTGAGCCCGACACCCACCAGCAGCGCCGTCCAGGGCGGCTGGCGGAAGACCAGCGCGACCGCGGTCCAGATGGCGCAGTTGCCGAGCACAATGAGGCAGACGAGCACACCCAGCAGGGCGAGGTTGCCGACGATGCTGCGCGGGTTGATGAGGACTCCTATGGTGACGAAGAAGAGCGCGACGAACGCGTCACGAAGCGGCAGGAGACGCGCGAGCGTCTCGTGGGCGTAGTCGGACTCGCTGATGAGGAGGCCCGCCAGGAACGCCCCGAGCGCGAGCGACAAGCCCGCCGCCTGCGTGAGGGCCGCGGCTCCCAGCGCCACCGCCAGCGCCACCAGGAGGAACAGCTCGTCGTTCCGGGTCCGCGCGACGCGAGCCAGGAGGGGCGGGAGGATCCGGCCGGCGAGGTAGAAGAACGGCAGCAGGATCGTGGCCGCGAAGAGGAGCGCCTTCGCGACGTCGAGCGCGCGGTCGCCCCGGAGAGCGCTCAGCGTCGGCATCAGCACGATCAGGACCACGACCGCGAGGTCCTGGACGAGGGCAATGCCGATCATCACCCGCCCGTGCTGTGCATGGAGCTCGCCGCGATCGAGCAGCAGCCGGGCCATGACCATCGTGCTCGCCACCGAGACCGCCATGCCGACGGCCACCCCTTGAAGTGGGCTCCAGCCGAGCAGCGCGCCGACACCGAACGTGAGGGCGATCGAGAGCAGCATGCCCAGCGGGCCGCCGAGGATCGCGACCCATCGCACGCGCAGCAGGTCCTTCAGGGAGAATTCGATCCCGATGGAAAACATCAAGAGGACGACGCCGATCTCCGCGAACTGCTCGAAGGTGCGGACCGCCGACACGGCGGGCCCCGGCGTGAACGGGCTCACGAGGATGCCGCCGACCACGTACCCCAGGATGAGCGGCTGGCGCGCCAGCCAGGCGATCGATCCGCCCAGGACCGCGGCCAGGAACACGTAGGCGAGGTCGCGGAAGAGGATCGGCTCGGTGACCACGGCGACTCAGCGCCCCTCGGCGACCGCTTCGAGGAACCGGGCCGCCCGCTTGAGCCAGCCGGGCGCGAACAACGCGCCCGCCACGAGCGCAGCCGAGACGACGGGAACGCATAGGGAGGAGCTTACCACTCGCGCGCCGTGCCGGGAACGGAGCAGGACGTAGAGATCGAGGAGGTTCGTGTTCGTCGGACCGGAGACGAGCAGATCGCCGCTCGCCCGGAGGAACCGGTGGGCGTCGTTGTCGTCGAGCGCCCGCTCCGGGTCGGCGCCGGCCGCCCTGCCGCGGCCGACCGTCTCCCCGTCCACGATCGCCCCGGCTGCGTCGGTCGGGCCGTCAGTGCCATCGGTGCCAGCGGCCAGGACCGTGAAGCCGTCGCCCGGTCGGAGCTCGAGCGCGGCGGCGAGGGCGAACTCCTGGCAGCGGCCGCCCTTCCCCTGCCCCTTCACCGTCACCGTCGTCTCGCCCCCCGCCACCAGGCAGGCGGTGGGATCGAGCGCCCGGGCGCGCTCGATCAGCTCGCGCGCGACCTCGCGCGCCTCGCCCTGCAGCTCCCGCGTGAGGAAGTGAGGGCGATAGCCAAGCCGCTGCGCCGCCGCGACGGCCGCGTTGGTGATCAGGGCGTTGTTGCCGATAACGAGATTCGTCACGCGGGAGAAGACCCGGTCCCCGGGCTTCGGCGTCTCCCCGACCTCTCCTTTGAGCCCGGCTTGCAGCCGGTCGAGCACCGAGGCGGGCGTCCGGACCCGGACCCTGCGACGCTCGAGGACCTCGAGGGCCGTGGCGAACGTGGTGGGGTCGGGCGCGGTCGGACCCGAGGCGATGACGTCGAGGGGATCGCCGATGACGTCGGAGAGCGCTAGCGTGAGGACGGTCGCCGGCCACGCGGCGCGAGCGAGCAGGCCCCCTTTGAATCGGGAGAGATGCTTGCGCACGGCGTTCAGCTCACCGATCGTCGCTCCCGCGCCCAGGAGGAGCCGCGTCACCTGCTGCTTCTCGGCGAGCGTGACGGGCGCAGCCGGCGCGGGAGTCAGCGCCGAGCCGCCGCCGGAGACGAGGAAGAGCACGAGGTCGTCCTCTCCGGCGCTCCCTGCGAGCTCGAGGAGCCGAGTCGCCGCGGCGAGACCGCGCTCGTCGGGCACCGGGTGGCCGGCCTCGGCGAGACGGACCCGCTGGAGAGGCACGGTGTAGCCATCCTTGACGACGACGAAGCCTCCGGCGACGCGGTCGCCCAGGACCTCCTCCGCCGCACGCGCCATGGCGCCGCTCGCCTTGCCACAGCCGAGGACCAGGACGCGCCGGTGAGGCGGATCAACGCGAAGCTGAGCCCGCACGAGCGGGGCAACGTCGCCGGCCGCGAGCGCTGCCTGCCAGATGGCCCGCGCGTGGTCGCGCGCCGTCACGGCCGGAGCTTGAGCAGGCGTTCTCCCGCGTCCCGAAGCATGTCGTCGGTCTTCGGGAAGCAGAACCGGATCTTGGTCTTCCCCAGCTCGGGATGGGCGTAGAAGGACGAGCCGGGCACGGTCGCGACCCCGACGTTCTTGATGAGCCACATCGCGAACGCGGTGTCGTCCTCCACCCCGTAGCCCTTGAGGAAGTGGGCGACGTCCGTGAGGATGTAGTAGGCGCCCCGCGGCTTCCAGGCAACGAACCCGGCCTTCTCGACGTAGCCCCAGAGGAGATCGCGACGCGCCTGGTACTCCTGGCGCAGGCGCACGTAGTAGGCGTCGGGCAGCCCGAGCGCCGTCACCGCCGCTTCCTGCAACGGATGGGCCGCGCCGACCGTGACGAAGTCGTGGGCGCGGCGGATCCCGACGCTCGGCCATCCCCGGCAGCGTCGCGATCGGCGTGTGGCCGAGGCCGTCGTAGACGATGTGTTCGTAGATCTCGTCGGTGATGGCGAGCAGGTTGTGCTTGAGGCAGAGTGCCGCGATCGCCTCGAGGTCGGTGCGGGAAAAGACCTTCCCCGTGGGGTTGTTCGGGCTGTTGATGATGATCGCCCGCGTCCTCGGCGTCACGGCCCGCGCCAGGCGGTCGAGGTCGAAGGAGAAGTCCGGCGGCTCGAGGGGCACGAACACCGGCTGGGCGTCGGCGATGATGCAGCCCGGGCCGTAGTTCTCGTAGAACGGCTCGAAGATGATCACTTCGTCGCCCGGGTTCAGGACGGCCAGGAGCGTCGACAGCATCGTCTCCGTGGAGCCGCAGCAGATCGTCACGTTGCGCTCGGGGTCGACGTCCAGCCCGTAGAACTTCCGGTACTTGTCGGCGACGGCGCGGCGCAGGCGCGGCGCGCCCCAGGTGATCGCGTACTGGTGGAAGTCGTCCTCGAGCGCCCGGTGCGCGGCGTCGATCAGCTCCCGGGGCGGGGGAAAGTTCGGCATGCCCTGGGCGAGGTTCACGCCGCCGTGCTCGGCGACCACGCGGGTCATCTCGCGGATGACCGACTCGGTGAACCCCTGGACGCGCGTGGAGATCGAACGCGCGGGCGCCACTAGCGCGGACTCTTCGTGATCGGGCCGGCGGCGACCGGGCGGGTGGCGCAGGGGGCGTGCGACAGGGGGCGCGGGAACCCGTTCCCGCCCCGTGGACACGGACCGCGCGCGCCCGGATGGAGCCCAGCCGCAACGGGGCAGCGGACGCGTGCCGCGTGGTCCCGCGCCCCCTGTCGCACGCCCCCTGCGCCACCCGCCCGTCTCGCGCGTTCGTCGTTCATGAGGAGTCCAGGCTAGGGGCTGATCACGTCGCGCTCGATCGGATCGACCTGGACGCCTTTCTCCTTGAGCCACTTCACGCCGCGCTCGAGCTGGGCCTCCTCGCCGTCGAGCTCGAGCGCCATCCAGCCGTAGTCCGCCTTGACGTCGGCCCGCCGGATGTTGATGACGATGTCGAAGTCCTTCACGAGCCGGTAGACGATCGGCTCCTGGATGAGGTGCGGCGGGAACGTGAGGCGCAGCCGCATGCGGGTCATCGCGTTCACCCGGCTCAGCGCCCTCCGGCGATGGCGGGCACGATCGAGACCTCGTCGCCGTCCTTGAGCGCCGTCTTCTTCGCCTGGAGGAAGCGGATATCCTCCTGGTTCACATAGATGTTGATGAAGCGCCGCAGCTCGCCCGTCTCGTCCACCAATCGTTCTTTCAGCCCGGGGAACTGGCGCTCGAGGTCATCCACGAGGCTCTCGACCGTGTCGCCCCTGGCCTGGATCTCGGCGGCGCCTTTCGTCAGCGTGCGCAGCGGCGTGGGAATCCGTACGAGCAGCGGCATGCGCGTCCCTCCTATGCCGTCTGAGCCTTGAGCTCGGCCAGGGCCTTGTCGAAGGCCGAGAGCGACGGCTTGATCTTCACGTGGGCTTCGAGGCGGTCGTAGAGCGCGTCCGGCGTCTTGAGCCCGTTGCCCGTGACGCAGATGACGATGGACTCGTCGCGCGGAATGACGCCGCTCTCGATCAGCTTCTTCGCCGCCGCGACCGTGACGCCGCCCGCGGTCTCGGTGAAGATGCCCTCCGTCCGGGCCAGCAGCAGCATCCCCTCGACGATCTCCTCGTCGGTCGCGTGCTCGCCGAAGCCGCCGGACTCCTTGGTCGTCCGGTAGGCGTAGTAGCCGTCGGCCGGGTTGCCGATCGCGAGCGACTTCGCGATCGTGTTCGGCCGCACGGGGACGAGCACATCGGTGTCGTTCTTGACCATCGTGACGATCGGCCCGCACCCGAGCGCCTGGGCGGCGTGCATCTTCGTCGTCACCGGGCCGTCGATCAGCCCGAGCTGCTCGAACTCCTTGATCGCCTTCCAGATCTTGGCGATCAGCGAGCCACCGGCGCACGGGACGATGATGTGTCCGGGCGTCCTCCAGCCGAGCTGCTCGACGATTTCAAAGCCGTAACTCTTCGAGCCCTCCGAGTAGTAGGGGCGGAAGTTCACGTTGACGAACGCCCAGCGGTACTTGTCCGCGATCTCCGAACACAGCCGGTTCACTTCATCATAGGTGCCGTGGACGGCGACCAGCGTCGGGTTGTAGACGAGCGTCGCCAGGACCTTGCCCTGCTCAAGGTCGGCGGGAATGAAGATGTAGGACCTGAGCCGCCCCTCGGCCGCGTGGGCCGCGACCGAGTTGGCGAGGTTGCCCGTCGAGGCGCAGGCGACCGTGTCGAAGCCGAACTCCTTGGCCTTCGTCACCGCCACGGACACGACGCGGTCCTTGAAGGACCACGAGGGGTGGCAGACGGAGTCGTTCTTGATCCAGACCTCGCGGCAGCCGAGCTCGTCGGCCAGATTGCGGGCGCGGATCAGCGGCGTGAAGCCGACGTGGTGGCCGACGGCGACGTCGCCCTCGATCGGCAGCAGGTCCTTGTACCGCCACATGCTCGGCGGCCCCGCCGTAATGGACTCGCGCGTCACGACGCGCTTGAGCGCGTCGTAGCGGTAATCCACCTCGAGGGGACCGAAGCAGAACTCGCAGACGTGGACGGGGGTGGCGGGATAGCGGCGGCCGCACTCGCGGCACCGCAGACCGTTCAGCTTCTCCATTGCGTCGTCTCCATCGGTAGGGGAATTGAGCCCCGAGTTTTGCTGCACCGACAGCAAGACATTTCCATCACTTAACACTCAACTTCGAGCGAAGTCAATCACGTATCATGCGGAGCCGTGGCTCGCGGCCGGCTCCTTCCCCTCGCGGCGCTCCTCGCGTACGGACTCGCCTTCGCGTGGGCGGCGCTCGGCGGCTCCCTCCTCGTCGCCGACGACCATCCCGGCCAGCTCTACCGCCTCTGGCACGTCCTCACGCGCGGGCCTGCGCCGTGGGCGTGGAACGCCGGCTGGTGGACCGGCTATCCCGAGCTCCAGTTCTATCCGCCGGGCTTCGCCTACGCGGGCGCGCTGCTGCACTACGCGACGCTCACTTCACTCTCGGTCGACGCCACGTACCAGACGCTCCTCTGGATCGCGTATCTCGCGCCCGGGCTCACGACGTTCCTGGTCCTCGCGCGCCTTCTCGGCAACGGCTGGCTCGCGCTTCCGGGCGCCTTCGTCGCGCTCACGTTCTCGGCCGGCGCCGCGAGCGGCGTCGAGGGCGGCGTCCACGCCGGGATGGTGGGGGCGCGACTGGCCTGGGCGCTCCTGCCCCTGCTCCTCCTGGCGCTCATCCGCTGGGTCGAGGGCGGCGGCCCGCTGCCGCGGCTTGCCGTCCCGATCCTCGCGGCGATCGTCCTGACTCACCCGGCTCAGCTCCCCACGGCGGTCGCGCTGGTCCTCCTCGCGGCGCACGTCGCGGAGCCGCGCCGGGAACGATTCCGCGCGGCCGCCGGCATCCTCGCCGTCGCCGCCGCGCTCACCGGTTTCTGGACGGTGCCGCTCCTCGCGCGCCTGCCGCACACGCGGGCCCTCGCCTGGGGCGAATTGACGTTCCGCGCTGCCGTGGACGCCTTCATGCGCCAGCCGCTCGTCCCCGTGCTGCTCGCCTTCGCCGTCCTCGTCGTCTTCGCCCGGCGCGATCTCTCGGCGCCCGGCGCGCGCACGGAAGGCGTCATCGCCCGGCTCTTCCCCGTCATGGTCGCCGTCACACTCCTGGACCGCATGGCGCTCGAGCCGCTCGGGATCCGGTGGCTTCCCGCCGACCGCATCGTGGACGGGGCGTGGCTCGCGCTGATCCTCGCCGCCGGCCTCGGCTGGGGCCGGCTCTGCCGCCGTCTCGTGCGGCCAGCGCCCGGCGCGCTGATCGCGATCGGCCTCACCGTGCTGCTCGCGCTCCCCGGAACCACCCTGGTGCTCTGGCCGCGAGCCGCCGAGTGGCCCAAGCTCCCCGCCACGGAGCGCGGCTTGCGGCTTGCCGACCTCTGGGCGGCGATCCGGCGGGCTCCCGAAGGACGCGTGCTCTTCCCGCGCTCGGGCGTCCCGCTCGTCCACGGCACCGCGTGGTACCGCCTGCACACTCACCTGACGGCGCTCACGCCGATGATGACCGGCCGCGCGATCGTGAACGGGACCTTCACCCACCCCTCTCCTGCCGCGGCGCTGGTCTACCGGGGCGACGCCGGCCGCGCAGCGATCACCACGCTGGTCGAGCGGCTCGATGGGCGATCGCTCTTCGGGCGTCCGCTCGACGCCCTCGACGCCACGACGTTCAACGCCTACGCCGACCGCCTCGGCATCGGCGCCGTCGTCGTCCTCGATGAGGATCTGCCCCGCCTGCGCGCGCTCGAGGACAACGCGGTCTTCGGCCGGCGTGTCACGCTCCCCCCGTTCACCGTCTTCGAGCGCGGTACGGGGATCGCGATTCCACGGGAGACCGCGCCGGGTCGGTGGCAGGTGGCGGCGTCCGGCGGAGGCTGGGCCTCGGCGCGCATCGCCTACTATCCCCTGTGGCAGGCGCGCGCCAGCGGAACGCGGCTGCCCGTGCGACGGGGCGAGTGGGGCGACCTCGAGATCCAGGCCGGGCGGGCGACGACGGTCGAGCTGGTCTACGGCGCCGCCCTGGCGGAGAAGCTCGGGCTCGCCGTCAGCGCCGCCGGGCTTTCCGCCTGGGGAGCGCTCGCGATGCGGCGGCGGGCTGGCTAGTCCGGCCCGATCGTGTGGGTGAAGAGGACCGTGCCCTCCTCGTCGATCAGCCGGACGGTGAGGCGCGCGGGTTCGATCGTGACCTCGCCGAAGTTGTTGACGCCCCCCCTGGCGAAGAGCGAGCGGGGGTTGAGCCCATCGTCCAGCGGCCGCGGGCGTCCGAGCGAGGCCGAGAGCGGGCCCGCAACGAATTCGTGGAACGCGAACGAAGGCGTAGGGTGGTGACGGATGAGCTCGGCGTGGTGGACGTCGGCCACGATGAAGACGAGATTCTTCACGCCCCGCTCGCGGAGCTGCCGGAGGATCGCATCGCGCTCGACGGCGAAGCCGGTCCCCCCTTCCAGGGGCAGGCCGAACGGCCCGGCATTCGACCACGAGTCCCGACGCTCGGGCCTGCCCGTCGGGATGGACAGCGACACGCTCGAGACGACCACCTTCCAGACCGCGGTCGACACCGACACGTTGTCCACGAGCCAGCGGCGCTGCGCGGCGCCCAGCATCGTCTTGCCCGGCCCGTCCAGGTCCGTGTTGGGGCTCCGGTACTGGCGGGTGTCGAGGATGAAGACCTCGAGGAGCTTGCCCCAGCGGAACTTCCGGTAGAGGCGCGTCGGCTCCTCGTCGGGCGGGAGGATCGGCCAGTATTCGAGGAACGCGCGGCGGCCCGTCGGCATCAGCGGCTCGCTGGGCCCGGCGAAGTCGTTCTTCACCTCGTGGTCGTCCCAGATCGCGTAGACCGAGGTGAGCCGCAGGAACTCCTGCATCGCCGGATCCTTGCGCTGGTAGCGGTGGCGGCTGCGGTACTGGGCGAGCGTCTCCGCCACGAAGGCCGCGCCGGGGACCACGCCGGGAGCGTCGCACTTGCGGTCGGCGTAGATCGTGTCGCCGACGAAGAGGAAGAAGTCGGGGCGGCGACGCGCCATCGTCGTGAAGATCCGGTAGCCGCCGTCCACGGGCCTGCAGAGCCCGGCGCCGCCGAGGTCGCCGCTCCAGAGGAAGGTCACGCTCGCCGCCCCGTCGTGAGCCGGCGCCGTCACGAATTCGCCCTTCACCGTGTGCCCCGCCGCCCGGACCTGCCAGGCGTAGCGCGTCGCGGGTGTGAGCCCGGTGAGGAGGAGCTTGCCCGTTGAGTCGTTCCGCCGCGTGATGCGGAGCAGGCCCGTGACGGCGTCCTCGCCGCCCGCGGGGCGTGCCTCGATCGCCACCTCGCCCCCGCTCTCGCTCTGCACCCACACGACCGCCGTCGTCGCGGTCACCTCGCCGGTGGTGACGAGGAGCTCCGGCGCGCCCGCGGCGCCGGCAAGTGCCAGCGCCAGGACGGGGGCGAGCGCCGCCGGGAGCCGCCGGAACACGGGCCCTGCCTCCCTACCGTCGCGTCCGTGAACTCATGTCGACGACCTCGCGGCGGGGCCGACGGGCAGGTACGACAGGGATCGCGGGAACCCGTTCCCGCCGCGGGGCGAGCGGACCGTGCGCGCCCGGATGGAGCCCAGCCGCGACGGAGCAGCGGACGCGTGCCGCGTGGTCCCGCGACCCCTGTCGTACCTGCCCGTCGGCCCCGGGCCTGGGGGGTGACATGAGTTCGGCGACGGGACGTTAGACGAGCGGGTCGTAGTTGAAATACTGGCCCGACGTCACGTTCGGCACCAGATGGTGCTGGAGCGTGCCCGGGAAGATGTCGAGCAGCTTCTCGACCGTCCAGCCCTCGTCGTTGTGGACCCGCATGATCGGGCGATGGTGGCCGAACAGCATGATCTCCTTGCCGCGCACGCCGAAGATCTGGCCAGTGATGTCCTTGGCCTGGTCGGTTGCCAGGAACGCCGCGACGGGCGCGATGTGGGCGGGCGACATCTTCTTGATCTTCTCGACCCGCGCCTTCTGCGCCTCGGTCTCCGCCGGGATCGTGCCGATCATGCGCGTCCAGGCGAAGGGCGAGATGCAGTTCGCGGTGACGTTGTACCGGGCCATGTCGAGCGCCGTCGCCTTGGTGAGCCCGACGATGCCGAGCTTCGCGGCGGCGTAGTTCGCCTGCCCGACGTTGCCGACGAGGCCCGAGGTGGAGGTCATGTTGATGAAGCGGCCCCACTTCTGCTCACGCATGAGCGGCGCCGCGGCGCGCGTCACGGCGAACGCGCCCTTGAGGTGGGTGTTGATGACGCCGTCCCACTCTTCCTCGGTCATGTTGAAGATCATCCGGTCGCGGAGAATGCCGGCGTTGTTGACGACGATGTCGATCCGTCCGAACGCGTCCACCGCGGTCTTGATGATCGCTTGCCCGCCGGCCATGGACGCGACCGACTCATAGTTCGGCACGGCCTGGCCGCCCGCCTTCCTGATGGCGTCGACGACCTCGTCCGCCGGCTGGCGCGAGGCCCCGGCGCCCGCCTCCGACCCACCGTAGTCGTTCACGACCACCTGGGCGCCATGGCGCGCCATCAAGAGGGCGATCTCCCGCCCGATGCCGCGCGCCGCCCCGGTCACCACCGCCACCTTCCCCTTGAGCATCATGAGCCGCTCCTCTGGCGCCGAGTAGAAAGCGGGGGTCACGATAGCACACCCGCCGGCCGGTCGCCGGGCCGAACGGGCGGGGCGGGGCCGCAGCGCCCGCTTCGACCACGCCAGCAACCGCCCCGCGCGATCGCCTCCCCGTGTTGCGCCCGGCCGCACCCGCGCGCCCGGCGTCAGCGGCGGCGGGATTCGAGGGCGGCGACGAAGGCGCCGGAGAACACGAAGGCGATCGCGGAGTAGTAGACGAACATCACGAACGCGACGAGAATGCCGAGCGGGCCGTAGATCTGGTCGTAGAGCCCCACGTTCAGGATGTACAGCCCGAACAGCTGCTTCGCGACCTCCCAGAGCAGGCTCGCGAGAATCGCGCCCGCCAGCGCCGCGCCCGGGCGCACCCGCCGCCGCGGGACGTAGCGATAGGCGAGATAGAACATGAGCGTCGAGAACATCAGGCTCAGGCCGACCGGCGCCAGCTCGAACCACCGCGGCGGCAGCGGCAGCGCGTCGAGGGCGAGCACCCGGAACCAGTGGTAGAGCCACGTCCCGGCGATGGCGACGAACAGCAGGACACTCAGCAGGAGCACCATCCCCGAGTCCACGACCAGATTGCGCACGAAGCTTCCGCCGGCCTTGACGCCGAGGAGCCGGTGCAGGACGAGGCGCGAGGTGCCGAAGAGCGGCGTCGAGACCAGGACGAGGACACCGGTGCCGACGAGGCCCGATACCGTGCGGGCCTCCACGATCCGGACCAGGGCGCGCGTGATCTGCCTCTGGTAGACGGGAAAGTGGCGGGTGAGCTGCCCCACGACCTCGCGCGCGGCCTGCTCGGTGGACACCACGAAGCCGACCACCGAGACGCCCAGCAGCAGGATCGGGATCATGCACAGCAGGAAGACGAAGGCCAGTCCGGCGCTGAGGAAGAAGCCGTCGGCCGCGAGGAAGCGGGAGATGACTCTGCCGGGGCCGCTCACTGGGGGCGGAAGAAGTAGGCGCGGTCGCCGCCCTTCACCTCGAACCGCCGCACCTTCTTCTCGCGCATCACCTCGAGCGTCAGCGACTCGCCGGGCTCGTGCCGCCAGAGGGAAAGGTAGAGGTCGCGGCGCGTCGCCACTTCCTCGGCGTTGACCGAGACGATCAGGTCGCCCTCCTGGAGCCCGCTCCGGTCGCCGGGCCCGTCGGGCACCACGCCCGCCACCACCACGCCCTCCTCCAGGGCATGGGCGAAGACGCCGAGCCACGCGCGCCGCGGGCGGCTCACGACGCGGCCGTAGCGCAGCAGCTCCTGCTCGTGCGCGCGGTAGAAATCCACCGGGATCGCGAGCGAGTTGCGCGCGATCTCGCTCAGGTTCAGGTAGAGGGTGCCCACCATGGCGCCCGTCATGGCGAAGAGCCCTCCGCCGCCGAAGCCCGGGTTCGGCGCGCTCGACACGATGCCGCGCTCGAGCAGGTACTCCCAGTACGCCTCGAACTCGCCGAGGTAGGTGACGACGCCGCCTGCGATGCGGCGCTCCTGCGCGCCGATCGCCGCGAGGCTGATTACGGCATCGCCGCGCTCGAGCGCGTCGCCCGAGCCGAGCCGCACCGCGGGCAGCCCCTGGCGCTTGACCCGCACGAGGGCCAGGCCGACCTCATAGTCCTGGGCGACGACCTCGCCCTTGACGCGCCGGCCCTTCTGGAACGTGACGTCGACGGACTGGCCCCCCATCACCACGTAGTTGACCGTCAGGATCAGCCCGGAGGAGTCCACGATGACGCCGCTGCCCATCCGCTCGTCGCCGAGGATCCGCGTGGACGGGTGCTCGCGCGGCACCGTCGCGTGGATGTACACGACGGATTGCAGCAGATGCTTGACCAGCTCGACGGAGGCGTCCATGGGCGATCCCTACCTGTGCCTCAGATGATAGCCGAAGAACTCGGCGACGCGGCGACGGGCGTCGGCCGCCGCGGCGGGGTCGTACCCGACCGTCGCGCCGCAGCACTCCCCCGGCTTGTTGCGGTTGCCGACCTCGGGCAGGTACGCGAGCGGCTGGCCGACCACGTCGAAGTAATGATAGGCGCCGGGGTAAAGGACGATCGTGGCGTCGGCGCCGCGGCGCCGCATGTTCGCCACCATCTCGACGCACGGCCCGGGAATCGTCCAGTCATCCGCGTCACCCATCAGGACGAGGAGGGGCCGCGTCACCAGCTCGTTCACGAGCGAGAAGCACCCGCCGGGATGCACGCCCACCGACGCGCGGAAGCCCGGCTCGGGCAGCGTGACGCCGCGCCGGCGCGCCCGCTCGAGGCTCGGGCCGTTGATCACCGCAATGGCGTAGACCCCGCCGTTCGACCAGCCGATGGCGCCGATCCGCGCGCGATCCACGTAGGACCGGCCGTGGAGGAACCTGAGCGCGCCCACGACATCGTCGAACCGCTCCGTGGGCGGCAGCTCCGGCGTGTCCGCGTCGCACCCACGGCCGATGTCGCGTGCGCCCCAGCTGTCCACGATGAGGGCGACATAGCCCTGGTCGCGGAACCACCGCGCCCACTCGTGGTTCGAGGCCGACACGCCGTGGCAGCCGTGCAGGAGCACGACGGCCGGGAACGGGCCTGCGCCCTCGGGCCGATACTCCCACGCGGGCACCTCCAGGGGCTTGCCGGGGTTCGGAAAGGAGAGAGTGGCGGCGGCGCAGCCGCCGAGTACCGTCGAGACGAGCAGCACTCCGAGCGCGCGCCGGAGCATGGGTTGAGCATACACCGCGACCCGCGTATGCTGGCGCCGTGAGCCGCCCCGTCCGCGTCGTCGCGTACTCCGACTATCTCTCCGTGCGCATCGAATCGCGCGCGTTCCCGCTGCGACCGGTGCCCGACCCTTCCGCGCGCTTCAAGGGCACGTACCGCGAGGAGGGCTGGCGCCGATGCGCGCAGATGTCGGCGGCCGACGGCATTCGCTTCACGCCGTGGCCCCACGAGGGCTTCGCGGCGTGGAGTCTCCCCGCCCTCGAGGGCGCAAAGTGCGCCGCCAAACAGGGCGACGAGCTCTTCGGGAAGGTCCACCTCGACCTCTAAGTGCTCACCCTGGAGCGGGCACCACTCCTCTTCGGGCGCGACCCGACCCCCGGGCTCCTCGCCTACGCGCTGGCCGACGGCGGCCGTGCGCTCACCCTCTATCGCCGCGAGGGCGACACGGTCACCAGCGAGCTGGTGCCGTTCTTGCCGTTTCTCCTGCTGGCCGACGCCGATCTCGTGAGGGGTGCGCCCGGACTCGTCTCGATCGAGCCCCTGGCGGGCCCGGGCGAGCTGCGCCGGCTCGCCCGCTTCGGCGCGTGGGGCGACGCCCTTGCGGCGCGTGACAGGTGCCGGGAGGCGAGCGGCCAGCCGGCCAACGCGCCGTCGGCCCCGTACCGCTTCTTCCCCGATCCGGTCCACCAGTACCTCCTCCTCACCGGCCGGACGTCCTTCGGCGGCCTCGGGTTCGAAGACCTCCGGCGCCTGGCGCTCGACATCGAGGTGCTCACGACCGAGGGCCACGAGTTCCCGAGCGCAGCGCGCCCGGGCGACCGGATCGTCGCGATCGCCCTCGCCGACTCGACAGGCTTCCGCCACGTCGTGCGCGGCGACCGCCTCGACGAGCCCGGGCTCCTCGGGGAGTGCACCCGCCTGATCCGCGAGCGCGACCCGGACGTCATCGAAGGGCACAACATCTTCCGCTTCGACCTCGAGTACCTCGAGGCGCGGGCCAGGCGCCACGGGATCGCGCTGGCCTGGGGGCGCGACGGAAGCGCGCTCAGCGGCCGCGTCTCGCGACTCCAGATCGCGGAGCGGACGATCGGCTACCGCCGCTGGGAAGTCGCCGGCCGCCACATCGTGGACACCTGGATGCTCGCCATGCTCCACGATGCGGGCACGCGCGACCTGCCGGGCTTCGGCCTGAAGGACCTCGCCCGCCATTTCGGCGCCGCCGCGCCCGAGCGCACGTACCTGGATCCCTCACGCATCTCCCGCGAGTTCACGGAAGCGCCCGAGAGACTCATGGCGTACGCGGCGGACGATGCCGTCGAGACGCTCGGCGTCGCCTCCGTCCTGGCGCCGCCGTACTTCGCCCAGGCGCAGGTCGTCCCCTTCGACTACCAGTCGTGCACGCTCCGCGGTGCCGCGGCGAAGATCGACGCGCTCATGCTCCGCGAGTACCTCCGCCGCGGCCAGGCGGTCCCCCTGCCGCGACCGGTGGCCCCGGTCGGCGGCGGCTACACCGCGGTCCTTCACCAGGGCGTCGCGCGGCCGGTCCTCCACGTGGACGTCACCTCGCTCTACCCGTCGCTGATGCTCGCCGGGCCCATCGCGCCCGCCTCCGACGCGCTCGGCGTGTTCACGGAGCTGCTGCGCCACCTGTACCAGTTCCGCGTCCGCGCCAAGCGCCTGGCGCGCGACAGCGGCGACGCCCGCGAGCGCGCCCACCTCCTGGCGCTCCAGCAGTCGTTCAAGATCCTCACCAACGCCTTCTACGGCTACCTGGCGTTCTCGAGCGGCCACTGGAACGACTTCGACGCCGCCAACCGCGTGACCGCCGAGGGCCGCGCCGTCCTGACCACCCTCCTCGAGCGGCTGGCCGGGCTCGGCGCGACCCCGGTCGAGGCGGACACGGACGGCGTCTATTTCGTCCCGCCGCCCGGCCACGCTCCCGCCGCCGACGAGGCGCTCCTCGAGCGGATCGCGGAGGGCCTGCCGCCCGGGCTCCAGCTCGAGCTCGACGGCCGCTACCCCGCGATGTTCAGCTACAAGATGAAGACCTACGCGCTCCTCGACGAGCGCGGGCGCCTCTTCCTCAAGGGCTCCGCCTTTCGCTCGCGCGGGCTCGAGCCGTTCCTGCGCCAGCTCATCGAGCAGATCGTGCGCGCGCTGCTCGCGGGCCGGCCCCACGAGGTCCGGCGGATCGTGGACGGATGGCTCGAGGACTTCGCCGCCCACCGCGTCGCGCCGCGCGTCTTCGCGCGGACGGAGACGCTCCAGGACTCGCTCGACGCGTACCGGGCGAAGGTCGCCGCGGGCGCGCGGCCGCCGTCGGCGCCCTATGAGCTCGCGATCGCGTCCGGACGCGCCGTGCAGCCCGGCGACCAGATCTCCTACTACGTCGCCGGCCGGACCGCGGGCGTCGCCGTCAACGAGTACGCGCGGCTCGCGAGCGACTGGGACCCGGCCCGGCCCGACGAGAACGTGGAGCACTACAAGGCCAAGGTCCGCGAGGTCTGGGAGCGCTTCCGGGCGTTCACCGAGTTCGACGGGCTCCGCCCGTACGCCGACGAGCCCGAGACCCGGAGCCAGCTCTCCCTCTTCTGAGGCGCTCGCCTCAGAAGCGGCGCTCCCTCACCAGACGAGGGAGAGCTGCCGTCCGCGTCGGCCATCATCGGGCCGGTCGCAGAGGCGGCGGGCCGGGAATCCCGCTTCGTTCGACAGCCGGCTCACGCGGGCCTCGATCTCGGCGACGCACCTCCGCGCCGCGTATGCGGAGCCTGCGTAGAGCCGCTCGTACTCCGGCACGAGCTGCGGAAACTCGGCGGCGAGGAACGCGAAGAACGTCTCGCGCGTGCCGGCGCGGAGGAACAGCACGTTGGACTCGGCGGTGGAGGCGCCCGCGGCGCGCGCCGCGCCGAGGAGAGCCCGGAGGTTGTCCTCGCCGTCGGTGATGAGCGGCAGGACCGGCATCACGAAGAGGCGCGTCTCGATTCCCGCCCCTACCAGCGCTGCCATCGCGCCGAAGCGCAAGTCGGGGCGGGGGGCCCGGGGCTCGAGACGCCGCGCGAGTGCGGGATCGGCCGTCGTGATCGAGAAGTTCACCGAGAGCTCCGAGCCCCGCGCGATCTCGGCGAGGAGTTCCGCGTCGCGCGCGACGAGCGTTCCCTTCGTGGTGATCGAGAGCCTCACGCCGGGGACGTCGCGTGCCGCCTCGAGCAGGCGCCGCGTGACCTCGAACCTCGCCTCGGCAGGCTGGTAGGGATCCGTCGCCGTCCCGAGGGCGACGAGACGCCCGCTCTTCCTGGCGCGCCTCAACTCGGCGACCAGCGCAACACGGTTGGTCTTCTTCACCCAGACGCACCGCTCGAACGCTTCCGGGTCGTTCTGCCCGAGGAACTCGTGGGTGTAGCGGGCATAGCAGTACCGACAGGCCATCTCGCATCCGCGATAGGGATTCACCGTCCAGCCGAAGGGCATCGGCCGCCCGTTGAAGCGATTCACGAGACTCGCGGCCCGAAGCTCGCGATACTCCACGCCCCGTCGCGCGTCGATCGACGCTCCCATCCGCCCCGCCATTCCAGGGGCGGGCACGCCGGGCCTGATCTCCGACCGCTTGCCTGTCGTCATCTGTTGAGTGCTCCATGTCAAGAAAAAACCCGGGGACCTCGCGGCCCCCGGGTCGTCAGTGCTCCGCGTTCTAGCGGCGCCAGCCTCCCCCGCCTGGACCCCCGCCGCCGGGACGAGGACCGCGATCGCCGCGAGGACCGCCGGCACCGCGCTGCGGCTGCGGGCGCGCTTCGTCCACGACGAGATTCCGGTCCCGGAAAAGGCGCCCGTTCAGCATCTCGATCGCCTTGGTGGCTTCTTCCTTCGTCGCCATCTCAACGAACCCGAACCCGCGCGGCCGGCCCGTGAACTGGTCGGTGATGATCCGAACCGTCTCGACGGTCCCGGCCTGCGCGAACAGCTCGCGAAGATCCTCCTCCGTGGCCTGGAAGGAGAGGTTACCCACGAACAACTTTGCGGCCATCGCGCGACCCTCCTAGCCCTAACGAAAGCGGCGGCATAGGGACAACTACTTACAGCCTCCCGCGTGAGAGCATAGTGACAGGGGGTGACGCATGTCAAGCCACGCTGAGCCCCCTGCTGGTGCGCTCATGAGTAGTCCGGGCTAGCCGGTGGTGTGCCGCCGCCGGGCCATGACGACGACGCTGCCAGAAAACCAACGACTCGGGAAATAGTAGCGTTCGGCGACGAGCCCACACAGGCTCAGCTCGTGCGCGACGTCGGCCAGCGCCATTTTCTTCCGCGGCCTCGGTCGTCCCGTGAGCCGCTGGATCACCACACGCTTCGCGGTCTTGACGCGCTTCTCGATGGTGCGGTACTCGACCACGACCCACTGCCGGGTGACCCGCGCCATCTCGCTCAAGACGGCCAGCCGGGTCGGCCGATCGATGAGATGGAGCAACCGGACACTGAACACCGCCTCGACGCTCCGGCTGCGCAGGGGGAGCCGACCGGCATCGGCATTGAGGAATCCCGCCGAGAACGGGGTCGGCCGGACGTTTCGCCGTGCCACCGCCAGCATGGCGGCCGAGGTGTCCGCCGCGATGACCCTCAGCGATGCCCTCAGGAGCCAGTTGTCGATCCGCCCGGTGCCGCACGGCACGTCGAGCACGACCGCCCCGGCCGGGAGAGCCTTCACGGCCTTGCCGAGCAGCCGCCGAAGTCTCCAGTTGTTGTACCGGCCGCCCAGGCCGTGATATCGCAGCCGATCGTACGCTTCGACGAAGTGGGCGGCCTCATACCGTGTGCGGGCCGGGCGTTGCTCGACCACCTTCGGCGCCTCGTCGATCATGCGAGCGCCACCGTACCACGCCCTCGGGAGGCCATGGGCATCAGAGATAGACGCCCCGCGTCGCCCCGCCGTCCAGGCTGATGCAGATGCCGGTGAGGAAGGAGGCGCGGGCGGAGACGAGGAAGCAGACTTCTCAGTCCTTTCCTCTCCGCGGGAACCGCGGGACGAGAGTCCAGTCAAAGTCCGCGAGCCGCTCGATGGAACGCGTGGCCGCGCGGGCGAACGCGTCCAGGGCGAGCCCTTCGAGAGCGCGTCCGTGGAGCCGCGCGCTTCCTTCCTCGAGGAGCGCCCGCGCGCCGCGCGTGTTGCCGTTCGCCAGGTGCTGGTAGCCGACGGCGACCTGGACCAGGCCCTGGAGCGCCTCTCGGGCCTCCCCGCGCGCCTGGAGCCACCACGGTTCGAGCAGCTCGTGGACTTCGAAGTAGAGGCCGGCGTCGTAGAGCGTCGCGGCCTCCGCGAGCGCCTCGGCGAGCGCGCGGCCGCCCGGAGCGAGCGGCAGCGTCGCCAACGCCTCCCGCGCCCGGCGCGCGCGCTCGCGGAGCGCGCCCGCGTGGCCGCGCTCGCCCGCGTCGAGCCAGTCGCGCGCGACGTCGGTCTCGGAAGCGCCGGCCAGCGCCGCCAGCGCCTCGCGGGCCTGCGCATCGTGGAGCGCCGCGAGGATCATCCCGGCCAGGCGGTTTCGCGGTCGGAGCGGCAATGGCGGGATCACGCGAGCGCCGGGGGCGGCGCCGCGTCCCGGCTCTCGCGCGCCGGCCTGCGGGGGGCGTCCCGCTCGACGCGCGTGCCGGCGATGAGGTCGTGGAGCGCGCGCTTGTCGTGCCGGAGCCCCGCCATGACGTAGCCGAACCCGAGCGTCGCGAGCGACGCGAAGTAGGCGCAGTACCGGAGGAGTGAGGCGCCGAGCGCCGGCGGCGCGCCGTCGTCACCGATCATGACGCGCACGCCCACGACCATCTTGCCGACCGTCTGGCCGAACAGCGCGTGGAGGATCGTCGTGTACGCGGCGGTGAACACGAGCGTGAACGTCCAGAGCGCGACCACGAACTCCATCGAGCTCCCGACCTCCAGACCCCAGATCCTCAAGCCCAGCAGATCGAACGACAGCTTCACGATCAGGAAGATCGCGAAATCGATCGCGAGCGCGACGGCGCGAATCCAGAAGCCGGCGGGACGGGTCTCGACCATGCCGCGTATAATATCGCCATGATTTCGGTGAGGGATGGTCAAAATCAGATCCTCGCCCAGATCGCACGCCCCACACCTCCCGAGCTCGTCCCCGTCGGCGCCGCGCGCGGCCGCGTCCTCGCCGAGGACCTGCGCGCGCCGTTCGACGTGCCGCCGACCGACAACTCCGCCGTGGACGGCTACGCCGTCGGCAGCGCGGAGGTCCCGGCGGCCGGCGCGCGCGAGCTCGACGTCGTCGCCGACCTGCCCGCCGGCGCCGTCTTCGACGGGGCGCTCGGGCCGGGGCAGGCCGTCCGCATCATGACGGGTGCGCCGATGCCCCGCGGCGCCGACACCGTCTATCCCCAGGAGACCGTCGAGCGGCTCGACGGCCGCGTGCGGGTCGGCTCGATCCGGAAGGGCGCGAACGTGCGGATGCGCGGCGAGGACATCCAGGCCGGCACCGTCGTCATCGAGGGCGGCACGGCGCTCCGCCCGCAGGAGCTCGGGCTCATCGCCTCGCTGGGCCGGTGTCAGGTCCTCGTCCACCGCCGCCCGCGCGCCGTCCTCCTCTCAACCGGCGACGAGGTCGTCGAGCCGGGCTCGCCGCGGAAGCCGGGCCAGATCTACGACGCCAACCGCTTCACGCTCGCCGCCTCGATCGTCGAGGCCGGCGGCGAGGTGATCGATCTCGGCATCGTCCCCGACGCGCGGGCCGAGCTCCGCGCGCGCCTCCTCGAGGCGGGCGCGCTCGGCGAGATCGTCGTCACCTCGGGCGGCGTGTCCGTCGGCGTCTACGATTTCGTGAAGGAGGTGCTCGACGAGATCGGCGCGATCGACTTCTGGCAGGTCGCGATGCAGCCCGGCCGCCCGCTGGCGTTCGGCCGGATCGGCTCGGCGCACTTCTTCGGGCTCCCGGGCAACCCCGTCGCCTCGATGCTCGCGTACATGCTCTTTGTGCGTCCCGCGATCTACAAGCTCGCCGGTCGCCGGCGGCTGTTCCACGAGACGTACGCGGCACGCGCGACCGAGCCGATGAGCAAGAAGAAAGGGCGGCGCGAGTTCAAGCGGGGCGTGCTCCGGTTCAGGGACGGTGCCTGGGAGGTGCGCACCACGGGTCCGCAGGGCTCGGGCATCCTCTCGTCCATGGTCGCCGGCAACTGCCTCGTCGTGCTCGAGGAAGAGCGCGGCGACGTGGCCGCCGGCGAGACCGTCCTCGTCGAGCCGTTCTGACGCGGACTATTCATGAACGTCGAACGCACGAGACGAGCGGGTGGCGCAGGGGGCGTGCGACAGGGGTCCCGGGACCACGCGGCACGCGTCCGCTGCCCCGTTGCGGCTGGGCTCCATCCGGGCGCGCGCGGTCCGCGTCCACGGGGCGGGAACGGGTCCCCGCGACCCCTGTCGCACGCCCCCTGCGCCACCCGCTCGGTCGCCGCCGACCCGTTCATGGATCGTCCGGGTTGAGCGCCGGGCCCGTGTCGTGGCCGATCGCCGTCGAGCTGATCGACGCCCTCAAGCCCGTCGTCCAGGCGTGCCTGGAGGACGTGCGGCGGTTCCCCGACCTGCGCTACGCCGACCTGCGCCTGGAGGTGGTGGAGGGCAAGTACGCCTCCGCCGAGAACGGAACGCCGAAGGGCTCGGGGGACGACGCCACGCTCGCGCTGGGCGTGCGGGTCCTCGCGGGCGGCCGGACGGTCGCGCCCGGCTACGTGGGCCTCACGCTCGGCGCCGTCGATGCGGGTGAGCTCGCCACGCTCATCCGCGAGGCGCTCGAGCGCGCCCGCCGCCGCGCCGCGGTCAACGCCGAGATGAAGGCGGACGCGCGGGAGAAGTTCGGCGCCCTCGGCGAGGCGCTCGCCGACACGCGGCTCCACCGGGTCGAGGTCCGCGAGGACTCGGTTGCCGCCGTCTATCGCGTGGACCCCCGCACGGTCGGCCTCGCCGAGATGATCCGCTACGCCGCGGACGTCTCTCGGCAGGTCGCCGCGGTGGCGCCGGCGCTCAAGTACAACGCCATCACGACCCTCACCCAGCTCTCACGCGAGCTCTTCGCCTCCACCGACGGCGCCCTGATCGACCAGGCCTTCGCCCTCACACAGGGATCGTGCTCGGTCGTGGCGGTCGCGGGCGAGACGAGCCAGGGCCTCCACGACGCCCTGGGCCACCAGCGCGGCTGGGAGATCCTGCTCGCGGGCGTGGACGAGCCGCTCATCCGGTTCCCGACGTTCCGCGAGTTCGCGCTGGCCCTGGCGCGCGAGGGTGTGGAGCTCGCCGCCGCGCCGCCGCTGCCCTCGACCGAGCGCGAGGTCGTCGTCGTCACGGACCCGCACTACAACACCCTCGTCGCGCACGAGATCGTCGGCCATCCCGTCGAGCTGGACCGCGCGCTCAAGATGGAGACTGCGTACGCGGGGCGCTCGTGGCTCCTCGGCGGCCTCACGGAGCACCACGTCGGCCGGCGGGTCGCCTCGTCCCTCGTGACCGCGTACTCCGACCCGTCGCTCCCCGGCTACGGCCACTACGCGTACGACCACGAGGGCACGCCCGCGCGCCGCGTCGTCCACATCGAGGAGGGCATCTTCCGCGGCTTCATGAACAGCCGCCAGACCGCGGCGATCTTCGGCGGCGCGCCGAACGGGCACTGGAAGGCGACGGACGCGGCGCTCGTGCCGCTCGTCCGCATGTCGAACACGGTGTTCGCGGCGGGGACGCGCCCGGCCGAGGAGATCGTCCGCGAGGTGGACCGCGGCTGGTACCTGGCGGGGCACCGCACGCCGTCCATCGCCGAGAGCCGCGAGAACTTCCGCATCTCGGCGCGCCGGGTCTACGAGATCAGGAACGGCGAGCTCGGCCGCCTCTACCGGGACGGCGGCATCGCCGCCGACTCGCGCGACTATCTCATGAACGTGGACGCGGCAGGCTCGGACTTCCGCCTCTATCCGATCCCGAACTGCGGCAAGGGGCAACCCATGCAGACCAGGAAGCTCGGCAACGGCGGGCCGACGATGCGCAGCCGCGCCAGGCTCACGGGGCGTTGAGCGTGCGCGGCGCCCTCGGCGTCGCCGTGGCCGTCACCGTCCTGCTCGTCGGCGCCGCGCCGGCGGCGCCGCCCGAGTCGCCCGTCGCCTTCATCTCGGTGGACGAGCTCAAGGCCCTCCTCGACCGCGGGATCAGGGCCGACATCATCGACGTGCGCCGCTGGGACGCGTACGTCGAGGTCCACATCAAGGGCGCCCGCTCGATGCCGCTCCGCGCCGTGCCCGACCGCGCGTACGAGATCTCGAAGACGGGGCTCGTCGTCTTCTATTGAACCTGCCCCCACGCGCTGTCCCGTGGGGCCAGCAACGTCCTCTACCGGCTCGGATGGCGGAACCACCGCGTCCTCGACGAAGGGCTCCCGGGGTGGATCGCCAAGGGCTATCCCGTCGAGGGGAAGAACCCCCGCGGTGTTCCCGCTCACTGACGGGATCCGGACGGCGGCCGAGCTCGCGCGGGCGGCCCAGCAGGCGTTCGACTTCGTCAGGAGCCAGCGCGGCGTGGTCGAGGCCGAGGTCTTCACGGCAGCCAACGGCGCGCTGCTCACGCGCCTCAATTACACCTCGCACGTGCCCTGCAACGGCGTCGAGGAGCCGAAGTCAGTCGAGTCCCACGGCCTCGGCATCCAGGCGGTGTTCGACTCGCCGGCGGGGCGGCTCATCGGCTTCGGGAGCGAGCCGAGCGACCTGACGCTCCGGGGCGCCGAGCGGGCGCTCGACAAGGCGCGCCGCGCCGCCGTCGCCGATCCCGAGTTCGTCTCGCTGCCGCAGCCCTCGCGCGAGCCGCGCGCCCTCACCGGGTACCACGACCCCGCCCTGATGGCGCTCGACGACGCGCAGCTCGTCGAGGCGGGCTGGAGGGTCGTCAACGGCGCGCTCACGACGTTCATGGCGTCCGCGCGGCTCGCAGACCTCGCGGGGAGCGAGGCGGCGCTCCGCCGCCTCGCCCTCATCCTGGGCGGCGACGTCACGATCCTCCAGGAGCGGATCGCGATCGTCTCGACCCGCATGCCTTCCGTCCAGACCGACGAGTCGACGCTCCTCACCGCGTTCGTGACCGCGATGGTCGAGGCGCACGCCGCCAAGGGCTCCGGCGCGTTCACGGGGACGCGCCTCGACCACTTCACCGACGAGGCGGGCGTGGACGCCGCCCAGAACGCGATCAGCGCGATCGGCGGCGAGCGGGTGCCGCCGGGCGAGTACACCGTGGTCTTCGCCCGGCAGCCCGTCGCGGACCTCCTGAACAACATCGTCGTCCCGGCCTGCACGGCGCGCGCGTTCTACGCCTCGAACACGCCGTTCCTCGGCAAGCTCGGGCGGCCCGTCGCCTCGCCCCTCCTCACGGTCTACGACCACGGCGCCGGCCCGGGGCTCATGGGCTCCAAGGGGATCACGTGCGAGGGGCTGCCCACCGGCCGCACGGACCTCATCAGGAACGGCGTCCTCGCCGGCAGCCTCTCGAGCTGGTACGAGACCCAGCGGCTCTTGCGCGATCCGACGCTCGCCGAAAAATTGGGCGCCACCGGCCCGACCGCCGAAGCCGCGCTGGTACCCCGCAACGGCTTCCGCTTCGGGGCCGGCGGCGGGCGCCGGTTCGACAGCCAGCCGGATATCGCCGCGTCCAACGTCGTCGTCCAGGGCGCCGAGGGGGTGACGCGCGAGGAGCTCTTTCGCCGCGTGCGAGACGGCCTGTACATCGGCCGGATCTGGTACACGTACCCGATCAACGGCCTGCGCGCGGGCGATTTCACCTGTACGGTCGTCGCGGATTCCTATATCATTCGCGACGGGCGGCTCACGGCGCCCATCCGGGCCAACGCGATCCGGATCAACGACAACATTGCCACGATTCTCAACAACATCGTCGGCATCACCAGCGACGTGAAGGGCACGATCGTCTGGGCGGCGGACGAGGTCGTCTACGCCCCCGAGATCGCCGTCCGGGGTGTTCGCGTCGACGCGATCGCAAGGAGCCCCGACTGATGGCAGACGCGCGTCTGGTCCTGACGGCCCGCGAGTGCCGCGTGCAGATCATCCGCATGCTCACCCACGCGGGCTCCGGGCACCCGGGCGGCTCGCTCTCGGTCATCGACATCCTCACCGCGCTCTACTTCGGGCGGCTCCGGCACGATCCGCGGTACCCCGACTGGCCCGACCGCGACCGCGTCGTCCTCTCGAAGGGCCACGCGGTGCCCGCGCTCTACACGGTGATGGCCAAGGCCGGCTACTTCCCCGAGTCGCAGCTCATCACGCTGCGCAAGCTGGGCTCGCCGCTCCAGGGTCATCCCGACCGCACGATGTTGCCCGGCATCGAGGCCGCAACGGGCTCGCTCGGCCAGGGACTCTCGATCTCGCTGGGGCTGGCGCTCGGCCTCCGATTGCGGCGTTCCCCCGCCCGCGTCTACTGCATCCTCGGCGACGGCGAGATCCAGGAGGGCCAGGTCTGGGAGGCGGCGATGTCGGCGCCGAAGCTCGGCCGGCCCATGCACGGGCTCGACAACCTCACCGTCATCCTCGACTACAACAAGATCCAGCTCGACAACTTCGTGGCGAAGATCCTCGACCTCGAGCCGGTCCTGGCCAAGTGGCAGGCCTTCGGCTGGACCGTGATCGAGATCGACGGCCACGACTTCGACCAGATCGCGAAGGCCCTCGACCAGGCCGAGGCCACGGTCGGGCCCGTCATCGTCGTCGCGCACACGGTCAAGGGCAAGGGCGTCTCGTTCATGGAGAACGACCCGGAGTGGCACGGCAAAGCGCCGAAGCCCGCCGAGGCGATCCGGGCGATTCGCGAGATCCTCGGTGTGGGGGAGGCGGCGTGGGACGGCTACCTGGCGAAGAACCCCCCAACCCGTGCGCTCGTGGACGAGCTCTCCGCGCTGGAGAAGACGTGATGCCCGCCAAGGCGAGCCGCGCGGCGTTCGGCGAAGCGCTCCTCGAGCTCGGCGCAAAAGACGACCGGATCGTCACCGTGGACGCCGATCTCTCGAAGTCCACGATGACCGCGAGGTTCGCCAAGACCTACCCCGACCGCGCCTTCAATCTCGGCATCGCCGAGTCGAACATGGTCGGGATCGGCGCGGGCCTGGCGCTCGCGGGCAGGATCCCGTTCGTCTGCTCATTCGCCTGCTTCGTCGTCGGTCGGTTCGAGACGATCCGCATCTCCGTCGCCTACACGAACGCCAACGTGAAGATCGTCGGCACCCACGCCGGCATCGCCATCGGCGAGGACGGCTACAGCCAGATGGGGCTCGAGGACATCGCGTGCATCCGCGCGCTGCCGAACCTGCCGGTCATCCAGCCGGCCGACGAGCTCGAGACCCGGCAGGCCGTCGCCTGGGCCGTCGAGCACGAGGGTCCGCTCTACCTGCGCCTCACGCGCCAGAACCTCGAGCCCGTGTGCCCGCCCGACTACCGCTTCCGGCCAGGCCGCTGGCTCGTGCTGCGCCCCGGCAACGAGGTCACGCTGATCGGCTCGGGCGGCACCGTGTTCAACTGCCTGGAGGCCGCGAAGCTCCTCGAAGCCGACTCGATCTCGGCGGAGGTCGTCAACGCGGCCAGCATCAAGCCGCTGGACGAGGAAGGACTGCTCGGCTCGGCGGGCAAGACCGGCCACGTGGTGACCGCGGAGGACCACGCGATCACGGGTGGGCTCGGCGGCGCCGTCGCCGAGGCGCTCGCCGAGGCGCTGCCGACCCCGCTCAAGCGCCTGGGCGTCCAGGGGTTCGGCGAGTCGGGCGACCCGAAGAGCCTCTACGCCAAGCACGGCCTCGACCCCGCCGGGATCGCGGCCAGCGTAAGGAAGTTCCTGAACCGCTGACCCTCAGCCGCGGAACTCAGAGCGCCGCGTAGCCGTACGCGACGCCGAACGCGATCGAGCCAACGCCCGCGCACAGCGCGAGCGCGCGGCGGGCGTGGCGGAAGCGGAGCGCCAGCGACACCGGGTAGGCCATGGCTGCGGTCAACAGCGTCATGCCGAGGATTGTTCCGACCCCGAGGACCGCGAGATAGCCGACGACGCTCGACGTCGAGCGCAGCGTCACCAGGACGAGGAGCGAAGCGGCGGCGCTCCCCGCCATGCCGTGCACCGCGCCGACCAGCAGCGCCCGCGCCGGCAATCGACCGCGTCGCCCGCTCAGCGCCGCGAGCAGGCTGCGCGATGGATGGACGTGCGGATGCGCGTGGACGTGTTCGCCGTGGAGGTGCGGATGGCTGTGGACGGCTTCGAGATGGCCGTGCTCGTGATCGGCCGTGAGATGGACCGGCGGCACCGCGTCGAGCCCTCGCGCCGCGTCCCGCAGGCGCCAGACCCCGAGCAGGACGAGCATCGCCGCAACGAGCAACTCGAATCCGCCCGCGACCTCCGGACCGATCGTCAGCCTGAACGCGACGATCGCCGCTCCCGCGAGCGTGAGCGTCGCCATGTGCCCGAGGCCCCAGAGCACGCCGACCAGCGCGCCGTCGGCGAAGCGGCGTTCGCGCGTCACGATCGTCGCGACGGCGACCAGATGGTCGGGGTCGGTCGCGTGCTGGAGCCCGAGGACGAAGCCGAGCAGCACGGCCGAGAAGACCGGGTCCACTAGTCCGGACTAGATCCCGAGGCTCCGCGTCGCCTCGTCGATCCGCGCCTTGTGCGCCTTCACCCAGTCCGCGAGCGGCGTCTTCGCGTCCTTGTCCGCCCTCTCGACCGCCCGCGCGAGGATCGCTTCCGCCTGCCCCTTCGGCAGGACGACGATCCCCTCCTCATCGGCGACGACGACGTCGCCGGGCGCCACGGTGACGCCGCCGCACACCACCGGGACGTCGATGAGCCCGGCCGTCTTCCTGACGCCCGGGATCGGGATCACGCCGCGCGCGAACACGGGAAAGCGCCGCTCCCGCGTCTCGGCGAGGTCGCGGATCGCGCCGTCCACCACGAAGCCGGCGATGGCGCGCTGCTGAGCGTAGGCGCACACGTTGCCGCCCGCCATCGCCCAGTTCGAGTCGCCGGCGGCGCAGACGATCACCGATCCGGCCGGCGCGCGGTGGATCGCGACGTGAAGCATCAGGTTGTCGCCCGCCGGGCACGCGACGGGATACGCGGGGCCGGCCAGGCGCGGCATCGGACCCCAGAGCGGGCGGATGGACGGGTCCATGACCCGATCGCGCGTCAGCACGTCGGCGAAGGTCGTCGTGGGGAGCCTGGCGAACGCGTGGATGTCCATGCGGTCACTCCGACATCTTGAGGAGAAGCCCGGTGCGCCGCGCACGCCGGATTGCGGCGAAGAAGGCCCAGTGGGCGAGCGCCGTGTAGAGCGCCCCCAGCGCGAGCCCCGTCGCGATCGGCGCCCGGAACTCGGAGGCGAAGCCGAAGTGCGCGCGATAGGCGTCGAGGAAGTACGTGAGCGGGATCGCGGCCGCGACCGCGCCGAGCGACTCGGGCAGCACGGAGACGGGATAATAGAGGCCGGCGAGAACGAGCACGAGGTTCACGCTCGCCCAGGCGAAGGCCTCCGCGCGATTGCCGAAGAGGGTGATCAGCGCGCAGACGGCGACGCCGACGATCCACGCGGTGAGAAAGCACCCGAAGACGAACACGGCGACCGCCGGGAGCCCCGGCGCCAGCACCGCGAAGCCGAACGCCCACCAGCCGAACGCCGCGAGGAGGACGAAGATCGCCAGGCCGCGGGCGATCCCCACGAGCCAGGAGCCCAGGGTGAGGTGGCGGATGCCGATCGGGGCGAGGAACTGGTGCTTCAGCGACTTCGACCAGACGTCCATCAGGACGGCGTACGCGACCTCGAGCTGACAGACGTTCACCACGGAGAGGGCGATCGTGCCGATCAGGACGAAGGACGCCTGCTCCGGCGTGAGCTCGAGGAACCGCGTCATGAGGCCGATCGAGACCACCCCGACGATGGGCCAGAAGAGCAGCTCGAAGAAGAAGAAGACGTTGCGCGAGGCCATGAGGGCGTTTCTCACGGCCACCGCCCACACGGCGAGGAGCTCATTTCGCCAGTTCAACGAAGACCTCCTCGAGGTCCGGCTCGCGGACCTGGACGTTCTTCACCACGACGCCGTCGGCGTGGAGCGCGCGCAGGAGCTCCGGCAGCCGCTTCTCCGCCTCGTCCACCGTGCACTCCACCCACCCGCCGGCCTCCGCGCAGCGGAGCACGCCGGGCGCCTCGGCGAGCCACTCCACCGCCGCCGGGTCGAGCTTGAGCGCGATCACCTCGCCGAGACGGATCTGGCGCTTCAGCTCCCCGGGCGTGCCGCGCGCGGGGATCCGGCCTGCCTTGATGAAGGCGATCTCGTCGCAGAGCTCCTCCGCCTCACGCATGTAGTGGGTCGTGAGCACGATCGTGATGCCCTGCTCGCGCCGGAGCCGCGCGATGTGCTGGCGGACCCGCACGGAGACGTCGGGGTCGAGGCCGAGCGTCGGCTCGTCGAGGAAGAGGAGCTCCGGATCGTTCACGAGCGACTTCGCCAGCGCCACCCGCTGCTTGAGCCCGGTCGAGAGCTCGCTGTACTGCACGCGCCGGAAGGGCACCAGCTCGCAGAGCTCGACGAGCTCGTCCACGCGCCGGCGGAGCGCCGCGCCGTGGAGGCCGTAGAGCCGGCCGTAGAACGCGATGATCTCGTCGACGCGGAGGCTCCAGAGGAACGACGGCCGCCCGCTCGCCATGTTGAGCCGGTGGCGGAGCGCCGCCGCCTCGCGCAGGACGTCGTGGCCGAGCACGGTCACGCTTCCGCCGTCGGGCGTGAGGAGCGTCGCCAGGATCGAGAGCAGCGTGGTCTTCCCCGCCCCGTTCGGGCCGAGGAGGCCCCAGATCGCGCCGCGCGGGACCGCGAGCGACACGCCGCGCAGGGCGTGCGTCTCGCGCCGCCGGAGCCAGCCCGAGCGGAACGTCTTGGTCACATCGCGCGCGTCGATCGCGAGCACAAGGCCGATGGTAACATGCGGCGCATGACGGCCTCGGGCGAGTGGCGCTGCCCCGCCGCGGGCGTGGCTCCCGGCCACACGGCGACGTTCAGGCTCGAGTGCGGCGGGCGGGCGATCCGCGGCTTCGTCGTGAACCACGACGGCCGCTACCGCGCGTACGTCAACCGCTGCCCCCACGTCGGCACGCCCCTGGACCTCTGGCCGAACGAGTTCTTCACCGAGGACGGCCGCTCGCTGATCTGCTCGACGCACGGCGCGCTCTACGAGCCGGATACGGGGCGCTGCACCGGTGGGCCGTGCGCGGGCGATCGCCTGACGCCGCTGCCGTTGAGCCTCGAGGGCGACAGCCTCGTCGTCCGCTGCCATGAGTGACGATGCGTCGCCGGCGACCGACAAGCTCATCCCCCTAGCCCTGGGCTAGCCGCCGCGCTTCAGCAGGACCCAGCCCTCCGCCCGCCTCACCACGGCGTACCCTGCCGGCGGCGCCTTCGCCACCTCGACGTCGGAGTCGAGGACGTACTCCGCCCGCTCGAGACCGGACGGGAAGACGTAGACCTCGCGTCGCATCGCCAGGTGGGGCACGAGCCGCTCGTTCACGCTGACGGCGGCGCCGGCGGGGATCTCGCGCGCGAGGGTGCGCCCGGCGCGCTGCCAGGGCGCCGGCATCCAGCGCGTCAGCGTGAGGTCGTTCACGGTACGGGCCGTGAGCGCGACGCTCGCGACGAACGCGAAGCCCAGGGCGGCGCCGGGCCGCAGCAGCCGGACGCGTGGCCGCTCACCGGTCCAGACGGAGAGCCGCGCCCAGCCGTCCACGGCGGCGAGAACCAGAAACGGCAGGACGAAGGACTGGTACTGTCCCCGATGATTGACGAGGATCGGGTCGAGGGCCAGCAAATTCAGCGCGAGCGCCGGCAGCGCCGCGGCGAGCACGCGCGGCGCCAGGAGCGGCAGGAAGCCGAGCGGCGCCAGCAGGGCCAGCAGATACACGATCTTCTTCGCCGACACGACCATGCCGACCCACTGCCACGGCCGCGTCGCGAGCGTCAGGAGGATCTCGTCCAGTGACGATCCCAGATGCCGGTACCGGCCGAGGTGCGGGTACGGGCTGCCGCGGAAGTACGGCATGACCCACGTGATGTCGGCGAACAGGAGGGCGACGCTCGCCGCGGCCACCCCCGCGCCGAGGGCCCAGCGACCGCGCGCGAGCGCGAGCCAGATGCCGAAGCCCATCACCGCGATCGCGCAGTCCTCCCTGCCCCCGAGCGTCACGAGCAACGCCGCCGCGCACCAGCCGTAGCGCCGCGCGTCGAACGCCAGCGCCGCGGCCGGCAGGAGCGCGATCGCGAACGCCTGCGGGTGGATCGCCCGGAGATTGATGCCGTGGAGCGACGGGTTGAGCAGAAAGAGCAACGCGAACGCCGCGGCCGCCCGCGGTCCACCCGCGTGCGGGGCGAGCCGCCGCGCGGCGTACCTGAACACGACGACGCCGCCCGCGGCGAAGACCAGCGTCTCCACCAGCAGCAGCGCCGTTCCGCCCGGCGCCAGCCAGCCGAGCGGCACGAGCAGGTAGAGGACCGGCGAGAAGTGGTCGCCCCAGGCGTGCATGGGCGGCAGCGTGACGCGGGCACCGTGCCCCCGGCCGATCGACCACACGACCTGGACGTAGTAGCCGAGGTCGAGCGCGTGGGTCTGCAGCGCCAGATGCCGCGTGACGACGATGAATCCCATGACGAGCGCGTAGACGCCGACGCCCACCGCGACGGCCCGCGCGGGGCGCACCGCCGGCAGCGTCACCGGAGCGACCAGCAGGCGGACCGCGACCAGCGCCGCAAGCAGGACGACCAGGTCCTCGGCGCGCGTGAGCGCGAGGCCGGCGACGCGCCAGCCGCCGGTCGCGAGAACCGCCAGGGTCAGGAGCGAGACGGCGGCCGCCACGACTTCCAGCGGGCGCGCCAGCGCCGTCATGGAAGCCGCGTGTACCTCGCGCGGAGGCTGTCGAACCGGCGGGAGCGCCGCAGGCCCCGCTTGTGCAGCGTGTACCAGAAGAGGACCGCGAGGATCCGCAGGCCGTAGACGGAGGACGCGACGAAGCCCGCCGAGGACGCCTCCGGGAAGTAGCGCGTCGGCACCGCGATCTCGGCGATCCGGAAGCGGGCCGCGACGGCCTGCGCGATGATCTCCTGGTCGAAGACGAAGCTGTCGGAGTTCGCCCCGAAGTTCACCGTCTCGAGCACCTCGCGCCGGAAGGCCCGGTACCCCGTGTGGTACTCGGAGAGGGTGAGCCCGAAGACGCGGTTCTCGACCCCCGTCAGGAACCGGTTCGACACATACTTCCACCACGGCATGCCCTGCTGGCGCGCCAGGCCCGCCTTGAGCCGCGAGCCCAGCACCACGTCCGCCTCGCCGCTGAGGATCGGCGCGACGATCTGCGGCACGAGCCGCGGGTCGTACTGGTAGTCCGGGTGCACCATCACGACGATATCCGCGCCCGCGCGCAGCGCCTCCGCGTAGCACGTCTTCTGGTTCGCCCCGTACCCGTAGTTCCGGTTGTGGACGAAGATCTCGAGGCCGAGCTGCCGGGCGATCTCGAGCGTCGCGTCCGTGGACCCGTCGTCCACGAGGATGACCATGCTGACCGTGTCCTTCGGCAGCTCTTCGTAGGTCAGACGGAGCGTGCGCCCCGCATTGTAGGCCGGCATGACGACGACGACCTTCGGCTTCTCCACTCGCTCACTCACGGCCCGCTCCGGGCGCGCCGTCGGTCGGCCGCGCCAGCACGATGAACTGATACCCGAGCACCCGTGGGAGGTTCCGCGCGATCGCCGCGTTGATCGTGTGCGTCACGGCCACCCAACGCTTGTGCCACCGCGCCGGCAGCATCTGGTAGAGCGGCGCAGGGGTCGCCGCGAAGCGCTCGACGGCGAGCCCGGCGTCGGCGAGCAGCGCCCGGAGCGAGCGCGCCGTGAAGAACCGGAGGTGCGTGTTGTCGAGGATGCCCCGGTCGATGTAGTCGAAGCGCCCGAGCAGGAGCAACAGGCGGATGTACAGGTGAGCGATGTTGGGGACCGAGACGATCACGAAGCCGTCGGGCGCCAGCGCGCGGTTCAGCTCGACGAGCACGCGCAGCGGCTCGATCAGGTGCTCCAGGACGTCGCCGTAGAGGATCGCGTCGAACGGCCCCTGGACCTCGGGGACCTCGCGGTTGAGGTTGGCGGTGATCATCCGCTCGCAGTACGGCGCGCCCGCCAGGGCCTGCGCCGGGTCGCCCTCGATCCCGGTGACGCGCCAGCCGCGCGCGGTGAGCTGCCGGCTCACGAGCGCGTCCGCCGCGCCGACGTCGAGAATTCGGCGCCCGCGCCCCTCGCCGAGCCACGCGAGGATGATCGAGTGGCTCGAGTGCGGATCCGGCTTGAGGACGTACCGGGGTGTCGCGGGGCTCACCGTCCCATCATATTCGAATAGAGCCAGCGGCCGCCCGCCTCGGCGATGAGGTGCACGCGCTCCGGAGGGAGCGAGCGGACGACGCTCTTCTCGGGCTCCACGGTCGAGAGGAGGTAGTGGCGCCCCGCCGCGGCCCACGCGGTCCGCAGGCGCGGCGGGTCCCAGAAGATGTCCTTCGCCTCCGGAAACGTCGCGCCGAAGGCGAGGTTCGACTGGCGCCCGTTCACCACCGCGACGCGGCGCCCGAGCACGATCAGCGCCGAGGCGCTGTTCTCGAGCGGCCCCTCGTGCACGATGAGATCGCCCGGCAGGGCGCGCTGCGCCAGCGTCTGCGCGAGCGGCCGGACCGCGCGCGTGCGGACGAACTGGGTCATGCCCTCGCCCGCCACCACCGACAGAAAGGCGATCGTCGCCGCGAGGGCGACGCCGACGCCGAGCGCCGCGGCGCGGCGCCAGACCGCCACCGCCATGGCCACGGCGGCGAGCCCGAAGATCGCGGCGCCGCGCAGGAGGATCGGGAGCCAGGCCTCCAGCGGCGACTGGGGCGCGCTCCGCCCCTTGGCCACGAGGTTCCGCGTGGCCATGTCCACGCTGGCGAGCACGTCGGGCGGAATCCGCACCAGCCCGCTCCACACCGCCGCGAATGCGGCCGTGACGAGGGCGAACAGGACGAGCAGCGGCGCCAGCAGCGCGCGCGGGGAGGCGGCGCGCGGGACCCCGTCGATCGTCTCGTCCCAGACCCGCGCGACGAGCAGGGCGAGCGCGGGGAAGGCGGGCAGCCCGTAGTGCGGCAGCTTGAAGGCCGACACCGTGAAGAAGCCGATCAGGAGGACCGCCCAGAGTCCGAAGAGGAGCCAGAGGCGGGCCGTCGCGTCGCCCCACGGCCGGCGGAACGCGCGGCCGAGCGCCCAGGGCAGCGCGAGCGCCCACGGGAGGAAGGCCGCCAGCGTGACCACGAGGAACTCCACCGAGCCGAGCGGCACGTCCTCGTCGGGGAAGACGCGCTGCCGCGTGAAGTTCAGGATGTGGTTGTCCACGACCGTGTACCAGAG